>DATCNH010000037.1:0-7938 GCA_036565345.1 Candidatus Limnocylindria bacterium | reverse complement strand
CCGATCACGAAGAAGGCAAGACCGAGCAGGATGTAGAGCAGGCCGACGTCCTTGTGATCGACCGTGCGCAGCCAGCTCGCCGTGGCGAACGCCGGGCGCGGGATGGGAGGCGCCGCGGTCACTGCGCTCATCGGAGCGCTGCCAAGTACGCGACCAGCGCGTCGAGATCACTCGGTGCGAGCTTGACCTGGGGCATGAATGCGCCCGGCTTGTAGCGCTGCGGATCCTCGAGCCAGGAGCGCAGGGCGGCGGGATCGTTGGGCAGGACGCCGCCGGCAAGCCTCGCCCGGCTGGCGAGATGCGTGAGCTCCGGGCCAATTGTCGCGCTCGCGGAGGTACCGCGAACGGCATGGCAGGACACGCAGACGTTCGCGAGGAACACCCGCTCGCCGTCCGCCGCAGACGCCGCGGGGGTCGCCCGGGCGGCGGCCTGACCGGCGATCCAGCGTTCGTAGGCCGCACGGGGCTCGGCGACGACCCGGAACCGCATCCAGGCGTGCTCGAGCCCGCAGAATTCGGCGCAGACGCCGTCATAGGTCCCGGCTCGGCCGGTGTAGACCCGGATCACGTTCTCCCGGCCTGGCACGAGGTCGGTCTTCAGGCCCAGCTCCGGGATCCAGAGGTCGTGCAGCACGTCCTGCGCGGTCACCCGGAATTCCACCGGAGCACCGACCGGGATGTGGACCTCGTTCGGCACGCTCCAGCCGTCGGCGTAGGCGAATTCGAACCACCACTGATGCCCGATCGCCCGAATGACCACCGGCGGCTCGGCCGAGCCGAAGGTTGCGGTGCGCCCCACCTGGCCCAGCGTCACCAGGCTGGCGACGAACACGACGGCGAGGACCGCGAGCGGCGCGGCGGTCCACAGGATCTCCAGCCGCCGATCGCCATGGATCTGCGGGACCTCGGCCGGGGGTCCCGCGGCTGCGCCGCGGTCACGGAACCGCAGGGTGAAGACGACGATCGCACCGCTGACCCCGACGAAGATCGCGAGCGCGATCGCACCGATGAGAACGGCGAGACCGATGAGCGGATCCGCCGACGAGCCCATGCGCCACCGACGGTACCGTGTGCGCGCGGTAACGCAAACCGGCGGCGTGGCGCGCCGTCGCCGGCAGGCCGGCCGACCCGGCTAGAGCGGGTTAGAGCGGCTTCTCCAGCGCGGTGAGCGGCGCGGCGGCAAAGCCCATCGCGCCGAGGAAGCCCGCGATCTCGGCGTCGCGGTCCGCGACCATCGTGCGGGCGACCTGCGCTCCCTGCGTCCGGAAATGCGCGAGCAGCGCGTCGCAAAGCCGCCGGCCAAGATTCCGGCCGCGCGTGTCGGGATCCACGCCGAAGAACTCGATCCAGCCGGTTGGCTCATCGAGGCCAAACTCGCCGCCTCGGACCTCGCCGAGCATGAACCCGACGACCTTTCCGCCGACCTCGGCCACCTGCGAGGCGTCCGGATCGCGGCGCAGGTAGTACGCGATCCGCCGCTCCCAGGCCTCCGGCCGGTAGCGGGCGGTGATGCGCTCGTCGATCCGAGTGACCGCCTCGATATCGAGCTCGGTCAGCGGACGGACGCGGACGTCATCGGCCATCCGCGGCAGGATAGCGCCCCATCGCCGCCGGCGTGCGGCGGCGCCACCGGCCTGGATGCCCACGGATTCGTTCACAATCGGCGGATGGGATCAGCACCGGCCGTGACGGTCGTGGTCTGCACCGCCGACCGACCGGCCCAGGCCGCGACCGCGGTCGCAGCGATCCTGGCCAGCTCGGCGAGCCCAGACCGCTCGTTCGAGGTCATCGTGGTCGATCAGACCGACGGCCCCGACACCGCGACCGCACTCGGCCATCTTCTTTCCGACCACCGCCTTCAGTACATCCATGCCGACGCGGTCGGGAAAGGCGGAGCGCTCGTTCTCGGGCTGGCGCACGCACGGGGCCAGATCATCGCCTGCACCGACGACGACTGCGTCGTGGCGTCCGACTGGCTCGCCTTGATCACCGCCCCGTTCGCCGACCGCCCCCAGGTGGCGGTCGTCTTTGGGCGGGTGGACGCGGGCCCGCACGACCCGCAGGCCGGGTTCGTTCCCGCGTACCAGCCACAGCGAGAGGGCGAGCGCCGGTCGTTGCGTGGCCTGGCACCTGACGGGATGGGCGCCTGTATGGCCGTCCGGAGATCCGCGATCCTCGCGCTGGGCGGCTTCGATCCCACGATCGGTCCGGGAGGGCCGTTCCGCTCGGGCGACGACCGCGATGTGGCGATCCGCGCGCTCCTTGCCGGCTACTCGCTCTACGAGACCCCTGCCGCAGCGGTCACCCACCACGGGTTCCGGACGTTCCGTGACGGCCGCGTGCATGCGCGACGCGCGTGGTACGGCATCGGCGCGATCTGCGCGAAGGCGCTGCGACGCCACCGGACCGAGATCCTCCCGGTGATCTGGGATCTGTTCGTCCTGCGGGCGCTGCTACCGGCAGCCCTTGACGCGCTCCATCTCCGGCGACCCCGGGGCGGAGCGCGGAGCCTGTGGTTCGTGCGCGGCCTGGTGCGTGGCCTGCGAACGCCCCTGCGGCCCGACGCACTGGTCTACGACCTGCAGTCGCCGAACCGATCTCGGACGCAGACGCCTTGAGGCGGTCCCCGGCAGCGATCGGCGTCTGATCGGGAGTAGGGAGACGGGCCCGCCTGATCGGCGGGCCCGTCATCGCCTCGCGGCGGAACGCTCAGGCCGCCGGGCGCGCTTCGGTGCGGCGGCCCCGAAGGGCGGCGCGGCCGACGAGCAGCACCCCGCCCAGGATCACGAGCGGGATCCAGCCGAAGATCACGAGCCAGATCGCCAGGTCGGCGACCCCGCGGAGCACCAGGGCAAGTGCGGCGACGGCCGTGGCGATCGTGCGCGCGGGGTCCCAGGCCTTCGGGTCGGCGGTGATCGCCGGCACGGCCGGGGCGATCGACACGCTGATCGTCGAGAACTTCGTGCGCTGGGAGATCCCGTTGATCTGCCCGGTCAGCTGCTCCACCTGGGTGCGGACCGCCACGAGCGCCTGGTCGATCTTCAGGATGTCGTCGATCTTGTCCGCCCGGGCGAGGAGCGCGAGGTAGCGCTGCTCCTCGGCCTGCTTGGCGGCGAGGCGGGCCTTGAGGTCGACGAACTGGTCGGTGACGTCCTTCCCGTCCACGTTCGAGGACACGACCTCGGCGTCGAGGCCGCGCAGCTGGCGGAGGGCCTCGTTGAACCGGTCGGAGGGGACCCGGAGGACGAGGTTCGCACTGCGGTCGTCGCTCCGCCCGCTCTGGCTGAGCCCCGTGACGTCGCCGCCGAGGGCGGTCGCGACCTGCTGGGCCTTATCCGAGATCGCCCACGGGTCCGCTGCGCGCAGCGCGATGCTCGCGCTGAGGATGAGCGCGCGGTCGGGGTCGAAGGCCTGTGGCACCGGAACCCCGTTCCCCTTCGCCGCCTGCTCGGGGCTGCCCGCGCCGGCTGATGTCGGCGCGCCGACGGCCACGCCGGCTTTCGCACCGGTGCTGGTCAACGCGCTGTCGCCGAACGCGGAGCGCGTCGACGCGGGCGCCGAGGTCGCCGCTGAGCACGCCGCGAGGACGACCGCCAGCAGGACCACCGGGAGGAGCACGCGGGGCTTCTTCGGGCGCTTCATGGGTCACCTGCCTTCTTTCGCCTGTTGCAGGTGGAGACGCCCGCGGGGCTATTCCGGTTCCCGGATCGTCACCGGGACGTCCCAGGCCGCATAGTCGAGCCGGTAGCTGGTCTCGACCCGGTCGAGACCGGTGTCCGCCCCCTCCGCCGCCTGCAAGACCCGGAACGAGTGGGCCCGGATGCGGTCGTCGAACAGGCCAAGGTGCACCTCGATCACTCCGGAGGACCCCGCCGCGACCCCCGCGCCCGGCCCGAGCCGGTCGAGCAGGTCCGTTGGCCCGAGCGCGATCTGGAAGCGCGCGGTGACCCCGCCGGCCCACCCGAGGCCAAGCGCCCGGATCGTGCCGGCTCCGCGGATCGCCTCGAGGGCTGCGAGGGGACGGCCGAGCGGGCCTACCGAACCGCGGGCGACGCGCCGCCCGTCCACCCAGGCGCGGTCGCCGCTCAGGACGATGTCGTGGGACATCCCCGCGACCTCGACCGCCAGATGCAGGCGGTCCGGCGGCGCGAGCTCCCCGTTGCCCCGGACCGTGGTGACGAGCTCCCCGCCCACCGGCGCCTCGCCGCTCGCCCGGCTCGTGGCTTCGAACGTGAAGCGCACCCCGCGCAGCGCTTCCATCGCGGCCACCGCGCGCTCGACCCGCTCGGCCGGCGGGCCGCCCCCGTGGGCCGCGGCGAGCACCGTGGCGCCGCCGGCGGTGAGCGAGAGCGCGACGAGCAGGATCGCGACGAGCGCGCGCCGGCGGGTCACCAGCGCGCGCCGAAGAGCCGCGCCGCGCCGGCCGCGACGTCGTCGGTGAGCGCATCGATCGTCGTCCCGCGCGCCGCAGCCACCGCGGCGTAGGTCGCCGTGATGAGCGCCGGCTCGTTCCGCCCGCCGCGGTGCGGCTCGGGAGCAAGATACGGGGCATCGGTCTCGATGAGCAGGCGGTCGCCCGGGACGGCCGCAGCGGCGGCCCGCAGCGCGGCGTTCGCCTTGAACGTCACCGTGCCGGCGAACGAGATCGTGAATCCGAGGTCGAGCCAGGCGGGCACTTCGTCCGGTCCCTCGCTATAGCAGTGGAGCTGCGCGCGCAGGCGTCGGCCCGCGATCAGGCGCCGGACCGCCGGGCCGGCGTCGCGGACATGCACCACCGCGGGAAGTCCGAGCTCCTCGGCGAGATCGAGCTGCGCGAGGAACGCCACCTCCTGGATCTGCGGCGCGGCGCTCCGGCCGGAGTGATCGATGCCGATCTCGCCGATGGCGACCACGAGCGGATCGGCCGCCATCCGGCGCAGCTCGGCGACCGCGGTGTCATCGAGGGCAGCCGACCGATGCGGGTGGATCCCGACCGCGGCGCGGACGCCGGGCTGCGCGTGCGCGAGCGCGAGCGCCGCGCGGCTGGAGAGCACGTCCTCGCCACAGGTCAGGATCCGCCGGACGCCCGCGGCCGCGGCCCGGGCAACGATCCGGTCGGCCTCCGGGGCGAGGCGCGCGTCGGTGAGGTGCGCGTGCGCGTCGATCACGACGCCGGCGGCGTGGTCAGGCCGGCGTGGCCGGCGTGGCCGGCGTGGCCGAGGTGGCCGACTGGAGCCGGGGGAAGAGCGGCGGGCCCACGGTGACCGGGACACCGGCCCGAAGGATGCCCCACCGGGCGACCTCGTCCCAGACGACGTGCTCGGGCGAGGGCAGCCCGAGCTGCGCGGCGATGCGCTCGGCAACGTTCGGCAGGTAGGGCCACAGCAGCAGCGCCGCGAGACGGACCGCCTCCAATCCTGCGTACAGTGCCGGCCCGACGCCGGCGGAGCGCGCCGGGTCCTTCGCCGCCTGCCACGGCTGGGTCCGCTGGTAATGCTTGTTCGCCGCATCGACCAGCCCGAAGATCGCCGCGAGCGCGTCAGCGAAGTGGAGCTGCGCGGCGGCCACCTCGTGTGCGGCGATCGCCGCCGCGGCGGCGTCCGCCACCGCGCGCTCAGACTCCCCCGCGCCGTCGGCTGCGGGCACGAGGCCGCCGGCGTAGGTCTCGACCATCTTCATCGTGCGGGACACCAGGTTGCCCAGACCGTTGGCGAGGTCGGCGTTGAAGCGAGAATTGAACTGCTCCGGGCTGATCGGTGAATCCTTCTCGAACGGGGCCTCGCGCAGGACCAGATACCGGATCGCGTCCACGCCCCACTCGCTGGCGGCCGCGATCGGATCGATCATGTTCCCGCTCGAGCGCGAGAGTCGGCTCTCTCCGAACGCGAGGAAACCGTGCGCGAACACCTTGCGGGGGAGCTCGATCCCAGCGGCCATGAGCATCGCCGGCCAGTAAATGCAGTGGAACCGGGTGATGTCCTTGCCAATGACGTGTACGTCACACGGCCACCACCGCTTGAACTTCTCCTCGTCGGACCCGAAGCCCACGCCGGTCGCGTAGTTGATCAGCGCATCGAACCAGACGTAGACCACGTGATCCGGGTGATCCGGAAAGGGGATGCCCCAGGCGAGGTTCTTGCGCGACACGCTGACGTCCTTGAGCCCACGGTCGAGCCAACCCAACACTTCGTTGCGGCGGATCTCCGGCACGCAGAACTCGGGATGATCGCGGTAAAGGTCCTTCAGCCGCCGCTCGTATTTGGACAGCCGGAAGAAGTAGTTCTCCTCCTTGAGCCGTTGGATGTTCGACGGATCGTCCGGATGGATCGGGCAGCGCCCGTCGACGAGATCCCCTTCCTCGTAGAAGGCCTCGCATTTCGTGCAGTACAAGCCTTCGTAGGTGGAAAGGTACACGTCGTCATTCGCGATCCACCGTCGAACGAACTCCTGCACACCGGCGATGTGGTCCGGGTCCGTCGTGCGAATGAACCGGTCGTAGGAGATCTCCCAAACGTCGGCCATCTGCCTGAACTGCGCGGCATGCTTGTCGACGAGGGCCCGCGTCTCGATGCCCTGTTCCTTCGCCGCTCGCTCGTTGCGCGTCGCGTTCTCATCGGTGCCCGTCAAAAAGTAGACGTCGCGCCCGCGCTGACGATGGAAGCGCGCGAGCGCGTCGGCACCGGTGAACTCGTACGCGTGGTGCAGACCGGGGCGATCGTTCACGTACGCGATCGCCGTCGTGACGTAGAACTTTTGCCGTTCCATCTCGGCATTCTACGTTGGTGAAGGGGTGGTAGCGCGCTCTCCCGTCGCGCATGCGGCACTCGAGCTCGCCGGAACGAACTAGGGGTCGAGCGCGACCAGCGGCACGCCCTCCACCGTCTCCGCGGCGACCGCGTCGACGACGGCGTGTAGGTGGCCGGTCCGCCCGAACACCGCGATCTGACGGTCGGCGCTCGTCCCCTCACGAACGAGGGTCCGGAGGTACTCGACCTCCCGGCGCGAGCCCAGGACATCCACCACATCGTCGACGAACTCGAGCAGCTCCTCGCAGAGCTCACGCATCGGTACCTCGCGCTCGGTCCCGAAGTCGATGAGCCTGGCATCCAGCCCGCCGCGCATCGCGCGCCACTTGTTCTCCTGGATGAGCTGCGGCAGGTACCGCCGGAAGCCGAGATTCCGCTCGCGCAGCACCAGGAGCTTCGCACAGATCGCCTGTACCAGCGCGGCGATGCAGAGCGTCTCCTCCATCCTCGTCGCCGCGTCGCAGATGCGGAATTCGATGGTCGGGTAGAACGCGTGCGGCCGCAGGTCCCACCAGATCCGCTTGCCGTCATCGATGCATTTCGTGCGCACGAGGAGCTCGACGTAATTCTCGAACTCGTCGTACGAGCCGAACTCGGGCGGGATCCCGGTCCGCGGGAACCGCTGCCAGATGATCTGGCGATACGACTTGAGACCGGTGTTCCGGGTGAGCCAGAACGGGCTCGACGAGGAGATGGCGAGGAGATGCGGGAGGAAGTACCGGGCCTCGTTCATCACCTCGATGCGCGCCTCGCGGTCCGGGATACCGACGTGGACATGGAGGCCGAAGATCAGGAGCTCGCGGATGACGTCCTGGAGCTCTTCCTCGAGCACCTTGTACCGCTCCTCCTCGGTGACCGACTGGTCCTGCCAATGCGAGAACGGGTGCGTGCCGGCAGAGGCCAGCCGCAAGCCGTCGCGGGCGAGGAGCGCGGCAAGCGTCCCCCGGAGCTGCCCGATCTCCTCGCGCGCCTCGGAGATATCAGCGCAGATCTTCGTGCCGACCTCGATGACCGACTGCAGCATCTCCGGCTTCACCCGCTCGCCGAGATGCGGCCGCGCCGCGTTGAGGAGCGTTTCGCTGTGGCTCTTTAGCTGGCCGGCCGCATCGACGATCTGGAACTCTTCCTCGATCCCGATCGTGAGCCGCCGGAC
>DATCNH010000036.1:0-16190 GCA_036565345.1 Candidatus Limnocylindria bacterium | reverse complement strand
GATGGCGGCCGGGTCGGAGGAGGGCCCGACGAGGATGAAGTCGTTGTGCATCACGAAGATCCGCCGTGAGCCGTTCCCCGCGGCCATGAACTCCTTCTCGTTCTTGGGCGCGTGGACCAGGACGACATCGGCGTCGCCCTTGGCGCCGATCGCCAGGGCCGCGCCCGTCCCCACCGCCGACGTCTTGATCACATACCCCGTCCGCTTCTCGAAGTCCGGGATGAGGACATCGAGCAGGCCGGAGTCCTGGGTGCTCGTGGTCGTGGCCAGCAGGATCGTGGGACGCGCCGGCGCGCCGGCCGCCGTGCTCGCCGTCGCAGCGGTCGACGGCGACGGAGTGACTTGCTTGCCCGAGGCGCACGCGCCGAGCACGAGTCCCACCAACAGGAGCACCAGCAGGATCGCGAGCGGAACGCGCGACAGCGGACGATCGGGGGATCGCTGGGTCATGAGGGTACCTCCACGATGACATTCGTCGCCTTCACGATGCAGATCGCTTCGTCACCCGGCCGCAGCTTGAGCTCGCGGGCACCCTCGGCGGTCATGAGGCTCACCAGGCGGTGCGGGCCGGCCTGGATCTCGACCGTGGCCGCGACCCCGGAGATCCGGACCTTCGTGACGATCCCGGCAAAGCGATTGCGTGCGGACTGCGCCACGACCGGACGCAGCGGCAGGACCGCCCGCCGCTTGCCGAGCAGCCGGCGAACCTCGGCGGCCGAGACGAGCCGTTGCCCCCCGCCCGAACGCGTGGTGCGCAGCGCACCGGTCTCGGCCCAGCGCCGCAGCGTGTCCACCGACACGCCCAGGATCTCGGCGGCCTCTCCGATCCGGAGCGCCCGCTCATTTCTAGGTTTCGAGACGTCCATACCTATGAGTGTAGAACAGGACCTAGACCTAGACTCGGCGCCGTGGAGGACCGGTCGACGCCGCGGTTGATGCTGGCGTCGGGATCGCCGCGCCGGATCGATCTCCTCGCCGCCCTCGGTGTCGCGTTCGGCCGATCCGCCGCTGACATCGACGAGCCTTCAGCGACCCATCCGGCGCAGTCCAAGGCCGAGCACCTCGCCCGGCCGGGGATCGTGACGCTCGCGGCCGACACGATGATCGAGCTGGGCGCGGACCGGATCGGAAAGCCGGCCGACGCCGCGGATGCGACCGTAATGCTTCGGGGGCTGTCCGGCCGGGCACACGAGGTCCGGACCGAGGTCGCCCTGATCGGCGCGGCCGGGAGGCGACTGCGGTTCGGGGTCCGGTCGCGGGTCACGATGCGCCCGCGAGACGATGCCGCGATCGCCGCGTATGTCGCGACCGGGGAGCCCCTCGACAAGGCCGGGAGCTATGCGCTCCAAGGGGCGGGTGCGGCACTGGTGGAGTCGTTCGCCGGCTGCTATAGCAACATCGTCGGGTTGCCGCTCTGCCATGTGTTCGCCGCGCTGCGAAAAATGGGGATCGCGGTCCCGCTGCGGCCGGAGCAGGCGTTCGAGAACACGTTCGGCTTCGGCTGCCCGGCCGCCGCCGCCGCTCGTTCGCAGAGCCGCCTCCTCCGTCACGGGGTCGAGTACGATTCGACCGATGACGCTCGCCCCACTCGGCTTCGCTGACCTCGCGGTCGATGTGCCATCGCACATCTGCCTCTTCTATGGCGATGACGACGAGCTCCGCGAGCGGCTCGACTTCCTGTCAATCGCGCTCACGGGTCCGGACCAGGTCGCCGTACTCTTCGGCCGGCGGGAGCGGCTCACCGAGGTGCTCGGCTACATCGCCGCCGATCACGGGCGGGACATCGAGCAGGATCTCCGTGAAGGCCGGATCGTCCTGGTCGACGCGGATCCCGACGCCGAGAAGCTCATTCCGAAGATCGCGGCCGCGCTCGACGCCGCGGTCGCCCGCGGCGCGACGCTCATCCGTTTCCTCGGCTTCATCGGCTGGGGGGATCCGTCCTGGCCATCCCAGGAAGCGCTCCTCGAGTTCGAATCGAAGGTGAACGCGGCGGTCCTCGGCTACCCGGCGGTCATCGTCTGCACCTACAACACCAACCAGCTGCCGGGGTCGGTCCTCATCTTTGGAGGGATCGAGACGCATCCGTTCACGATCATCGGCACGACCATGTGCCGGAACCCGCATTACGTTCCGTACGACGAATACCAGGCGAAGCAGCAGGCCTTCGAGCTGGATCCCACGGCCAGGCGGGACCGCCTCGCCGGTGTCGAGGTGAGCGCGATCAGGCGGAGCAGCCGCGAGCGCGGTTAGACCCTACGCGGCGTCGCGCTCTCGGCGGTCGCCCGCCAGCGCCGCCTGGGCCGCCCGCAAGAGCGCGTTCGTCGTTCCAAGCGCCTCAGTCCACGCCGCCGCACCGGTCCGTACGGTCCACCGCGCGCCGCCGAACGCCCGCACGCTCGCGGTCATGGTCCCGAGCAGCTCGTCAACCCGATCCCGGGCCACCCCGGCGAGACGCGCCGTACGCTCCCCGTCCGGTGTCGGTGCGAGCAGTGCGATCCCCGCGTCGCCATATCGGAACGCCGACACCTCCGCGCCAAAGAGCGTGTCGGTGCCGCCGAGCGATGCGCGGATCGCGCGGTGGACCATCGCCCGGCGCTGTGCCTCGCTCGGATGCTTGACCTCCACCTCGGCGAGCACGACCGCGATCGGCGCCCCACCCTCCCGCGCTGCCGCGACGCGCTCCCGCAGGGTCGCGAGCAGGACCCGATCCAGGTACGCGTCCGCGACCGGCGCCGGATAGGCGGCCACGGGCGCCTCGGCGATGCGCGCCGGGCGCGGCGGTGCGGCGTCCCCGAGCAGGTGCTGCACGACCGGCAGGGCCGCCGCCCACCGCTCGCGTTCAGCGATCCGCTCGGCCGCCCCCAGCGGCGTGAGCGCGACCCGGCCTTCGGAGGCCGGCGCGAGGTGCCCGCCGTCCAGGAGCGACTGAAGCGCCCGCCCGAACGCGCCGGTCGCGAACGGCAGGCCGGCGTCGGCGATCCGCGTCAGGAGCGCGGCGGGCCGATCCGGAGCCAGGACCAACGCATCGAGAAGGTAGAGCCGGAAGAACGCGGTGGCGAGGCCGGTCGCGGCGGGACGGAGCATCGAGCACCTCCTCTGGCGTGAAGCGCCATCGGCCATAGATACGACGCCCCCTTGCTGTGTTCTGATACCGCGATGCGGATCGTGGTCATCGGCGCGGGCATCGCGGGACTGGGTGCGACCCTCGCGTTCGCGCGGCGCGGCCACGACGTCGTCATCTTGGAGCGCGACCGCACCGATCCGCCGTCAGCTGCGGCGGCGGCGTTCGACGAGTGGCCGCGTCCGGGCGTGGGACACTTCCGCCAGCCGCATCTGTTTTTGGCGCTCGGCCGCAGGGTGCTGCGCGACGAATTTCCGGATGTTCTCGCCGCCCTTATGGCCGCCGGAGCTCGCGAGATCGACTTCCGGACCCGCGTCCCCGGCGGTGCGGGGCCGGAGGACGACGATCTCGTCGGCTTGGCCTGCCGTCGGCCGTTCGTCGAGGCGGTCATGCGCGCGGCGGTCTCCAGTGCGCCGCGGGTCGACCTGCGCGCGGACGCGCGGGTGGAGGAGCTCGTCGTGGGCCCGGGCGTGCCCCCACGGGTCATCGGCGTGCGTACCCACCACGGCGATACCATCCCGGCCGACCTGGTCGTCGATGCGTCAGGTCGAGGCACCCGTTCCGCACAGTGGCTTGCCGCGGCCGGCATCCCTCGCTTCCGCGAGGAGTCCGAGGACTGTGGCCTCATGTACAACTGTCGCTACTTCCGCTTCCGCGCCGGGCAGGTGCTTCCCACGAGCCAGTCGCTCTTCGGACCGCGCGGGGACCTGGGCTACCTCGGGTTCGCGACGTTCCCCGGCGAGTCGGGGACCTGGGCGCTCGCGCTGAGCCCGGGCGCCCACGACGTCGAGCTGCGGGCGCTGCGCCATGAGCCGGCCTTCATGGCGGCCGCCCGGTCGATCGGACCGATCGCGCCGCTGGTGGACCCTGAGGTGAGCGATCCGCTGGGCGGGGTCATGCCGATGGGGGAGCTGCGGAATGTCCTCCGCTCCGTCGTCGTGGATATGGAGCCGGTCGTGCTCGGTCTGCAGCCGGTCGGCGATGCGCTCGCGCACACCAATCCGTCATGGGGCTGGGGCCTGTCCATCGCGCTCGCGCATGCGGTGCAGCTCGCGGCCCTCGCCGATCGCCACGGTGCCGATCTGCGGTCGCTCGCGCTCGGGTTCGAAGCGTCGGCGGGCGTGCAGGCCGCCGGCTGGGTGCGGGCGTCGATCGCGGCCGACCGCGCCCGGCTGCGACTGTGGCGGGGCGAGGCTGGTGACCCGACGAGCCCCGACGCCGACTTCCCGCTCTTCCTTCAGGCGGTCCTGTTCCCTGCCTCCGCGGTGGACCGGGCGATCTTTCGCGCGACGAATCGGCGCCAGCAGCTCCTCGACCCGGTGGACGACCTTCCGGCGGACCGGCCGCTGCTCGAGCGCGCCGCGGCGATCATGGCCGAGCGTCGCAGGGCGGCTGCGACACCGCCGCGGGCCGGCCCGAGCCGCGACGAGCTCGTCCGGCTGATGGGCGAAGCCACTCCGGCCTGACTCTCTCGTCACCGCCTCCGGCGAATCGTCCGGCGGAGGCGCTTGAGGGGGCGGGGCGAGTGCTCGGCCGCGTAGCGGCGGACGATCCGGTCGAGGCCATGCCCCTTGGGCAGACCCTGCTGGTGCAGGTACCAGTGGTGCTCGGTGATCCAGAGATAGAGATCGGCCTCGCTGCGATGCGGGAAGTCCCTGAGCACGCCGCTCGCTCGGATCGTCTCCACGGTCGGCAGGTAGACCCGGTCGTACCAGCTCTGCACCGCCTCGTCCCAGGCGAGCTCGCGCGCATTCTCGATCCCGAGGTACCAGCGGTGCGTCTCGATGTGCGCGATGAGCTTCTCGTACTGGCCGGGAAGGGTGAGGTCGATGCGCGTGCCCGGCCGCAGCTGGCTGATCCGCGTCCTCGCGTGGAAGGCCAGCGCATCCTGATCGCGGATCCAATCCATGAGGTCATCGGCAGAGGTGATCGGCGCGGGAGCGTCGATGACGATGACCCGCGCGTCGATGAACTTCTGACCACGCTCGCGCGCGACCGACACCCGGTGGTTCCCGTCCTTCACGAAGTAGGTCTCGCCGATCCGGTACAGCTCGATCGCCGGAAGCCCAAGCCCATCGTGGTGCGCCCGATCGACGCTCTCCCAGCGGCCATGGGTGCGATCTTGGCGGGGCAGGAACGCGCGGTCGAAATCCCGATAGCGGCCCACGCTACCGACGATCTGGTCGATCAGCACCTCGCGGTTGCCGCCCTCGTGCTGCGTTTGGACATGGAGCTGTCGACGCACGTCCTCGAACGCGAGGAGCGCGTTGTCGCCCCGGAAGAGCCAGCTGCGGATCCGTCGCCAGAACGCCTTACGCCGCGCGGTCTGAAAGTCGGCGCGGGCCTGCTCCCTACTGGACATCGATCTGAAGCTCGCGGGCCCCGTAGGCGTTCAGCACGGTCGTGTCGCCGAAGACCGTACTGCTGATCGTGCGCCCGTCGTACAGATGCACATGGCCGTGAAGGTGATAGCGGGGCCGGAAGATCCTCAGGAACCAGCGGATCGCGATGAATCCCCGGTGCGCGCGATCTGGCCGGTCGTGGATCGCCCGCGGTGGCGCGTGTGTGACGAGGACGTCCAGCGCCCGGCCGCAGCCGATCCGGTTGCGCAGCAGGCGCGGCGCCATCGTCATGATCTGCAGCCAGATGGCGCTCTCGGAATATTGGTATGGGCCATTGCTGTACTCGGGCGACCCGCCGAGGCCGCCCAGGAGGAGCCCACTCGCATTCACGACGCGGCCGTGAAGGTCGATGTTCTCCCACCACACGGCGACATGAGGGTCATCGGAGCGTTCGGGCGGAACATCATGGTTGCCGTGGACCGCGTAGAGCGGCGCGCCGAGCGCGGTCGTGACGCGGTCAAGGTAGTCGTACGGCAGGTCCCCGCAGCCGATGACGAGGTCCACATCCCCGAACCGGTCGCGGACCCCAGGTCCATTCGCGGCGTCATCAACGACATCGCTCAGGGCAAGGATGCGCACGGCGCGCCTGCGGGGTGCCGGCGAAGCGTCGATGGCTAGCTCTTGTCCGACTCCATCGACTTGGCGATCGCGGCGAGAAAATCCTTGTTCGTCTTCGTCTTCGCCAGTCGCTGGATCAGGAGCTCGGTCCCCTCGACCTGACCAACCGCCGAGAGCATCTTCCGCAGGAGGATGACCTGGCGCATCACATCGGGAGCGAGCAGGAGCTCCTCGCGACGGGTGCCGGAGGCGGGGATGTTGATCGCGGGGAAGGTCCGGCGCTCCTGGAGCTTCCGGTCAAGGATCATCTCGGAGTTTCCGGTGCCCTTGAACTCCTCGTAGATGACGTCGTCCATCCGGGAGCCGGTGTCGACGAGGCAGGTGGCGAAGATCGAGAGCGACCCGCCATGCTCGACGTTGCGGGCCGCGCCGAAGAACCGCTTCGGCGGGTAGAGCGCGACCGGGTCCATACCGCCGGAGAGGGTCTTCCCCGAGGTCGGGACCGCGAGGTTGTACGCACGGGTGAGCCGGGTGATCGAGTCGAGGAGGATCGCGACGTCCCGGCCGCTCTCGACCAGCCGCTTCGCGCGCTCGAGCGCGAGCTCGGCGACGCGGGTGTGGTTCTCGGTCGGCTCGTCGAAGGTGGATGCGAATACCTCGCCCTTGATCGAGCGACGGATATCGGTGACCTCTTCGGGCCGCTCGCCGACGAGCACGACCATGATGTGCGCGTCGGGGTGATTGCCGGCGATCCCGTTCGCGATGTCCTTGAGCAGCGTCGTCTTTCCGGCCTTCGGCGGCGACACGATGAGCGCGCGCTGTCCCTTGCCGAGCGGGTTCACCAGGTTGATGAGCCGCTGGGAAAGGTTCGCGCCTTCGATCTCGAGGTCGAACATGTCGTCCGGGAAGACCGGGACGAGGTTCTCGAAGAGCGGACGGCGGCGAGCCTCCTCGGGATCCATGCCGTTCACGGCCTCCACCCGCAGGAGCGAGAAGTACTTCTCGGAATCCTTCGGCGGGCGGGTCTGCCCGGTGACGAAGTCGCCGGTGCGCAGGCCGATCCGGCGGACCTGACTCGAGGACACGTACACGTCCTGGGGGGACGGCAGCAGGTTCGCGCGCCGCAGGAAGCCGAAGCCGTCCTCGACGATCTCGAGGATCCCCTGGGCGAAGATGTTGCCCTGGGCCTCGGTCTGGGCCTGGAGGATGCGCATGATGACGTCGTCCTGCGTCGTGACGCCGGCGAGGTCGGTGATGCCAAGGTCCTTTGCGATCTCGAGCATCTGCGGCGGCTTCATCTCGGTGAGCTCGGTGATCGCGTACCACTTGCGCTGGGGGGCGGCCTCCGGCTGCGGGCGCGGCGACGCGGGCGCTTCGGCGACGGTCGCGGCTGCGCCATTCCCGTTCGCCGCGCCGGTGGCGACCGGCGCAACGGCATCGCCGTTGGCCGCGGCGCCGTTGACCCCGCCGCGCGCGCGCATCGGCCGGCGCTCCGGTCGGGGGCGTACGGTCGGCTGGCTGATCTCGCTCGCGGGGTCCGGCCGGTCGGTCGGTGTGTCCTCAGGCTGCGCAGCAGTGGTCTCTGGGTTTTCCAACGCTCTGTGTGCTCCTTGTGCCTTTGGCGGGCCATCGGGCTATTTGGATCGGATCAGGACGGACTCGGTGTGAAGGGGGTCCGCTGGCCGGGGGCGCAGGTCCTGCGGCGCCACGCCCGGGAGCGAAATGGAGGAGATGTGCGTCGCAGGGCAGTATACCAGTCGTGCCCATCAGCGGTCCACTGCGGGACGAGCTTGTCGCCCTTTCCCGTGGGATCCATGGGGAGCCCGAGCTCGCCTATCAGGAGCGCCGTGCCGTGGCGCGGATCGCCGCGCTCCTCGAGCGCCACGGCCATGCGGTGGAGCGTGATTGCGGCGGGCTTGAAACAGCGTTCCGCGCGCGGATCGGCCCCGCGGGCAAGGCGATCACCCTCCTTGCCGAATACGACGCGTTGCCCGAGCTCGGGCACGGTTGCGGCCACAACCTCATTGCCATGAGCACCGTCGGGGCCTTCCTGCAGGCCGCCCAGGCCGGTGACCGCCTGGACATCGCGATCGAGCTCGTCGGCACCCCGGCCGAAGAATCCGGTGGCGGCAAGCTCGACCTCATCGATGCGGGGGTCTTCGACGATGCGGTCGCGGTCCTCTCGTCGCATCCCGGCGGCAATTGGTGGGGCGTCGGCCAGACGACGCTCGGCATCGTGAACCTCCGCATCGGCTTCCACGGCCTTGCCGCCCATGCGGCGGTGTCTCCCGAGGAGGGCCGGAATGCGCTGTCGGCGGCGGTGCGCCTGTTCGTGGCCATCGACGGCTGGCGCCAGCATCTCCCAAGCGATGCCCGGGTCCACGGGATCATCACCAACGGTGGCGCCGCGGCCAACATCATCCCGTCGTACGCCGAGGCGGTGATCGGGCTGCGCGCGGCCGACGTGACCGTCCTCCGCGAGATGATCGCCACGTTCCGCGATCTGGTGGACGGTTGTGCGCTGCAGACCGGGACCACCGCCGAGGTCCGCGAAGAGATGCGGCTCTATGAGCCGACCGATTCCGACCCGGTCCTCACCCGGCTGCTCGCCGACGAGCTCGACCGGCGGGGGAGGACGCCGCTCCGGCAGGGGAACCTCGTGACCGCATCGACCGACCTCGGCAACGTCTCCCAGCGGTGGCCGACCGTGGCGATCGGCTTCCCGGTGTCCACCGACGAGGTCCCGGGACATTCGATCCGGATGACCGAGGCGAGCGTCAGCAACTTCGCTCACGAGGCCGCCCTCATCACCGCCGATGCGCTCGCGACGGTCGCGCGCCGGCTTGCCACCGACGCCGGGCTCCGCGCCTCGCTCCGGCCACGACCGTGAACGAGCTGAGTGGTCGGCTACGGGACGAGCTCATCGGGCTGTCCCGAGCGATCCACGCCGATCCCGAGCTCGCGTACGCGGAGCACCGCTCGGCCGAGCGGATCTGCGCATTCATCGAGGCGCACGGTCACGCCGTCGAGCGCGCATACGGGGGACTGCCGACGGCGTTCCGCGCCCACGCCGGTCCGGCGGGGAAGGCGGTCGCGCTGCTGGCCGAATACGACGCGCTTCCCGGGGTCGGCCACGGCTGCGGGCACAACCTGATCGCGATGACCAACGCCGGCGCGTTCCTGGTGGCCGCCGCGGCCGGGGACCTGGCCGTTGGCGTCGAGCTCATCGGCACGCCGGCCGAGGAGCATGGCGGCGGGAAGATCGACCTGCTTCGGGCCGGTGCCTTCGACCACGTCGTCGCCGCGCTCTCGTCGCATCCGGCGTCGTCGCCGGCGGCCTGGGCGGTGAGCGCGACGGGCCTTGGCGTGATCGGGAAGAAGGTCACGTTCCATGGAGTCGCCGCGCACGCGGGGTCGGCACCGGAACGTGGCCGCAATGCGCTGAATGGGGTCATTCGCCTGTTCACCGGGATCGACGGCTGGCGGCAGATGCTCCCGGCCGATGCGCGAATCCACGGCGTGATCACCGACGGCGGGCTGGTGCGCAACGTCATTCCCGCACGGGCCGAGGCGGTGTTCGGGCTCCGGGCCAAGGACCCCGCGGTCCTTCTGGAGCTGATCTCGACCTTTGAGAAGATCGCGCAGGGCGCGGCGCTGCAGACCGGGACGACGGTCGAGATCCTGACCGATATGCCGCTCTTCGATCCGGTCAGCGCCGACCGGCGGATCGGCGACCTGCTTGCCGCGGAGCTCGAAGCGCGCGGCGTGACCCCGACGCGCGGCACGCTCGTGACCGCGTCCACCGACCTTGGGAACGTGTCGCAGCGGCTTCCGACGGACTGGATCCGCTTCCCCGTGACCGAGGATCCGATCGCCGGGCATTCCGACGCGATGCGCGAGGCCTGCGCCTCGGACCTGGCCCACCTGAATGCTCTGATCTGCACGCAGGCCATTGCCGGCGCTGCCGTTTCCCTGGCCCGCGGAGCCATTCCGGGGATCTGACCAGGGGCGGGATCCAGCGTCCACAATGGTGCGTAGTCCTCGCGAGGAGACAGAGTTGCCTGAGCTGGCGCGCAGGGTCGGGATCGGGCTGGCCGCCCGGGGGACGGTGACGGACGTCGTCGAGTGGGCCGAGCGCGCCCGTGCGTCCGGCATCGAATCGGTCTGGTTCCACGATTCCTATTTCGAGCGCGATGGCGTGACCTATGCGTCAGCGGTCGCGGCGCAGGTCGGGGAGCTCCGCGTCGGCCTCGGCGCGCTCAACCCCTTCACCCGCGATCCGGTCTTGATCGCGATGACGGTGAGCGCGCTCGACGAGATGGCGCCCGGGCGCATCTCCCTCGCCCTGGGCACCGGCCTGCCGCTGCGGCTCGGCCAGATGGGCATCCCCTACACCCCCGACCAGGGAGTCGCGCGGGTGAGCGCGGCCATCGACACGATCCGTGCACTCTGGGCCGGAGAGCGCCTGCCCGCCGCAACGGCGGGCCTCCCGCCGATCCAACCGATGTTCCCGCCGGTCCACCGGGTCCCGGTCTTCATCGCCGCCTATCGCACGCCGATGATGCGTCTCGCCGGCGAGAAGGCGGACGGCTACCTGGCGCGGCCGGCGGAATCGATCCCCGGATTCCAGACGCTCATCGGCCGAATGCGCGCCGCCGCGCGGGACGCGGGTCGCGATCCGAAGGCGATCGAGACTTCCGGCTACCTCCTCACGCTCGTCGACACGACACGCCGGGAGGCCCTGAACCGCGCCAAGCGGGAGCCGTTCGTCATCTACATGATGGCGATCCTCTCGGACATCACGTTGCGACGGGCAGGATTCGACCCGGCGCTCCGCGATCGGATCGCCGCCGCCTGGCGGGCCGAGGACTATCACGCCGCCCAGTCGCTCATCCCCGACGAGCTCCTGGACGCCTTCCTCCTCTGCGGGTCTCCCGATGAGGTCGCCGCGCGCGCCTGGGAGTACCACGAGGCCGGCATGCAGGTCCCGCTCCTCCAGCCGATCGTCCAGGAGACCGATCAGATCGACCTCGTGTTCCGCGCCGCTCTGAGCTACGGCCGCGCCGGGGAGGCTGCGGCGGTGCGTTCCCGGCGAGCGGGCCTGGACGAGCAGCGCCTCACCTCCGGAGACTTGCTGTGGCGGAAGCTGCGGGGTGCATACGAGATCGCACGCCCGTTCAGCTTCACCGCATCGGTCGTTCCGGTCGCGGCCGGCGGTGCGCTCGCGGCGATCGACGGCGCGTTCGACGTGGCCCTGTTCCTCATGGCGCTCGTCGCCGGCGTCGCACTCCATATCGGGACGAATGTGATCAACGAGATCTATGACGTCCGCAAGGGCATCGACACGATCATCTCGCCCCGTGCGAGCCACGCGATCGTCACCGGTCGCGTGACCGAGCGCGGGGCATTCGGGGTCGCGGCCGCCGCGTTCGCGCTTGCGACCGTCATCGGTGTCGCGCTCATCGCCGCCCGGGGGTGGCCGGTCGCCGTGCTCGGGATCGTCGGGCTGATCGGCGGCTACGCGTATACCGCGCCGCCGTTCCACTACAAGTATCGGGCGCTGGGGCTGCCGCTGGTGTTCCTACTGATGGGGACGCTCATGGTCGTCGGCGCCCAGTTCGTCGTCGCCGGATTCTTCGATCCACGAAGCGTCGTCCTCAGCATCCCGGTCGGACTGCTCGTCGTCGCCATCCTTCACGGGAACGAGTGGCGCGACATCAGCGAGGATGCCCGCATGGGCGCGGTGACGTTCTCGACCCGGATCGGCCGGCGCGTCGCGCACTACTGGTATGTCAGCTTCGTCGTCGCCGCTTATATGGCGCTTGCCGTCGCAGTCGCGCTCGCGATCCTGCCGGCCTACACGCTCCTCGCCGTGCTCTCCCTTCCGCTCCTCGTGCGCGCGCTGCGTGCGTCCGAGCTCGGTGCGAGCGGGCAGCAGCGTGCGATCGCGATGATCGACCTCGAGACCGCGCAGCTGCACGCGACCTTCGGGCTCCTCCTCGTGCTCGGCCTGGTCCTCGCCGCGGTCGTTCGGTGAGGCTCGCGGCCCTCGGTCTCGGGATCGCCTACGGCGCGTTCGCGCTCACCTTCCGGGGACCGAAGGCGCGTTTCTGGCAGCGGATGACGAACACCGGCGCGATCCTCGGAACGCTGGCGATCGCCGGCGACCCCTCCCTGCAGCGGCCGCAGCTCCGCCGGCGCGATGTCGCGCTCGGTCTGGGGATCGCGGCGGGCCTCTACGGCATCTTCCAGCTGGGCGACCGCATCGCGCGGCGGATCCTGCCCTCGGGCGACCGGAACATCGGCGACATCTACGAGCTGCGTGATCTACGGCCAAAGGAGGAGATCGCCCTGCGCCTCGGGGCGGTCGTGGGGCCTGCCGAGGAGCTCTTCTGGCGTGGCCTGCTGGGGCGCTCGGCGGTCCGCCGCTTCGGCGCGGTCCGCGGGGTCGCGCTCGCCGCCGGTGCCTATGGCGGCGCGCACCTGGTCACCGGGAACCCCGCCCTCATCGGCGCGGCCACGGTGGCGGGGGTCTATTGGTCGATCTGGGCCGCCCTCGGCGCCCCGATGGCGGCGTTGATCACGAGCCACGTGGTCTGGGACATCTGGATCTTCCTGCTCGCCCCGACCCAGCCGATCCAGCCGATCCAGCCGATCGCGCAGCCTTCGGCCGACGGGCCATCTGCCAAAGCCGCGCCGGTGGCGCTCGGCTAGGACCCTGGCTCGGCCAGCGGGAGCGCCAGGATGAAGACGCTCCCCGGCCCGGCGCTCGTGTCCAACCAGAGCCGTCCGTGGTGCTGCTCGGCGAGCTGCCGGCTGATGTGCAGCCCGAGGCCGGTCCCCGGGATCGCGCGCGTCCGTGCGGTCCGGTAAAACGGCGCGAAGATCCGGTCTCGCTCTTCGGCGGCGATCCCCAGCCCATGGTCCTCGACGCGAACCTGCGCCTCGTCGCCAATGACCGCGACGGATACCGCGATGGGCGAACCGGCCGGGCTGTACTTCAACGCGTTATCTAGGAGATTGCCGACGATCTGCGCGATCCGGTCGGGCTCACCGCGGATCAGGACGGCTTCATGGGGCGGCGCGAAGGCGATGCGGGGAGCGTCCTCGTGCTCGTACTGCGGGAGTGCGACGGCGACGGCGCGGCCCAGGTCGAAGGTCACGACCTCCAGGCTCAGTCCACCGACAGTGACGCGCGCAGTGTCCAGCAGGTCGCCGATCAGACGATTCATTCGGGTCGACTGCTCGATCGCCCGCTCGATCGCGCCGCGGGCCCGGGCCGGATCGCTGTCGACGTAGCGGAGCGCGAGCTGCGCTTGGCCGAGGACCGAGGTCAGCGGAGTCCGCAGCTCGTGGACCGCGGTGCTGAAGAAATCCGCCGGAGCCCATGCCGCCGCGGCCTCGCCACGGACCGCCGGGAACACCGTGACGGCGTCTGCGGAGGCGGTCCCCGCAGTGCTCGCTGGGTCGGGATGCGGCGTCTCAACGGCGTGTTTGAGGGTGGCCAGGAACTCGATGACCAGGAACGGCTTGTCCATCACTCCGGCGAAGCCCGCGGCCGCGCTGCGTGCGGAGGTCCCGCGGCGTGCCTCGGCCATCGACGCTTCGTCCGCGGTGAACATGAGGACCGGGAGGTGGGGGTGCGCGGTCCGGATGGCGGCGGCGTCAGCCCATGATCGGCCCTGCCCGTCGGCGGCGGGCTCGCTGTCGAGGATGACGCACTGGGGATGCCATCGTTCGACGGCTGCCGGGATCTGGTCGTGGTCGGCGATCGTCACGTGACCGTATCCGGCTTCGTCGAGCAGGTGGCCGACGGCCTTGCTGACGTTCGGCTCGTCCTCCACGAGGAGCACCATCGCCCGCATCTTCGGACGCTCGGCGGTCGGGTCGGCGACCGGCAACTCCCTCACGCGCGGACCTTCCCCGGCGTGGCCCGCGTGACCACGCTCCCGCGTCGATTCTGCGTACCCGGACCCGCGGCTTCATGACGGTTCCGGCAGGTGGCCGACCTCGATCGGCGGGCGCCGCTGACGGTTCCGTCATGTGGCGCGGTGCTGGCGAGGCTAGGTTGGCGGCGATGCGGGAGGCTGTGGTCGGGCAGCGTCCGGGAAGTATGGACGACATGAAGCGCCGACAGATCCTGTTCCCCGCGCGGTGGCTCGGCCTGGTGGCCGCGGCGGTCCTGGCGGTCGGGACGCTCGCCCCGGCGCTCGCCGCGAACGCCGCCGGCCCGACGGCCGTGGGCCTGGGCACCGCCGGCAGCTTCGCCGTCCTGGCCGGGGCCGGGATCACGAACACCGGACCGACGACGATCACCGGCGACGTGGGGACGTTCCCAACGACCACCGAGACCGGCTTCGGGTCGGTCACCATCACCGGGACGAATCACTTCGGTGACGCGGTCACCCAGCAGGCGAAGGTCGACCTCACCACCGCGTACAACGACGCCGTCGGCCGCGGACCGACGACCCCGGTCGTCGCCGATCTCGGCGGCCAGACGCTCGCTCCGGGCGTCTACAACTCCGCGTCGTCGATCGGCCTCACCGGTGCGGTGACGCTCGCCGGGACGTCGACCGATGTCTGGATCTTCCAGGCCGGGTCCACCTTGACTACCGCCACCGGCAGCAGCGTCGTCCTCACCGGAGGGGCGCAATCCTGCAACGTCTACTGGCAGGTTGGCAGCTCGGCGACGATCGGCACCGGCTCGGCATTCAAGGGCACGATCCTCGCGCTGACCTCGATCACCGTCACGACCGGCGTGTCCATCGACGGCCGGGTCCTCGCGCGCAACGGCGCCGTGACGCTGGACACCGACACCGTAGTCCGGCCGACCTGCGCCGCCGCGGTCGCGACGCCCACCCCGACGCCGGCGCCCATACCGACGGCAAGCCCGCCTCCGACCCCGGCCGGGTCCACGGCGGCGCCGGTCGCCACCCCGGTCGCCACCCCGGTCGCGACCTCGGCACCGAGGGTGAGCGGGCTTCCCTCGACGAGCACGGGTGCGGCCCGCGACCTGTCGGCCTGGGCGCTCGCGTTGGCCGCCGGAGCGCTGCTGCTCCTGCTCGCGATGATTGTCCAGCTGCGCCTGCACGCCGTGGAAGCTGGCCGGAGGCGCGAGTAGGCCAGAGCGCAGCGACCCCACCGAGCCCCGCGGACGCCGCCGCGACGATCGCCTCGCCGGCTAGCGCTCCGCCAGCGGGATCCATTTCTTGCCACTCGGCCCGGTGTACTCGGACTCCGGCCGGATCAGCCGGTTGTCGCCGTGCTGCTCCATGATGTGCGCGCACCATCCGGACATCCGGCCGATCGCGAAGATCGAGGTGCCCAGGTCGGCGGGGATCCCAAGGTAGGTGTACGTCGTGGCGGCGTAGTAGTCGACGTTCACCGGCATCTTGCGGGTCTTGTTCACCTCGGCGACGAGCGCCTCCTGGATCGCGAAATACAGCGTGCCGCGGGCTTCCGCGGCGAGCGCCTCGCTGAAGGCGCGAAGGAATTTCGCCCGCGGATCGGTCGTCGTGTACACGCGATGGCCGAAGCCGGGGAACTTGTACTTCGTGGCGAAGCTCTTTTCGACGAACGCCCGGACGTGGTCGATGGTCCCGATCTCATCGAGCATCCTCATCGTCCCGTCGGTCGCGCCGCCGTGAAGCGGACCCTTGAGGGCCGCGAGGCCGGCGGTGACCGCGGCGTGCATGTCCGCAAGCGTTGCGGCGGTGATCCGCGCGGCGAAGGTCGACGCGTTCAGGCCGTGCTCGGCCTGGAGGATGAAGCAGGTGTTGAGGATCTCCGCGGCCCGCGGATGCGCGTCCTCGCCCCAGGTCATCCGGGCAAAGTTCGCGGCGTGTCCGAGCTTCGGATCCGGCGGGATGGGCTGCTCACCCTTCCGCCGGCGGATGTACGTCGCGAGGACCGAGGGGAGCTTGGCCACTAGGCGAATGGCTTTGCGGTATTCGGCCTCGTGCGAGTTGTCGCCCTCGGAGGGATCCTCCAGCGCCGAGGCCGAGACGACGGTGCGGAGAACGTCCATCGGCGTACCGCTCTCGCTCATCTCGGAAAGGATGTTCCGAAGGAACGGGGACAGCGCGCGGTGTTTGACGAGCTCGGCCTTG
>DATCNH010000035.1:0-18908 GCA_036565345.1 Candidatus Limnocylindria bacterium | reverse complement strand
GTCCTACGCGACGCAGCGCTACCAGATGTGCACCGCACGCCAGTACCTCTCCGACTGGACGGGCACCGACGTGCGCCACTTCGCATATCCCTCGGGCGACTTCAACGCCGACTCGTTCCCCGCGCTGCAGTCTTGCGGCTATCTCTCGGCCTACAAGAAGGGTGGCGGCTCGCTCCAGAGCTCGGCGAACATGGACCTCTTGCAGCGCGCGCGGGTCGTCGGCCAGTACGGCCTCCCGGCCCTCCTCACCGCCCTTCAGCAGTAACCCCCACGCGCGGCCGGCGCCTTGCTGCCGTACCTCTCTGCCGCCTCCCCTCAGGGCGTCCGCCGGGTCGGTGGGACGCGTGCGTCAGGGGCCGGTCCAGCGCGTGCGTCAGGGGCCGGCGGACCTTTTCCCGAGCTTGCTCGTCCCGTAGGGAAGGCGATCATCTCGGACGCACGGGACGCGCGAGCTCGGGAACGACCCGCCAGCCCCCTGACGCACGCGTCGCGCCCGCGTCCCCGCCAGCCCCCTGGCGCACGCGCCACATCGTCCCGACGCGCGCGCCCAATCAGGAGGCCGGACGCACCCAGGCGATCTGGTCGTAGACCTTGCGGAAGCCGAGCGCTTCCAGGTTGCGGGCGGAGGCGGGATGCTCGGTGAAGGCGAAGTAGCGGGTTGCGCCGCGGCCGAAGCCGATCCGGATCCGCTCGGCCAGGACGGCCCGCTGGATGCCGAGGCCCCGGTGCTCGGGTATGACGCTGCCGGCGCCCAGGCCGCAGACCGGACCGAGGAAATGCAGCATGCCGGTGGCCACTGGCCGGTCATCGACCAGACCCAGGACCGCGACGATCGAGCGTCCGCTCAGGGCGCGCTCCAGCAATCGGCGGAGCGTCGCCTGGTAGCCGGGGCCGCGCTCCGGGCCGAAGCTTGCCACCGCGGCGTCGGCGAACCGGTCGGCGTCCTCGGCGGTGCGCACCCGTAGAAGGCGGAGGCCCGCGATCTCCGGCAGCTCGGGGACGCGTCGTCCGGAGCGCAGGTAGATGAGCTGCTCCGGCATCTCGGGATCGGGTCGGAAGCCGACTTCCCTCAACAGCAGCATGGCCGCCGCGGTGGTGTGACCGGGCGCGACGCTGATCCGCGTCTCTCGTCCGAGCGCGCCGTAGTGCGCGACGATCCGTTCGAGCAGCTCCGGCGTCCCGGGCGCGATGGTGCCGAAGCCGAGCGCGCGGTTGATGTAGGGCATCGGCCGGGGCGGCACGGCGAGGCAGATGACGCCGTCGATCCGCGCGATCCGGACGTCGGCCGGGTGCGCCGACGGGTCCGGCCGGAGGTTGAGCTCGAGCATCGATGCCTCGGCCTTCTGCAGCTGCGCCGCGAGGTCGGCCTTGCGCATCAGGTGCGGTCGAGCTCGGGCGAGACCTCCATCGGCGTGGACCAGCCCCAATCCCATTGCCGGAGCTCGTCGATGAGCGCGTGGCTGGTGAGGTCGAGGTAGATCGGTGTCACGCTGATCTTTCCGGCGCGCATCGCGGCGACATCGGTCCCGGGCTCGGCGTCGTCGGACGCGGCGGGGCCGCCGACCCAGTAGTACGGGGTGCCGTACGGATCGAGGCGCTCGGTGAGCTGATCGTGGTAGACGCGCTTGCCGAGCCGTGTCACCTCGACTCCGGCGATCCGCTCACGCGGCAGGTTCGGCACATTCACGTTCAGCAGGGCGTCGGAGGCGAACCCGCGATCGAGGATGTTGCGGCCGAGGAGCGCGGCGAACGACGCGGCGGTGCCGAAGTCGACGTCGGCGCCGAAGGCACCGATCGAGATCGCGATGGACGGGATGTCCGAGAGCAGCCCCTCCATCGCGGCGGCGACGGTCCCGGAGTAGGTGATGTCGTCGCCCATGTTGGCGCCGCGGTTGATCCCGCTCACGATGAGGTCAGGCTTCTGCTTGAGAAAGCCGAGGACCGCGAGGCGGACGCAGTCGGTCGGTGAGCCGTCGGCCATGAATGCCTCCTGGCCGGTGCGCAGATGGGTCGGGCGGCAGCGGAGTGGGCGGTACAGCGTGATGCTGTGGCCGGCACCGCTCCAGTTCCGCTCCGGCGCGATGATATCGACCGCACCAAGGGCGGAGAGCGCGTCGGCGAGGGGCCCGAGCGCGTCGCTCTCGATCCCATCGTCGTTCGTGACCAGGATGCGGCGGGTCAGGTGACCTCCTCCACCACCGGCTCGTCCATGAGGCCGGCGGCGTCGGTCCGGCGCCGGCGGCCCTGGGTGACCTCGAGGCCGTAGCGGATGAAGGTCCCGATGATCCCGGCGATCGGCATGGCGAGGAGTACACCCCAGAACCCGGCGAGACGCGAGCCGAGGAGCAGCGCGCCGAAGACGAACAGCGGATGGATGCCGATGCTGCGCGCCATGATCCGCGGTCCGATGACGTTCAGCGCGACCTGCTGGAACAGGACGATGAGCACGAGCACGAACAGGAGGCGGTCCGTCGCCCCAAGCGCGGTGATCGCGAGGACCGGGACCATCGCGAGCACCGGGCCGAAGATCGGGACGATCACGACGAGACCGCTGAAGACCGCGAGCACCCCGGAGAATGGAATGGCCAGCGCGGCGAGGATCACGAACGTGCCGATCCCGTAGATCAGCCCGAGCAGCATCGAGCCACGCACGAAGCCGCCGAACGCGCGGTCAGCGCTCGCGCGGAAGAGCTCGGCTTCGCTCCGGAGCGGACGTGACAGCGGCGCGACGAGCCGCCGCCAGAGCGTCTCGCCGTCGATGAGCATCACGAACGCGATGATGAGGACGAGGAGCACGTTGAACAGGACCGTCGCGGTCGCTGACACCAGGCCGAGCGCATCGACGGCGAAGGCGCCCGCGGCCTCACCCAGACGCGCCGGGAGCGCGTCGTAGATGTCCACGACATTCAGGCGCAGGCCTCGTGCGGCGAGCGCATCCTGGAAGTCGGTGACCGCGCGCTCGGACCGTGCGCTGTATTCGGGGGTCCGTTCGGCAAAGCCCGCCAGCTGGTCGGCAAAGGCCGGCAGCAGCAGCGCGAGGATGCCGGCCAGGATCACCGCGATGCCCGCGTACACCACCAACACCGCGCCGGTGCGGTTGAGCGGCGTGCGGCGGTCGATCCGGTCGACGAGCGGCGCGAGCATGTAGGAGAACGCCCAGGCGGCGATGAAGATGAGCACGACGTCCGCGATCCTCGCGACCGCCACCCAGACGGTCGCCGCGATCTGGAGCGCAAGGAACACGATCGCCAGGACCACGAGCGCCACGAGAAGCCGCCGTTCGCGCTTGCTGAGGGTCACGCGCGGAATCGTACGCGGGGCACGCGGGCTAGCATGCGCGGGTGCCTCCGGCCGTTCCGCTGCTCGAACGCTACCGCGACCGGTTGCCGGTGACCGACCGGACCCCGCGGCTCACCCTCGGTGAGGGCGGCACGCCGCTGGTGCGCGCGCCCGCGCTCGAGCGCGAGACCGGGATCGGCGAGATCTGGCTGAAGATCGAAGGCGCGAACCCGACCGGGTCGTTCAAGGATCGGGGAATGGTGCTCGCGGTCGCGAAGGCGGTCGAGGAGGGCGCCGCCGCGGTCCTCTGCGCGTCGACGGGCAACACCGCGGCCTCGGCCGCCGCGTACGCCGCGCGCGCCGGCCTTCGCTGCGCCGTCCTCCTCCCCGCCGGGCACGTCGCGCTGGGCAAGCTCGGGCAGGCGATCGCCTTTGGCGCGCGGATCGTGGCGGTGCGCGGGAGCTTCGACGCCGCGCTCGCGCTCTCGCGCGCGCTCGCCTCCGGCGGCGAGGCGACCCTGGTGAACAGCGTCAATCCCTATCGGATCGAGGGCCAGAAGACCGCGGCCTTCGAGCTCTGCGAGTCGCTCGGCGATGCGCCGGAGATGCTCTGCATCCCGGTCGGGAACGCCGGCAACATCACCGCGTACTGGAAGGGCTTCTGTGAATCCGCCGCGGCCGGCCTCGCGCGCCGCCGACCGCGGATGCACGGGTATCAGGCCGCCGGGGCGGCGCCGATCGTGAACGGCGCGCCGGTCGAGGCGCCGGAGACGATCGCGTCCGCGATCCGGATCGGCAACCCGGCCTCCTGGGACGGGGCGCTGCGGGCGCGCGATGAGTCCGGTGGGGCGATCGAGGCGGTCACCGACGACCAGATCCTCGCGGCCTACCGGTTCCTCGCGCGGTCCGAAGGCGTGTTCTGCGAGCCGGCGAGCGCGGCCGCGGTCGCCGGACTGCTCGCGCACGTGCGAAGCGGAGGCATCCGCCCGGCGTCGGTCGTCTGCATCCTCACCGGCAACGGGATGAAGGATCCCGAGCGGGCGATCTCGCTCGGCCCTGCGCTCGAAGATGTCGCCGCCGACCTCGATGCGGTCCGCGCCGCCCTTCGCTCGTGACCGACCTCCGGGTCCGCGTCCCGGCCACGAGCGCGAACCTCGGACCGGGCTTCGATTCCTTCGGCCTCGCACTTCCGATCGTCGCGGAGTTCGAGCTTCGGCCGGCACGGACCTGGTCCGTCGCCGTCGACGGCGTCGCCGAAGGGATCCCCGCCGGTGAGGACAATCTGTTCATCGTCGGGGCGCGCGCCACGGCGAAGGCGATCGGCGCACCGCTGCCGGCCCAGCACATTACGCAGCGCTCGGCGATCCCCCTCGGTCGCGGGCTCGGTTCGAGCGCCGCCGCGATCGTCGGCGGCGTCGTGGCGGCGAACGCCATGCTCGGCGAGCCCCTCGAACGACGCGCCCTGCTGCGCATTGCCGCGAACGTCGAGGGTCACGCGGACAATGTCGCCGCGGCGCTCTACGGGGCGTTCACCGTCGCGGTCCCGCACCAGGACGGCCCCGTCGCGGTCCGACTATCGTTCCCTGCGGCGTGGCGGATCTGCCTTCTCGTGCCTGCGATGCCGCTCGCGACCGAAAAGGCCCGCGGTGTGTTGCCCGCGCAGGTCTCGCGTGCCGATGCCATCTTCAACCTGGCGCATGCCTCGGCGCTCGTTGCCGCGGTCCTGAAGGCCGATGGCGCCCTCCTCCGGGTTGCGATGCGGGACCGCCTGCACCAGCCGGCCCGGCTGCGGCTCGTCCCGGCGCTCGATGACGTGGTGCGGGCGGCCACCGACGCCGGAGCATTCGGTGCGGCTCTTTCCGGCGCCGGTCCGACGGTCCTCGCCGTCGCTCCGGTACGGTTGGCCGCGCGGGTGATCGCGGCGATGGAGGAAGCCTCTGCGCAGGCCGGCGCACCGGGCCGTGGCCGCATCGTACGGGTCCGCGCCGCCGGGGCGCAGGTGGCGCGCGGCTCGTGATCCGTGACACGCGGTCACCCGGGCCGTTGAATCGAGTGATGCGACGCCTCATCGCGCTCGTGCCGCTGCTCGTGCTCGCTGCCGCCTGCGGCGGCCCCGGCGCGGGTCTGCCGTCGTCGACCACCCTCACGCTCGAGCTGCCGTCGGCCAGCCCGAGCCCCCCTCCAAGTCCGTCCCCGTCGCCGACGGCGCTCACCTCGGCAAAGGGGGCGATCACGGTGAAGGCTCCCGCGGTGAACGCGCGCCTGTCGTCGCCGTTCACCGTGACCGGCGACGCGAGCGTGTTTGAGGCCACGGTGGAGTGGCGCCTCAGCGACACCGCGGCCCGGGTCATCGCGTCGGGCTTCACGACCGCGAGCGCAGGCGCTCCGGGGCGGGGGACCTACACGGTGAACGTGAGCTACAGCGGCATCGCCGCCGGCACGACCGCGTTCGTAGAGGTGTTCTCGCGCAGCGCGAAGGACGGCGCGATCGAGGAGCTCGTCCGGGTGCCGGTCACGCTCAACTGAGCCGTAGCCTTCATCGCGTGACCGACCGCCTCGCGCTCCTCGAGCTTCCAGCGGTGCGATCCGCGCTGCAGCACGCGCTCGGTCGCGGGATCGAATTCCACGCCAGTATCGTCTCCACCCAGGATCGAGCGCGCGCGCTCGCCGCCGCGGGCGCTCCGCCCGTCGTTGTCGTTGCCGACGTGCAGACCGCCGGACACGGCCGAGGAGACCGGATCTGGCAGGCCGCCGCGGGCCAGGCGATCCTCGCTTCATGGCTGCTGCGTCCGTTGCCGAGCGAGCCCGGACTCTTCGCGCTCTTGGCCGGCGTCGCAGTTTGCCGTGCGCTCGACCGGCTCGGCGCACCGCGCGGCGGGCTGAAGTGGCCGAACGATGTCTGGTACGACGGGCGCAAGGTCGCCGGGATCCTCGCCCACGCGGTGCCGGATTCGCTCGTGGTCGGCATCGGGGTGAATGTGTCGCAGGAGCCCGGCGACCTACCGGATGAGCTCGCCGATACCGCGATCTCGCTCGGGATCGCGGGTCACCGGGTGGACCGCCTCGCGCTTCTGGTCGCCGTCAACGCCGAGCTGGAGCGGGTCGCCGATCCGGCCAGTCGTCCAGCCGCACTGGATGAGTGGCGGCGCCGCGCGGTCATGCTCGACCGCGAGGTCGAGATCCGTGAAGCGGGCCGGCCGGCGTTCCGCGGACACGCCATGGCGCTCGCCGATGATGGTGCGTTGGTCGTCCGAACCGCCTATGGTCAGCAGCGGATCCTGGCCGGGGAGGTATCGCTCGTCGTATGAGTGCGAAGCATCCGTTCGCCATCGTCGTCGACGGCACGACCGTGCTCGCACCCGACGCCCGCCGTGACCTCGATGTCCGGTTCCTGCCGCTCCACGTCAGCTTTGGGCCGGACTCGTACACCGCCGGGGTCGATCTCTCGAGCGGTCAGTTCTACGAGCGGATCGCGCAGCCGAACGCGCGACCGACGACCTCGCAGCCATCGATCGGCGAGTGCCGCGAGGTCTACGAGCGGGCGGTCGCCGACGGCTACGACAAGATCCTCGTCCTCACCGTCGCGACGGAGTTCTCAGGGACGTACTCGGTCGCCACGACCACCGCCGGGCAGATCATCGGCGCCGAGATCGTGGTCGTCGACACCCATACCACCGCCGGTTCGATCGGGCTCATCGCGACCGCGTGCGCCCGCGCGCGCCGGGCGGGCCGATCGCTCGCCCAGACGGCCGAGTTCGCGCGAAGCCTTGCCGACCGCACCCACCTGCTCGCGCTCATCGACACGCTGGACTTCCTCCGCCGCTCCGGTCGGATCTCCGGCGCGGCCGCCATCTTCGGCTCGCTGCTGTCGATGAAACCGATCCTGGACCTCGGGCACGGGAAGGCCGAGTCGATCGATCGTGCCCGTACGCGCGAGAAGGGTATGGCCCTCCTCAAGGAGCTCATCGCGGCACGCATCCCGGACGGCGCGCGGATCCACGCCTCCACCCTGCACTGCAATGCGCCCGAGCGCGCTCGCTCGCTCGGGGAGTGGGTCCAGGCCCGCTATCACTGTGTGGAGTACTGGACCGACGAAGCCGGACCGGTGCTCGCCGCGCACGCCGGTCCGGGCACCGTGGCGCTCTGCTGGGCGCTCGCGGAGGATCCGGCTTCGCGATGAGGCTGCGCATGCCGTTCGGCCGGCAACGCAAGGAGTTCCCGTCGGACCTCTGGACCCAGTGTCCGACCTGCGGAGAGATGCTGTTCAACAAGCAGCTCGCCCGCAATCACAACGTGTGCACCAAGTGCGTACACCACTTCCGCCTTGGCGCCCGCGAGCGGATCGAGCTGCTCGTGGACAAGGCCAGCTTTCAAGAGCTGGACCGGGAGCTCGTGAGCGGCGATCCCCTGGGGTTCACCGACCAGAAGCCGTACCCGACCCGGGTCCTCCAGTCGCAGACGAAGAGCGGCGAGAAGGACGCGGCGATCTGCGGCGCGGCGACGATGGCCGGGATCGCGGTGCAGCTCGCCGTCATGAACTTCGATTTCATGGGCGGCTCGATGGGCAGCGTCGTCGGCGAGAAGCTCACCCGGGCGGCCGAGCGCGCGCTGGCGGGTCGCGTGCCGCTCATCATCGTGTCCGCCTCCGGGGGCGCGCGGATGCAGGAGGGCACGCTCTCGCTGATGCAGATGGCGAAGATCGTCGGTGCGCTCGCGCGCCTTGACGACGCCGGCGTGCTCTATCTCAGCGTGCTCACGGACCCCACGACCGGAGGTGTGCTGGCCTCGTTCGCATCGCTTGGCGACGTCATCCTCGCCGAGCCCGGTGCGCTCATCGGCTTCTCCGGAGCGCGGGTCACCGATCAGACGATCGGCGAGAAGCTGCCGAAAGGGTTCCAGCGCGCCGAGTTCGTTCTCGAGCACGGCTTCGTCGACCAGGTGGTCCCGCGGGCGCAGCTCCGCGACCGCATCGGCTACTTCCTCACCGCGTTCCGGCCGGCCGCGCGCGACCCGCGGTGGAGCCTGTAGATGTCGATGGTCGACCGGCTGCTCGGGAAGCGCGCCGCGGAGGGGAACGGTCACCTCGCGCCGGCGGCGGGGCTCATCGTCGACGCGCAGGCCGCCGCCGGTCGGACCTCGGCCTGGGACGCGGTCCAGCTCGCTCGAGACCTGAAGCGGCCACACTCGCTCGAGCTGATCGAGACCGTGTTCGACCGGTTCCAGGAGCTGCACGGCGACCGGACGTTCCGCGACGATCCGGCGATCATCGGCGGGATCGCCGAGCTGGCAGGTATCGGCCCGGTCATGGTGGTGGGGCAGCAGCGTGGCGCCGACACCGAGGAGAACATCCTCCGCAATTTCGGCATGCCGTACCCGGAGGGCTATCGCAAGGCGATCCGGCTCTATCGCCTGGCCGAGAAGTTCCATCTGCCGCTCGTCACGTTCATCGACACTCCCGGCGCCTATCCCGGCCCCGAGGCCGAGGAGCGGGGCCAGGCCGAGGCGATCGCGAAGAGCATCCAGACGATGTGCGACCTGCACACCCCGATCGTCGCCGTCGTCGTCGGTGAGGGCGGCTCCGGCGGCGCGCTCGCGCTCGGGGTCGGCGATGTCGTGCTCGCGCTCCAGCATGCGATCTACTCGGTGATCTCGCCCGAGGGCTGCGCGGCGATCCTCTGGCGGAGCGGGACCGAGGCCGAGCGGGCCGCCGGCGCGCTCAAGCTCGCCGCGCCCGATCTTCTCGGGCTCGGGATCGTTGACGGGCTCGTCCCGGAGCCGATCGGCGGTGCACAGACCGACCGGCCGGCGACCGCGGCAGCGGTGAAGGCCGCGCTCAGCGCCGAGCTCGACCGTCTTGGACGCGTGCCCATCGCGGATCTCCTCTCGGCGCGCTACGAGCGGTTCCGCGCGCTCGGGGTCTTTGTGGAGCCGGCCACCGGCGCCACCCCACCGCCGCACCGAGCGTTCTGGCGGCGGATCATGCCGGCGTGAGCGACCCGACCGTGGCCGAGGCCCTGGCTCTGCTCGACGCGGTCCTGCGGCTTGCCGCCGGATCGGTCGCCGGAACGATCGAGGTCTCCTCCGGCGACGTCGCGGTGCTCGTCGTCCGCGACGTGTCGTCGGCGACCGCGGGGGCGGCAGCCGCCGTCCCGGCGCGCACCGCGCCCACGGCGTCGGAGCCGCAGCGCGTGCATGCCACCTCGGTCGGGATCTTCAGTGCCGCGCGGGACTGGGCCGCAGGCGACGCCGTGACGAAGGGCGCCTCGCTCGGCGCGATCCAATCCCTCGGCCACATGACCGAGATCAGCGCCCCCGCCGACGGCATCCTGACCTCCGTCCTCATCGCCGGCGGAGCGCCCGTCGAGTACGGCCAGCCCCTGTTCGTCATCCAGATCCAGCACCCTTGAGGGAACCGCGGGCCACCCGCCGTTGTATGGCAGGTGATATCGCCTCGGAGGTTCCACCATGTTCGCCCGACCGCTCGCGGTCCTTGCCCTCGCGCTCGCCGGAACGGCCACCCTCGGCACGCTGAGCGCGGCCGGCGGGGGCTGCCGCCCGGTCGCCGTCACGACGGCGGGTACGGGCGTCGCGGTCGACATCCGGGATTGCGGCTTCGGGCCGACGATCCTGCACGCGCCGGTCGGAGGAACGGTGACCTTTACCAATGGCGACCGCCTGCCGCACGTCGTCAGCGGTGTCGGCTGGGGCAGCCAGTCCTATGACGCAACCACGCTCCAGCCCGGGCAGAGCCAGTCCGAGCGCTTCACCGCGGCCGGCATCTACCCGTACATGTGCTACCTCCATCCCGGGATGAGCGGGGCGATCGTCGTCGGTGACGCGACAAGCGTCGGCGCGCCGTTGAGCGCGCCCCAGGCCGTCGTCGTCGTCACGCCGAGCCCGTCAGCGGTCCCGAGCGCCGCCCCCGCACCCGCGCCGCGCTCCGAGGCCCCGCTCCCGATGTTGGCGCTCGGTCTGGGGCTCGCCGCCGCAGCCGGTGGCGCCGGCTACGCGATGGCCCGCCGCCGGTAAACTTCCGCGGTGCCGAGCACCGTGGCGTGGCTGTTTCCCGGACAGGGCTCGCAGGTTGTGGGAATGGGAAAGGCGCTCGCGGAGCACAGCGAGCTCGCGCGGCTCGCCTTCGACGAAGCGAACGAGGCGCTTGGCTTCGATCTCGCGGCCCTCTGCTGGAACGGGCCGCAGGAGGAGCTCGATCGCACGGCGAATGCGCAACCGGCGCTGCTCACCACCTCGATCGCCGCGCTGCGCGCGGCACGCGGGGCCGGACTGTCGGAGCCGCCGGTCGTGGCGGCGGGCCACTCGCTCGGTGAGTTCAGCGCGCTCGTCGCGCTCGGCGTGCTCGCGCTTCCCGACGCGGTGCGCCTCGTGCGCCAACGGGGCGAGCTCATGCAGGCCGCCGACCCATCGGGCGGCATGGCCGCGGTCATCGGCCTCGACGCGGCCGCGGTGACGGCCGCCATCGAAGGCAGCGACCTGGTCGTCGCCAACGACAACGCGCCCGGTCAGGTGGTCGTCTCCGGCCCGCTCTCGGCGTTCGCGGTCGCGACCGAGCGCCTCCGGGCGGCCGGCGCGAAGCGCGTGCTGGCCCTCCGCGTCTCCGCGGCGTTCCACTCGCCGGCGATGCGCTCGGTCGCTCCGGCGCTCGCCGCGGCGATGGCCGAGATCCGCTTCGTCCACCCCACCGCTCCGGTCATCGCGAATGTCGACGCGACCCCGCACAGCGACGAGCGCGAGCTCCCCGGCCTGCTCGAGCGGCAGGTGTGGTCTCCGGTACGATGGGTCGACGTGATCACGCGCGCCGCCGGGGAGGGCGCGGCCACCTTCGTCGAGTTCGGTGCCGGGGCGGTGCTGACCGGGCTCACCAGACGGATCCTCCCCGCCGCTCGCACGACGAATGTGTCAGACCCCGCAACGCTCGAGGAGGCACTGCGTGTCCTTCGATAAGATCCTCATCGCGAACCGCGGCGAGATCGCCCTTCGGGTCATTCGCGCGTGCCGCGAGCTGGAGATCCAGACGGTCGTCGTGTACAGCGAAGCCGATGCGCACAGCCTGCCGGTCCACTCCGCTGACGAGGCGATCTGCATCGGACCGGCGAACTCGCGCGACTCCTACCTGAACATCCCGGCGGTCATTTCCGCCGCGCTCATCTCGGGGGCGCAGGCGATCCATCCGGGGTACGGTTTCCTCTCCGAGAACGCCGATTTCTCCGAGGTCTGTAAGGAACACGGCCTGGTCTTCATCGGACCGCCGCCCGAGGTCCTCGCGCGATTCCACGACAAGGCCGCGACCCGCGCGGCGATGAAGCAGATCGGCATGCCGGTGATCCCGGGCTCCGAGGGGCCGGTGCGCTCGGCGTCGGAGGCCCTGCGCGTCGCCGAGACGATCGGGTACCCGATCATGCTGAAGGCGAAGGCCGGCGGCGGCGGCCGCGGGATGCGCAAGGCGACCTCGGCAAAGGATCTGCAGCGCCTGTGGGAGCAGGCCCGGAGCGAAGCGAAGGCGTCATTTGGCGACGATGGGATCTACCTCGAGCGCTGCCTCGAGGGCGTACGCCACGTCGAAGCCCAGATCCTGGTCGATGATCGCGGCACCGGGGTTTGCATGGGCGAGCGCGAGTGCTCGATCCAGCGGCGCAACCAGAAGATGCTCGAAGAAGCACCATCGATCTCGATCAACGAGGCGCTCCGCCGCCGGATCAAGACGCTCGCGGTCGACGCCGCGGTCCGGTTCGGCTATCGAGGGGTCGGGACCTTCGAGTTCCTGGTCGACGCCGCCGGCGAGCCGTATTTCATCGAGGTGAACGCCCGCATCCAGGTCGAGCACACCGTCACCGAGGCGGTGACCGGCATCGACCTGGTGAAGGAGCAGATCGCCCTTGCCGCCGGAGCGCCGCTCTCGTTCTCTGAGGAGCAGATCTGGGTGAACGGTCACGCGATCGAGTGCCGAATCAACGCCGAGGATCCCGATGCGGACTTCGCGCCCTCGACCGGCGTGCTCACGACCTGGCTCCCGCCGGCCGGACCGGGGATCCGCCTCGACACCCATTGCTTCCAGGGCTACGAGGTCCCGCCGTTCTACGACTCGCTGCTCGCGAAGGTCATCGCGTGGGGCCGTGACCGTCCCGAAGCCGTCGCGCGGATGCAGCGGGCGCTCGACGAGTTCACCGTCGTCGGCGTGGAGACGAACATCTCGGCCCACCAGAAGATCCTGCGCAGCGAGCTCTTCAAGGCCGGCCAGGTGACCACCCACCTCATCGACACCGTGGGGATCGAGGCCCTGGCGGGTTGAAGCTCGACCGGGCCGGGATCGAGGCGCTCTCTTGAACCCTGATCCCTTCGCTGCCTTCGGCTGCTCCGGGCTCGGGGGCCCTGCGGCTCGCTCGGGCAAAGCCCTCCCTCGCCTGTGAAGCTCGACCGGGCAGGGATCGAGGCGCTCATCCCACATCGTGAGCCGTTCCTGCTCATCGACCGGGTCACCGAGCTCGAGCCGCTCGTGCGCGCCGTCGCCGAGCACGACTTCACCGGCGAGGAGTGGTACCTGAAGGGTCACTTCCCCGGGAACCCGATCGTGCCGGGCGTGATCCTCGCCGAGAGCATGGCTCAGACGGCCACCGTCGCCGCGATGGCCCACGCCGACTACCGGAACGGCCTCGGCCTGTTTGCCGGGATCGAGGAGATGCGCTTCAAGCGGATCGTGCGGCCGGGCGATACCGGCCGGTTCGTGGCCGAGTTCGAGCGCCTTCGCCGCGGCTTCGGGCGGGCGAAGGTCTCGGCCTACGTCGGCGACGAGCTCGCCGCCGAAGGCGTGATCCTCGCGGTCTTCCAGAAGACCCCGACCGGCTCCCCGAGCTAGAAACCCAGCTAGACCTCGAGGACCGTCCCGTCGGCGGCGACCTCGATGCCGGCGAGCGATCCGAGCTCGCCGAGATGGGCGAGCGCCTCGTTCCCGAGGTGCGTCAGCACCAACCGGCCGCAGCGCAGCTGGGCGCGATGCGCGCGCAGCTCCGCGACCGAGAGATGGACCGGATGCGGCGTCGTGAAGTTCGTCGCCTCGGAGATGAACAGGTCGGCGCCGTCGGCCAGCCGAGGGATCGCGTCGCTCCAGGTCGCGTCGCCGGAATAAGCGATGAGGCGGTCGCCGACGCGGACCCGCAGCCCGTGTGGCTGGCTATCGGGGACGTGCGCCACCGGGTGACCGCTGACCTGCGCGCCGCCGACGAGCGACGGCTCGGCGCTGAGGACGCGCCATTCGAGCGGATACCGCAGCGCCGGGCCCGCGCTGCCGTAGAAATCCTGGAACAGCGCGACGCCGGCAGCGGCACACCGGGCTTCGAGCTCGGACGGTCCTGCGATCACCAGCGGCGCGGTCCGGCCGGCGTAGTGCTGCTCCATGATCAGGAACGGCAGGCCGCCAAAATGATCGCCGTGCAGGTGGCTGATCGCGATCCCGTCGATCGTGGCTGGGTCAACGGCCCGCTTGATCGCCGGGAGCGCCGAGCCGCCGCAGTCCAGGAGGAGCGAAGTCCCGGGCGCGGTGACGTGGATGCAGGCATGCGTCCGGCCGCCGTCGGCGAACGCGTTGCCGCTCCCAATGAACCGGATGCCGACGCTCATGCGATCTCGGCCGGCGCGACCGGACGCCGCTCCCGCCAGGAGCGCCCGGCGGCTTCGGCGATGCGGAGGGCCGCGAGCGCGTCGGCAGCGGTGCAGGCGTTCTCGGCCTCCCCCCGCGCGAATCGGAGGAACTGGGCGAGCTCGGCGCGGTACGCGTCGGCGAACCGCACGACGAACGATGGGTAGGCCGGACCGGCAAGCGCCGACGCGTCCGCCTCGACCGACCGCCACGGGGTCCGCGGGTCGATCCCGATCGCGAGCGTGTGCCGGGCACCATGGATCTCGGCGTGGATGTCGTAGCCCGCCTCATTGTGCCGAAGGGCGATGACGACGCCGACGGTGCCATTGGCAAGCGTGAGCGTCACCGCCGACGTGGCGACATCACCCAGCGCGTCGTACTGCGGGAGGCCGACGGTCGAGCCGGTGGCGCTGACCTCGGCGACCTCGCTGCCGAACAGCCAGCGGGCGACGTCGAAGTCGTGGATGAGCTGGTCCTTGAACTGGCCGCCGGACGTCGCGATGTACGCATCCGGCGGCGGAAGGCGGTCGCAGCTCACCATGACGAAGGAGTACACGGTGCCCAGCGTCCCGGCGGCGATCTCGGAGCGCGCGTGGGAGTAACCGGCGTCGAAGCGCCGCTGGAAGCCGATCTGCAGCCGGCCGGCCACGCGGGCGACATGCGCGACGACCGCCTCGGTCTCCGCGATCCCCAGCGCGACCGGCTTTTCGCAGAAGGTCGCGATCCCCGCATCGAGGCAGTGATGGATGAGCGCCGCATGGGTCGGGGTGGGGGTGACGATGACCGCAGCGTCGACGCCGGCGAGCGACGCCTCGGCCGATCCGGCCACCTCCGCGCCGAGCGGACCGGCGATCTCTCGTGCCCGGATCGGATCGGCATCGTAGATACGGAGCTCCGAAACCTCCGGCAACGCGCCGATCGTCGCGGCATGCGCCGCACCGATCCGGCCGACCCCGAGGACCGCGACCTTCATCCGATGCGCAGCCTATCCTGACTCCCTCATGAGCAGCAGCGCGCCGGATCTCGACGTCATCACCATCGGCCGCGTCGGCGTGGATCTCTACCCGGAGCAGATCGGCGTGTCGCTCGCTGAGGTGCGCACGTTCGCGAAGTCCCTTGGCGGTAGCCCGACGAACGTCGCGGTCGCGGTCGCACGCCTCGGGCGCCGCGCCGCGGTCATCACGAAGGTCGGCGACGACCCGTTCGGGCAGTACGTCCGCGATGCCTTACGCGGCTTTGGCGTCGATGACCGCTGGGTCGGGACCGATCCGCGGCACCGCACCCCGATCGTGTTTTGCGAGCTCCATCCGCCGGATCGATTTCCGCTCCTTTTCTACCGCGAGCCGAAGGCCCCCGATCTCGAGATCACCGCGGCGGAGCTCGACCTCGAGGCGATCGCCCGGGTCCCGCTTCTCTGGACCTGTGGGACGGCGTTGTCTCAGGAGCCCAGCCGGACCGCCACGCTCACAGCGCTTGCGGCCGCGCGCCGCATCCGCATCCACGACCTCGACCATCGCCCCGCGTTCTGGTCTTCCACGGAGGACGCGCGGGCCGCAGCGCGCCAGGCCATCGCGCACGCGACCGTGGTCATCGGGAATACCGAGGAGGTCGAGATGGCCGTCGGCACGAGTGAGCCCGACGCGGCGGCCGAGGCGCTCCTGGCCTGCGGGCCGGAGATCGTCGTGGTGAAGCGGGGCGGGGATGGGGTCCTCGCGCGCACTCGGGGCGGCCACCGCGTCGTCGTCCCGCCGGTCCCGGTCGACGTGCTCAATGGGCTCGGCGCGGGCGACGCGTTCGGGGGCGCGTTCTGCCACGGCGTCCTCGCCGGCTGGCCGCTCGCCCGGACCCTGGCCTTCGCGAACGCCGCGGGCGCGATCGTCGCGTCGCGCCTCGCCTGCGCCGACGCGATGCCGACCGTCGCCGAGGTGGACACCGTCCTCGCCGCCGTCCGGGCCGCCGGGGAGACCAGTGCGTATGCCTGACCCGGTGCGCGCGATCGTCGATGCCCGCGCGACCGATCCCGGGATCGTGTCCCGGCGGCTCGCCGCGCGCCGGCGCCCGCGTCCGCTCGCCGAGCGGGAACGGATCTTCCTCGTCGCGGCGGACCACCCGGCGCGCGGCGTCCTGAAGGCGGGGAGCGATCCGCTCGCGATGGCCGACCGGGGCGAGCTGCTCCGACGGCTCGAGCTCGCGCTTGCCCGCCCGGGGGTCGACGGGGTCCTCGCGAGTGCCGATATCGTCGACGACCTTGCCATCCGCGGCGTGCTCGACGAGCGCCTCGTCTTCGGCACGATGAACCGCGGCGGCCTGGCCGGTGCGGTCTTCGAGCTCGACGACGCGTTCACCGGCTACACCGCAGCCCGGATCGCCTCGGCGCGCCTCGACGGCGGCAAGATGATGGTCCGCGTCAGCGACGATGATCCCGGGACGCTGCATACGCTCGTGGGCTGCGCGCGGGCGGTGGACGAGCTCGCGGCATTCGGCCTCCCGGCGATGATCGAGGTCTTCGCGACCCGCCGCGATTCCGCCGGCCGCCTGACGAACGATCTCTCCACGCCAGCGATGCAGCGCGCGATCGCGATCGCGAGCGGTCTTGGGGGCGATTCGAGCTGGACCTGGCTCAAGCTTCCGGTGACCGACGACACCGCGCGGATGCTTGCCGCGACGACTCTGCCGGTCGTTCTCCTCGGTGGCGATCCGGGGAAGGACGCCGCAGCGACGTTCGCCCGCTGGCAGGAGGCGATGGTCCTCCCGCAGGCGCGCGGCCTCGTCGCCGGACGCGCGCTTCTCTATCCGGAGGATGGCGACGTGGCCAGCGCGGTGGATCGCGCGGCGGCGGTGGTGCACGGATGACGCGGGCATGAGCGGCGTGCGGTCGGAGCGGCTCACGATGGCCCAGGCGCTCGTGCGTTTCCTCGCGGCGCAGCATGTCGAGCGCGACGGCATCGTCACCCGATTCTTCCCTGGCTGCTTCGGGATCTTCGGCCACGGGAACCTCGCCGGGATGGGCCAGGCTCTCGATCAGTACGCTGCGCTCCTGCCGTATCACCCCGCGCGGAACGAGCAGGGGATGGTCCACATCGCCGTCGGCTACGCACGGATGCGCGATCGCCTCGCGACGTTCGCCTGCACCAGCTCGATCGGCCCGGGGGCGACGAACATGGTCACCGGTGCCGCGCTCGCGACGGTGAATCGCATCCCGGTGTTGCTCCTCCCGGGCGATGTCTTCGCCTCACGCGTTCCGGACCCGGTGCTTCAGCAGCTCGAGGCGTCCGGGAGCGGTGACGTCACGGTGAACGATGCGTTCCGGGCGGTCTCGAAGTACTGGGACCGGATCACGCGTCCCGAGCAGCTCATCCCGGCGGCGTTAGCGGCGATGCGCGTGCTCACCAGCCCGGCCGAGACCGGGGCGGTGACCCTCTGCCTCCCCCAGGACGTCCAGACCGAGGCCTACGACTACCCCGCGGAGTTCCTCGCCGAGCGGATCTGGCACGTCGAGCGGCGGCCGCCCGATCCAGCGGCGCTCGAGCGCGCGGTCGTGGCGATCCGGGCATCGCGGCGGCCGTTCATCGTCGCCGGCGGCGGCGTCATCTACAGCGACGCGACCGCCGCGCTGGCCCGCTTCGCGGAGGAGACCGGCATTCCGGTCGCCGAGACCCAGGCCGGGAAGGGTTCGCTGCGGTACGGCCGGCCGGGCGCGCTCGGCGCGGTGGGGGCGACCGGCACGCTGCCGGCGAACCGGATCGCCCGCGACGCCGACCTGGTGATCGGCATCGGGACGCGCTGGTCGGACTTCACCACCGCGTCGAAGACCGCCTTCGCCGCGGACGGCGTGCGCTTCGTGAACATCAACGTCGCCGAGCTCGACGTGATCAAGCACGGCGGGATCGCGGTGACCGCCGACGCGCGCGCCGCCCTCGAGGCCCTCGACGGCATCGGGCACCGCGTCGACGACGGCTACCGGGCCGAGATCGCCGCGCTGACGCACGACTGGGACGCCGAGGTCGATCGGCTGTACGACTTGGACCACCGGCCGCAGCTCGCGCAGAGCGCGGTCATCGGCGCGGTCGAGCGCGCGAGCGCTCCGGCCGACGTCGTCGTCTGCGCCGCGGGCTCGCTGCCCGGAGACCTGCACAAGCTCTGGCGGACGCGGGACCCGAAGGGCTATCACGTCGAGTACGGCTACTCGTGCATGGGCTACGAGATCGCCGGCGGGATCGGCGTGAAGCTCGCCGCGCCCGAGCGCGAGGTGTACGTCCTGGTCGGCGACGGCTCGTACCTCATGCTCCCCGGCGAGCTGGTCACCGCCATTCAGGAGCGGGTGAAGCTCATCGTGGTCCTGGTGGAGAGCCACGGCTACGCCTCGATCGGCGCGCTGTCCCGCTCGCTGGGGAGCGGCGGCTTCGGCACCCAGCTGCGCGATCGCGACGGCGAGGTCATGCCGATCGACCTCGCCGCGAACGCGGCGAGCCTCGGCGCGACGGTCATCAAGGCGCAGACGATCGCCGACCTTCGTACCGCGCTCGTCACCGCGAAGGCCGCGAGTGAGACGGTCGTCATCCACGTCGAGGTCGACCCATCGATCGGCGTCCCCGGCTACGAGAGCTGGTGGGACGTTGCCGTCGCGGAGGTGTCCATCCAGCCGAGCGTGCAGGAGGCGCGGACGCGTTCGGAAGAAGCACGGAAGCGCCAGCGGCGGTATCTCTAGATGGCCGGCAACGCCGGGCCGGTCATTCCGCCGGCGGCCCCGCGGCCCGCGAAGCCCGAGCTGCTCATCCGCCCGACGAAGGGCGTGCTCGATGTCTCGCCGGCCCGCGCCGGCTGGGAGTTCGTCGGTTTCAGCGCACTTCGCCTCGCGGCGGGGAAGCGCCACCGGAACGAGCATGCCGACCGCGAGTCCTGCATCGTCGTGCTCGGCGGGCGCTGCGACATCCGGGTGGGGGACACTGAATGGAAGGACGTCGGCGGCCGGGCGACG
>DATCNH010000034.1:0-23662 GCA_036565345.1 Candidatus Limnocylindria bacterium | reverse complement strand
CTCCGACCCCAAGGCGGATGTCCTGCTCGACGATGACCCAGCGATCGGAGCGCGCGAGGTCGAGCGCCGCCGAGCCGAGTCGCCGCACATCGCGGATCCGTCCGATGAGCTTCCCCACCGCGGTCGCGTGCCGCGTGCGCTGCGCCGCGTCATACGAGAAGCCGGTCGTGAGCACCGCGGCGGCGGGATCGGCGGTGGCCCGGACCGCGAGCCGGCGACCGCCGAGCCAGGCGCCGCCGCCGCGGGACGCGCGGAACAGCTCGTCGCGGATCGGGTCGTAGACGACCCCCGCGAGCAGCCCCTGCTCGTCGCCGCAGCCGATCGCGATCGACCAGTGCGGGCAGCCGGTGAGGTAGTTCGTCGTCCCATCGAGCGGATCCACGTACCACCGGACGGTGCTGGGCGCCTGACCGGGGCCCGGGCCGCCGAAGCCCTCCTCGGATTCGATCGTGTCGTCCGGGCGCGCCGCCCAGATCATCGCGACGATCGCCTGCTCCGACTCGCGGTCGGCGTCGGAGACGAGGTCGTCCGAGCTGGTCTTCGTCTCCACGTGCTCCGCCGGAGCGTTGAATCGCCGGACGAGACCGGGGGCGACGCCGCGGGCGGCGGCCTCCGCCAGGTCCAGTGCGGTCGCGGGTTCGAGGCGGCTCACGCGGTCACGCGACAGGCTGCGTCCGCGGGGCGAGCCAGGCGCGGAACGCCTCGAAGCCATACGGCCGGCCGAGAAAGTCCTGGAGCAGCTCCGCCGCGGGCTTCGTGCCGCCGGGGGCGAGCACGAGATCGCGATACCGCTTCGCCTGCGCCGGATCCATGAGCCCGGCGGTGAACGCGCTGTGCAGGTCCTTCGCGATGACGAGCGACCACATGTAGGTGTAGTAGAGGGCGGTGTAGCCCTCGAGGTGCCCGAACGCCGCCTGGAACGCGGTGCCTTCGGGCATGACGATCGGCGAGAACTCGCGCGACGTCTCATACACCAGGGCGGTCGAGTCCAGCCCCTCGGCCTCGCGGTCATGGAGCCGGAGCGACAGTGCCGCGAGCATGAGCTGACGCTGCACGCCGGTCGCTCGGCCAAAGTCTCGTGCGTCTCGAAGACGCGTCACGAGCGCCTCCGGGATCACCGCGCCCGTCTCCACGTGCTTGGCGAAGCGGCGGAGCACGTCGTAGTCGAAGATCCATTCCTCGAGGAACTGTGACGGCGCTTCGACGAAGTCCCATTCCGCAACGCCGCCCAGCCGAGCCCAGGGGATGTCCCCGCGGACGATGTTGTGGACGAGGTGGCCGAATTCGTGGAAGAAGGTCACGACCTCGGAGTGCTGCATGAGCGCCGGACCCTGCTGCGCGGCCGGATCCGGGAAGTTGCAGACGAGGACGCCATGGGGCTTTCGCTTACCGCCGATGCCCGGCACGAGCGTGAAGCACGCGGCGTGCTTGAACTTTCCCTCGCGCGGGAACATGTCGAGGGAGATCCGGCCCATCGGCGTCCCATCGACGGACACCTCGAACGTCTCGACCGAGGGGTGCCAGAGCGCCGCCTCGACGGGGATGAATGCCAGGCCGAAGAGCTCGCTCGCGAGGTCGAGGATCGCCTGGCGGACCGCGCGATATTCGAAGTACGGTCGCAGCTCCCGGCCATCGAAGCGGTGGCGCTCGGCCTTCACCCGCTCGATGTAGTAGCTGGTGTCCCAGGTCCCGAGGAATGTCGCATCCGGTTCGTCGAGCCGCTTCGCCGCGAGGAGGTCCACGTACTCGGCGGCCGCGCTCTCGGCGCAGGCGTGGCTCGCCCGATCGATGAAGTCCCGCACCGCGCCCGCCGAGCCCGACATCTTGTCTTCGGTGACGTACTCGGCCCAGTTCGGATAGCCGAGAAGCCGGGCAAGTGCCTCCCGTTTGGCGAGCATCAGGGCGAGGACCTCGACATTCCGCGGGACCGCGCGGGTGTTGTTCACCACGGCGAGGGCCCGCCGCGCCGCACCGTCCCTGGCATAGGTCAGGAATGGGATGAGGTCGGGATAGTTCGTGGTCACCCGGATCTTCCCGTCGGCACCGACCGGGTGGGCCGCCACGAAGTCATCCGGCAGGCCGGCGAGCTGCTCCGGCGCGAGGGCCACCTCGCCCACATCGTCACGGATGTTGCGGGCGAACTCCTGCTCGACCTCGACGAGCTCGGCACGGACGGCCTGGACGCGCGACCGCGTGGCCGCGTCGAGGAGGGTGCCTGACCGGCGCATGTCGCGCCGGGTGAGCTCGACGACACGGCGCTCAAGCGGATCTAGGCCATCGGGATCGAGCGCGCCGAGGGCCTCGTACAGCGGCCGATCCTGCCCGAGCAGCGTGCGGAAGTCTGAGAGCTCGCGGATGATCCCGTCCGCCGCCTCGCGTACCGCAACCTCGGGATGGACCTCGCCAAGGAGGCTCGCCTCGGCGCCGGCCTCGGCGAGCGCGGCCGCGAGGTCGTTGTATGGCACCAGGACGTTCGCCGCCGTGTAGGGGGCGGCGGTGGCGTGGATCTGGTCGAGCAGCTCCTTCGCCGTCGCCAAGCGCGCGCGATTGCGTTCGGTGAGCTCGGCGGCGGTCGCCGAGCCGGTCGTCGCTGCCACGGGATCCTCCTAGGCCGGACGCATGAATTGGATGCCGCCAGGCACCGGACCGAAGCCTAAGACCTCGTTCAGATGCAGGATCGGCGCGTTCGTGCTGTCGTTCCCGGTCCGGATCTTCGGCGTTCCGGCGTCGATCGCCTGAACCATCGACTCAAGCTTCAGCGCACGCGCCAGCCCGCGGCCGCGGGCCTCACGGATGACGGCGGTGCCGTTGTTCCAGACCAGGCCCCGGGTCGGCGGATAGGCGAGGACGGAGTAGCCGAGCATCCGGTCGGCCGCGAGGGCGATCCAGAGCCGATCCTCACGGAACCCGGGCCGCCCCATCCAGCCGCGGACGAACACCTCGAACGGCTCGGGGACGTACGGCACGGTGGTGGGCATGTCTCCGGTTGTCGTCTCGCTGAGCTCCCAGAAGCGCCGCATCTTTTCGGGGTCCTCGATGCGATCGAAGGTGACCAGCCGGACGTCCTGCCCGCGCATCTTCCGACGCGCATCCTGGAGCGCGGCGCGAAGCATCGCCGCGTTCGCCCGGAGGTCGCACTCCCAGATCTTGAACCGCCGCTCCTCCGCGTAGCCACGCGCAAGCAGGACCTCCTGCCGGAGCACGTCCGCGTCGCCGGCATTCGCGACGAAGATCGCGGTCTCGCTCTCGCGCGAACGCTCCTCGACGTAGGCGAACACCGCGTCGAGGAGCGTCACGGTCTTTGCCGCCGTGCGGAGCACGCCATTCACCTGGCCGTAGCGGGTGGGCAGCTTCGCCCAATCCTGATGGAAGTGCGCGGCGAAGCCCACGCGCTCGCCATCCGCGGCGGTGACGACGTACCGCTCGGCGACCGAGCCCTGGTGCGGATTAGACCAGAAGTGCCGGATCAGGAGGCCGTCGGCAGGATCGTCGGGCTCGTTCTCGGTGAAGATGTCGGCCGCGTAGGAGGCATCGTCCAGCGTCGCCGGAACGAATCGGAGGGAACTCATCGCAAGATGAGATTGGCACATTTGGGGCGGGCGCGTCTGTCACACCCGACGCACACCGCCAGGCACGCGTAGCATCGGCAGGTGCCCATCGAGACGATCATCCGGCTCACCGGCGGGCCTCTCGCGAACAAGACCGTGAACGCCGGACCGGTGTCGGTCGGGGCGCTCATCCGGCTCACCCGACCTTCCGGCTCCCTCGCGTTCTACCGCATCACCAAGGTGGATGCGGTGCCCAACCGGACCTCCTTCACCGCGACGGCGAAGTTCGAGCCAAAGGGCGACGGCCGGCCCGCGTAAGGCGGCCGGGACGACGCGCGCGCCTCAGCCGGCGAGTCCCTCCTCGAGGTCGAGGAACGTGATCTGCTCGCTGAGCCAGGGCTCAGTGGCCTGATCCTCGTCCCGCCCAGGCTCCTCGCGCCGGGTCGGGGTGGTCGACTCGGCGGTCATACGACCTTCGCCTCTTCGAGCCGCTCCTGGAATTCGGTCCCCAGGCGCGCGCCGCCGTAGTCATCGCCGACCAGCTGGTGATACGGCACGCCGGAGAAGAGGTGATGGCTCCGCGTGGGGATGTCGTCACCGGGCGCCCACTCGCGCTTCTGAAGGTCGATGTAGGCCTGCTCCTGCCGTGCGCTCATGTCCTGCAGCAGCTTGCTGAACGCATACCCCATCGCGTGCTGGCCGCCGAGCGTGATGAAGATGAAGCGGTACCCGAGGCTGCCGAGCTGCGCGAAGGTGAAGGGGTCCGGATCGTTGAACCACTTGAACGAGCTCGAGTAGTTGAAGGCAAAGCGTGCCTTCGGGAAGCGACGGAGCACCTGATCGGCGAATCGCTCGACCGGACCGCGGTCCGACACCGGGAACTCGCACCACACCAGGTCCGGGATCCCGGTATCCAGGTAGCGGAGGGCCCGCTCGATCGCGAGGTCGATCCCTCGCGCCGGCTCCGGCGCGTCGACCGCGGAGACCCCGTCGGTGCGGGCGATGATCACGAAGTCGGGCCGCCCGAGGTCGTCCGCGACCGCCCGCATCATGCGAAGCTTTCCGGTCATCTCCTCCGCCGAGATCAGGGCCTTGCCCCCGATGTGGCCGCAGCGCTTCGGGAGCAGCTGGTCCTCGAGGTGCGCCGCCGCCGCTCCGGCGTTCACGAACAGCTCGGTCGTGCGCTGGACGTTGAACACGTTGCCGTAGCCGCCGTCCATGTCGACGACGAGCGGCGGGATCTCGAGATGCTTCGGTGCGACGCCCTTCTCCGGATCGCCGACGGCCATCGTGAGCTGGAACTTCCGCAGTCCGGAGACCGTGCGCCGAGCGGCGTCGGCGATCTCCGGTCCGCTGTACAGATCCATGTCGGTCGTCCCGAGATGGCCGATCGCGAACGAGTAGCCGCTGAAATAGACGGCCTTGAAGCCGTGATACATCGCCAGCTGCGCGCCGTGCGGGTCGTAGACCCCCGGGCCGAAGAGGAACGGCTCCTGGTCGAGGAGCTCGCGCATCCGCGTCCCCGGGTCGACCCAGCGGGAGCTCGGGACGCGGAAGCCGGTCGGCAGGAGCGGCGTTCCGGCCAGTTCGAGCGGATCGGCGGCGATCGTTGACATCGTTCCCTCCAGGCGGGTCATCGCGGCGCGGCGCTAGTTGTCGTGGTCGAGCAGGCAGAACTCGGGGCAGGTACAGGACGCCGCGGACGGGGGCGCCGGACGGCCGGGCAGGCGCGGGAGCCGCTCCGGTTCGGCCGCTTCGTCGAGCTGCGGGGCCTTCATCGAGAGCCGGTATGCGCCACCGCTTGCCATAACGCAAATCGATTCTTTCGATGATTCCCATCAACTGTGTGTATAGTTCGCCGATGCTGCTCGAGCTCTTCGAGACCTTCGCCCAGGTCGCCCGGGCCGGCAACGTCAGCCGGGCGGCGGAGCAGCTCCACCTCACCCAGCCCGCCGTGTCGGCGCGTCTCCAGGCCCTGGAGCGCGACATCGGGGTCCCCCTCTTGGTGCGGACACCCCGCGGCGTGACGCTCAGCGAGGCCGGCCGGACTCTGCTTCCGTTCGCCGAGCGCGCCATCGGCGCTGCCGCGGAGGCCCGTCAGGCCGTCGCCGAGCTGCGATCGGGCGAGTCGGGCGAGCTGCGCATCGCCGCCGCCCCGGCGGTGAGCACCTACTTGCTCCCCCGCCTGCTGAAGGCCTTCGAGGCGGAGTTCCCGGCGGTGCGGATCGGTGTCCGCACCGGACACACCGAGGAAGTCCTCGACCTGGTGCTCCATCGCGATGTCCACCTCGGGATCGGTCGGCCGGTGCAGCACCCGGACATCGCGCTGACCCCGATCTTCGAGGACTCGCTGATCCTCGTCGTCGCCGCCCGGCATCCGTTCTCCCGCCGGGGAGCGGTCCGTCTGCGCGAGCTCGCCCGCGAGCGGCTCATCCTGTTCGACCGGGCATCCAGCTACTACGAGCTGACGAGCTCGCTCCTCCGGCAGGCCGGCGTCGTACCGGAGAGCGTCCTGGAGCTCGATAATGTCGAGGCCGCGAAAAAGATGGTGCTCGAGGGCCTCGGCGTGTCGGTGCTTCCGCGGATGGCCCTCGATGTCGAGCTCCGCCAGCGATCCCTGCGGCCGGTCCGAGTCACCGACGCGCCGGTGGTGCGCCGCCCGATCGTCGCCATCCGCCGCCAGGACGCGGGCGCGCCGATGGGAGCGGTCGCCGGCTTCCTCGCCACCCTGGAAGCCGTCGCGACGGCCGCTCCGAGCGGGCCGGGATGACCCCGACCTCCGGGCGCCGATCGGATCTCAGGGCGGGGCGGCCACCCCCCGCGTGGCAAGATGGAACCCTCCGAGCCCGGCGGCCATGACCGCCAGCGCCGGCCCGAGCACCGCGAGCCCGTGGAGCGAGATCGCGACGCCGACCAGGCCCGGGAGGAGCGTGCCGCCCAGCGTCCCGGCCGCGGCCTGATAGCCGATCGCCCGCGTCGCCGCCGCTGGGCCGACGCGCCCGGGGGTGAGGAAGATGAGCACCGGAAAGAAGACCGAGAGCGCGAGCCCGATGAGCGGGAGCGCGATCAGGCCGGCGGCAGGAGCCGGCAGGACGGCGAACGCGGCCGTCCCGACGAGCCCTCCGCCGACGCTCCAATCGAGGAGTCGCGCCGGGGCGATGCCGCTGCCGGCCAGGCCGAGGGCCACCCGGCCACCGGCGAGCGCGGCCCAGTAGAGGGACACGCTCCAGCCCGCCGGGAGAGCCGGGAGGCCGCCGGCGATGAGCGCACTGAAGCTCCACTGTCCGGCGGAGACCTCCAGGCCACCGTAGAGCACCAGCGCGACGAGCACGAGGGTCAGGCCGACCGGGAGGCGCGCCCCGGCGTGGACCGCGGCCTCGGGCGGCGCGACCCGCCAGCCGCCGCGATTCGCCCAGACCGCCGCGCCCAGCGCGACATACAGGAGCGCCATCGCGACATACGCCGGCCGCCAGGAGGCGGTGAGGGCCAGCGCGAGCCCCACCAATCCCGGTCCGAGCGCCGCGCCAAGGGCCCAGGACGCGTGCAGCAGTCCCATCGACCGCACGCCACGGGTGAGCGCGACGTGGGCGTTCACCGCTGCATCGATCGGCCCGGCCCCCGCTCCGACCAGCAGCGCCGCGATCACGAGCATCGGCAGCCCGGCCGCCGCGCTGAAGACGAGCAGCCCTGCGGCCCCGGCCCCGGCGCAGCAGACGATGAGGCGAACGGCGCCGAGGCGGTCATGCAGCGCACCGGTGAGCGACGCGGCGGCGAAGTAGCTGGCGGTCATCGCCGCGAGCAGGAAGCCGAGGTCGGAGAGCGGAAGGCCGAGGGAGTCACGGACCGAGGGCCAGGCGACCCCGAGCGCGCCGGTCGGCAGACCGAGGACGAGGAATGAGCCGAAGCTCAGCGCGGTCGGGGCGCGGTCGGGACCGGGCGAGCGACGCCCCTAGCCGGTCGGTTCTTCGGCGACGAAGCGAATGCTCAGCATCGTGCGGCAGCGCGCGCAGGTGAGCGTGGCGAGCGAGGGCTCGCTCTCACCGAGGGCGGCGACGAACTTCAGCGTGTCGTCGCTCGAGACGGCACGATTGCACTCCGGGCAACGGATGTCGCCGCGCGCGAGCGCAGCGCGCGTGGCCTGCAGATCGGCGAACCCTGGCCGCTTCTTCCGTCCCACCTAGCGCTCCGTCCCCGAGATCATTTCTCGCCTTAGGCCGACGCGACCAGCGGGCGCCGCGGCGCGGGCCGCGGACGGACCAGCCGCTGGGGCACCGCAGCCGGCGGTGCCGTCCGCTGCGGCCCGACCCGCTCTTGACGGAAGGGTACCTTGGCGCGGCGCTTCAGGTCCTCGAAGGCCGCACGCTGGGTCTCGTTCACGAAGGTGAACGCGACGCCGCTGCGTCCCGCCCGACCCGTGCGGCCCACCCGGTGGACGTAGGTCTCGGCGTTCTCCGGCAGATCGAAGTTCACGATGTGCCCGATGTCATCGACGTGGATCCCCCGCGCCGCGATGTTCGTGGCGATGAGCGTCGCGATCCGGCCGCTCCGGAAGCCGTCGAGCACACGTTCGCGCTCGCGCTGTCCGACGTTCCCATGCAGCGCGCTGGCCGGCGTGCCCAGCCGCTCGAGGGCTTTCACGAGCTTGTCCGCACCGTGCTTGGTGCGGCGGAAGACCAGGGTGCGGACGACATCCTCACGCTTGAGGATCTCGTGCAGCGCGGCGACCTTGTCGGACTCGGCGACCTGGACCCAGGCCTGGTCGATGCCGGAGGCGGTCGCCTCAGGGGTCTTCACCTCGACGCTCTGGGCGTCGGTGGTGTAGCGGCGGGCGATCCCGCGCACGTCGGCCGACAGCGTGGCCGAGAACAGGGCGGTCTGGCGCGGCCCCTTCAGCAGCGCGACGATGCGCGCGATGTCCGGCGCGAAGCCGAGGTCGAGGAGATGATCGGCCTCGTCAAGGACGAGCACGGTGATGCGGGACAGGTCGAGCGAGCGGCGCTTGGCCAGGTCGAGCAGCCGGCCGGGGGTACCGACCGCGACATGCACGCCCCGGCGGAGCGCGTCCTCCTGACCGCGGTACCCGACGCCGCCATAGAGCGCGACGACGCGGGCGCCGGTGAAGCGGCCGAGCAGCGCGAACTCGCGTGCAACCTGCTGGCCGAGCTCACGGGTGGGCACGACGACGAGGGCCACCGGGGCCGCGGGGCGACCGGTGAGCCGCTCCAGGATCGGGATCGCGAAGGCGCCGGTCTTCCCGGTGCCGGTCTGGGCCTGGGCAAAGAGATCGCGACCGGCCCGCAACGGCGGGATGGCGAGCTCCTGGATCGGCGTGAACGTGGTCCAGCCGAGCTGCTTGGTGGCGCGGTCGAGATCTGGGCTGAGCGAGATCAAAAGTTGCTTCCTTCTTGCGGGGCAATAAAAAAGCGAGCCGAACGTGACTCGGCTCGCTGGTCTCATTGATGAACCCGAGTGATTTCTCGTGCAACTGTACCACGTGCCCCGGCCGCCGCCACCATCGGGCCGCGCTCAGGGCGCACGCTTCAGTGCGACGGCGAACGTGCTCCCCTGGCCCGGGCCCTCGCTCGTTGCCCAGATGCGGCCGCCATGTGCCGCCACGATGATCTTCGAGATCGCCAGGCCGAGGCCCTGGCCGGCCACCGCAGGGCCGCTGCGGGCGACCCGATAGCCTCGCTCGAAGATCTTCTCCAGATCGTCGGCCGCAAGACCCTCCCCCCCATCGGTGACCGACAGGACGACTTCATCCTCGGACGCGCCGATCCGCACGCCGACCGGTGCACCTTCGGGCGAGTACTTCACCGCATTGCCGAGGAGGTTGTCGAGCACCTGCGCGATCCGTGACGGATCGGCCCTGATGGTGAGGGGTCCCGCAGGCGCGTCCAGCGCGACCTCCGCCCGGCCGGTGAGACGCAGGCGGCTTGCGGCCTCCCGTGCCTCCCGCACAAGATCGACGTCCTGGAGATCCAGGCCCCCGGTGGCCGATCCTTCGAACGGGCGCTGTAGGTCGGTGAGCACGTGCTCGAGCTGGGCGATCTGCCGGCGGGCCGAGTCGAGGTGGCGCGACATGAGCTGGGCATACCCATCGACCGAGCTGAGCGGGGTGCGGAGCTCGTGCAACGCCGCCGCCACCGCTTCGTCCTTCGCTCGGAGCGCCTGCCGCTGCTCGCCGATCACCGCCTCCTGTGCCACCGCAGCAGACCGAGCACGGTCGCGCTCGCGGATCGTTTGCCGGCGCTCCCCCAGAAGGTCGGCGACGTCGCCCAGCAGTGCCAGGTCGGAGGCGCGAAGCCGGCGCATGCAGGTCGCCACGAGCACGAGGCCGTCCCCGGCCGCGACGACGGCGGCGCTGCGCGCGGCGGCCTCGTTGAGCGGATCGTCGCTCCAGGCCGGATCGAGCGCCAGGCGCGCGATCCCCGGTGCGCTGACCCCGCGGGCCAGCGCGGTGGCCGGCCCGGCGGCCAGGTCGCCGACCAGGACGGCGCCGTCCGCATACCGCACGATCGCCGACGGCCCGGCGATCCGGGCGGCCAGGACGATGACCCCGGCGAGGAGGCCGGCTTCGCTGGATTCGCCGATGAGGCCGGCCAGGTGCTCGTCGAACGCCGCGCGCGCAGCCGCTGCCTCGCGCGCGCGCTCGCCCGCGATCGCCGCGTTCACGAGTGGCCGCACGTCGGCCGCCAAGTCGCGCGCTAACGCGACCTGCCGTTCGCGACCCCGAAGATCGGGAATGAAGGTCGCCGCCAGCAGCAGCGGCTCGTCGCCATCGGCAAGCGAAGCGACGATGCCGTCCGGGACCGACCGGTCCTTCGGGACGGTGGCGGCCCGGTCGGGCACGGCCCCGCGCGGGTGCTCAGTCAGAACGCTCGCGCCCTGCGCGCGCCAGATCCAAGCGGCCGTCGCCCCGTCATCGACGATGTGCCGCGTCAGGCGCTCGAGGAGCCTCGGCAGGTCGGCCGCGGCCGAGAGATCGCGGATGGCGGCGTCGCGGCGCCGAAGCCGGTCGCGATCGTCGTCCTCACGGCGGCGCACCCAGGTCAGCTCGGCGACGATCAGCCCCGCGGCAAGCAGGAGCTGCACCGGCCAGAGGTCGGTCGCGTACGTCGTCGAGCTACGCGTTGCCAGGGCGAGGTCGTAGCCGAGGACGCTCAGGGCCGCGAGCCCCAGCACCCCGGCGGGGCCGTGCCGCAGGGCGGCGGTCGCGATCGGCGCGAGGTACAGCGCCCAGACCGGCTGGCTAAGCGGAAGGATGACCACCAGCAGGGTCACCGCGGCGGCATCGACGGCGATCCCGAAGGTCGCGATGTGCCGCTGCGGGAAGCGGGTGCTGGCGAACCGGATCGCCACCGCGACGGCCGCGTACGTGGCCAGGATGAGGGCGGCCGGGAGGGCGGACGGTCCCCCGCCCAGAAGCACGATCGTGGTGCCGAGGGCGATGGCCACCAAGCGGATACGCAGCGCCGACCGCTCGGTCTCCTCGTGAACGGCTCCGTCCCAGCGCACGTGTCCTCCCGCCCCGGTCGTCCACTATGGGCAACGCATCACCCGCTCGTCCAGTACGGTCGCGGCGGTTGCTACCGGCCCGAGACGAGGAGGAGGAGGGGGTCGAGCGGCTTGCCGTTCATGATCGCCATGAAGTGCAGGTGCGGGCCGGTCGTGCGGCCGCTCATGCCGATGTACCCGATGACGTCACCCGCCTTCACGGTCTGCCCCAGGCTGACCGGGGGAAGCCTCACAAGGTCGTCCAGATGCCCGTAGAGGGTCGTGAAGTCGCGGCCGTGGGCGATGATGACGACCTCGGCGGTATCCCCGGAGGCCAGGTAGGGATGGCCCACCGTCACTACGACACCGTCGGCGGCGGCGAGGACCGGCGTGTAGAGCGGGGCGGCGAGATCGATCCCGTTGTGGAATCCACCATTGCGCGGGCCGAACGGCGACGAAAGGAGTCCACCGGGCACCGGGTTGCGCGCCAGACGCGCGGTGCCGTAGAGCCCGAGCCCGGACGCGGCCGCGAGCTTTGCGGCGCTGTCCGAATACGCGTTCTCGGCACGCTCGAATTCGGCCGCAAGCGAACGGGCGGCGGCGTCGGCCTGGGCCGCGCTGGCGAGCGCCTTGGAGCGACCGCCGGCCGCGTCATCTCGGGCCCCCGCCGCAAGGGCCACCGCCTGATCGGCGTTCCGGACGATGTTCTCGAAGGCCGTGCGTTGCGCGAGGAGCGTGGTCCGTTGGGCGGCGATGCGCTCCCGCGTGGCGACCAGCTCCGTCTCCTTTGCCGCAGCCGCGCCTCGTGTGGTCTGCAGCCCGGCGGTGAGCGTGCGGATCTCCTGCGCCTGGCGGGCGTCGTCGCGATCGACGCGGAGCAGCGTGTCGAGGCGCGCCGAGAAGTCGGCCAATGAGCGGGTCGACAAGAGCATCTCGAGCGGACTGATCTGCTGCTCCCGGTAGGTCACGCGCAAGTGGGCGGCGTAGACCGCCTTCTTGGCAGCGAGCCGAATGGTCTGGAGCGCGATCTCCGCGCCCAATCGCGCGATGTCGGCACGGGTGAGGTCGAGCTGCGCAGCCGAAGTGACCAGCGCCTGCTCCGCGAGCTGGATCTCGAGTCGGAGCGCATCGACCGCCGCCGCTGCGGCATCGCGCTGCGCGACCATGAGGTCGACCCTGGCATTCGCCGAGTCGACGACGATCTGCAGCTGGACGGCGGCCGCCTTGGCCGCGGCGCTCTCTTTTTCCAGCTCCGCAACGCGCTCCGCCGCGGTCTTCGGCTTCTCATCCGCGTAGGCGACGCTTGAGCCGATCGAAGAGCCGAGCAGCAGCGCGAGCATGGCGATGGCCAGGGGGCGACGGGCGGGCACGCGTCCATGATGTGGCCAGACGGCGCGCCGGGACATGGTCCATCCGGGTGAGACCCGCCCGGACTTCGTCCTGTCGGCGCCGTTACGAAACACCCTGCTGGAGCCCGGATGGGCAGCCCGACCGACCGACCGACCGGCGAGCGACCGAGCCCTGCAGCTACGCTGTTACAGGGCGGGACGCCGGGGCCTCATTCTCCCGCTCGGGAAGCGAGGGAGGGGTCGGTGGGGGCGAAGGCGATCTGGCGCGAGGATCTCATCACCAGTCTGCTGTCCATTCTGCTCGTGGCCGGGCTTTTCCTCGACGGCTGGAACCACATCAACCTGCAGAACGGAGCGCTCGGCGGATTCTTCACCGTCTGGCACGGGCTGCTCTACCTCGGATTCAACGCGACCGCGATGTGGGTCGTCAGCCGGAATCCACATCTGTACACGCGCAGGGCGAAGCCCGCGCCCTACCTCCACCCGGTCCTCGGGATCCCGCTGCGCTACCCCCTCGCGGTCGGAGGCCTGGCCTGGCGGGGATCGGCCTCTTCGGCGATCTCGTCTGGCACACCGCGTTCGGCGAGGAGACCGGTGTCGCCCGCGTGATCGCGCCCTTCCATCTCTTCCTGTTCGCGGGCGCCGCCGGCCTCGCGTCCGCCCCGCTGCGATCGGCGTGGTATGCGCCGGGCTTCTATGGGGCCAACTCGTCGTTCCGGCGGCTGCTGCCGCCGCTGCTCGCCCTCACCCTGGTCACCTGTGTCGCGGCATTCATGTTCCAGTGGCTGAACGCGTTCATCGATTGGACCCCGTCCGTCCAGATCGGCCGCGTCCCGGCGGATCTGGTCGCCAACGCGCGGGTCCGCGGAACGACCGAGTACGCCGGCGCCGCTCGGGTGTTGTTCACCAACCTCATCCTTCTCGCGCCGCTCTTCCTCGCGCTGCGACGCTGGCGGCTGCCGTTCGGCAGCGCCACCCTGCTCTTCGTCGGCGTGAGCTTCTCGATGAGCTCGCTGACGAGCTTCGATCTGGGCGCGACCGTCGTCGCTGCCCTCATCGGCGGACTGGTCGCCGACGCGGTGATCGACCGGTACCAGCCAGACGCTCACCGCACGACCGGCTATCGCGTCATGGCCGGCGTCACCCCCCTCGCGCTCTGGGCCAGCTATTTCCTGATCCTGCGGTCCGTCTACGGGATCGAGTGGCCGTTCGATCTCTGGCTCGGGACCACCGCGCTTGCAGCGATCTCGGGACTCTTGCTGAGCTACGTCGCGATCTCGCCGGTGGTGCCGGAGCCTATGACGGAGGGCGGCATCCCCGCCCCCGAAGGCGCGCTCGACGTTGGAGGAGGCGGCTCATGACGACGCGGAAGCCGGATCGGACCGGGGGATACAGCCGGCGAACGTTCCTGACCGGTCTGGGGCTTGGCCTCGGGGCCGCCGGCGCGGCGGGGGTCGCGACAGGGGTGAGCCTTGGGCGCATCGACCTGCGCGATCACACCGTCGTGCCTGGCAACTTCACCCGCATGTTCCCCGATCTGCCCCCATTCTTCGAGAAGCTCGAGCCGCCCGGCGCGACCGAGCCGCTTCGGGACGTCATGCGCGACCTTGGCAAGCCGGGCGGGCTGCTGGATGCGAACGATGCCCTCGGCGCCGGACCGGTCGCCCTCATCGCCGACCCCAAGGTGAACGGGAACGACCCGGCGACGAATCCCGACAACCCGACGCATGGGGCCGGCGTGACGTTCTTCGGCCAGTTCATGGACCTCGACATCACCTTCGACAGCCGATCCGCACTCGGCGTCCCCACCGATCCCGCGGCGACACTCAATGCCCGCGAGCCGTACTTCGACCTCGACACCATCTACGGCGAGGGCCCCAACGTGACTCCCCAGTACTACGAGGTGACGGACACCGCGAAGCTGCGGATCGAGAGCGGCGGGCTATTCGAGGACCTCCCGCGCAATGCCGACGGGACCGCGATCATCCCCGACCCGCGCACCGATCAAAACCTGATGGTCGCGGGCCTCCACTGTGCGTTCATCCTCTTTCACAACAAGACCGTCGACTATGTTCGGCAGCAGCTCGGCCTCATCGACCCGACGGCGATCTTCGCCGAGGCGAAGCGCCTGACGGTCTGGCACTACCAGTGGCTGATCCTCAACGAGTTCCTGCCGTTGTTCATCGGTCCGGGGCTGGTGGGCGACATCCTCAACAATGGCCGGCGGTACTACCACCCGAGCAAGGGCGAGGCGGCGATGCCCATCGAGTTCCAGGGTGCCTGCTTCCGCGTCGGCCACACCATGATCCGGCCGTCTTACCGGGCGAATCTGAAGGGTGACGGCGGCAAGCCGTTCTTCGGGTTCATCTTCGATCCCGCCCTGGGCGACATCGCCCCGGCGCTCGGCAAGGATCCGGCGGATCTGCGCAACGGCTTCCGCGCACCGAGGCGGTTCATCGGTTGGCAGACGTTCTTCGACTTCAACGACGGCGAGGTCAAGCACAACAAGCAGATCGACACGAAGATCTCGACGCCGCTCTTCACCCTGCCCCTCGGCGCGATCGCGAGCCACAAGGGACCAACGGCGCTCATGCAGCGCAACTTCCTCCGGCACATCACCTGGTCGATGCCATCGGGTCAGGCGATCGCGGGCGCGATGGGCGTCGATCGACTCAACGGTGAAGATCTGAAGGAGCTGAAGACCTACAGCGTGGGTCTCGAGCAGCACACCCCGCTCTTCTATTACATGCTCAAGGAATCGGCGCTCGTGCCGAACAGCGATATCGGCAAGAACACCGGCGGATTCCATCTTGGACCGGTCGGCGGGCGCATCGTCGGCGAGGTCGTCATCGGCCATCTGCAGACCGACCCGGCCTCGTACCTGGTGCAGCGTCCCGACTGGACGCCGACGCTCCAACGGCCGGGGCCCGGGTTCCGCATGACCGACTTCCTCACCTTCGCCGGCGTCGATCCCACGACCCGGCGCACCCAGCGGCCGGGGTTCGCCTGAGTCTGCGGACCAGGGCTCGTCCCGCGCTCAGCGGCCCCGCAGCGCGGCTTCGATCTGGTCCCGATGCTCGCCGCGGTGGCCGGCCCGCAACGGATTCAGCGGGCTGGCTGGATCGGCCGGCCAAGTCCGGGCGAGATGCGCCGGCGAAAGCGACGCGACGCGCTGATCCGTCTCCTCGGCCAGGCGCAAGGCGAGCTGGGCAGCTTGGCGGGGCGCGATCGCGTGGATCAGCGGACGTCCCGCGTCGTTGATCCAGCTCGGATCCTCGGGCTCGTCGTCGGAGAGCGAGAACGCTACACCGCGCTCCAGCTTGTCTACGAGCGCGAGGACCCGGGCGTCCCAGAACGCGACGTGACCCAGCACGCCGGCGACGGTCCAGTGCGGATTCACCTGGCGGTGTAGCTCGTCGTCGGTCAGGCGCCCGACGAGCGCGCGGAGACGCTCACGCTCGCGAGTATTCTGCTCGACGAAGGACGGCTCTGAACACATCTTGGCGGTGGTCCGGGATCCTGCCGGTCAGGCCCGGAACTGACAGCGCTGCACGCCGGTCAGCAGCGGAGCGATCCGCTCGCGGCGGATCCGCTCGTGCTCGGGATGAGTGTCCCAGGCCCGATAGGCCGCCTCGGTCTCGAAGTCGAAGCTCACCCCGAACCCGGCGTTCCCGGCGCGCAGGCCGGCATCGGGACCGTAGGCGTGCCCGATCGGCCCGGGGACGCGCTCGCGGAGCTCATCGAGCGCCCGGGTGATCTCCGTCGCATCGACGCCGTCCTTGATGGTGAACACGGACACGTGTCTGATCACGGCGGAAGACTAGCCGAACCTCGTGTGCGAGGCAGGGCCGCAATTGGATCCGGCTCGCGATCGTGGGCCGCGCCGCATACCAGCTTCGCGCTACCGTCCGGGTCGCCGCATGGCTCGGCTAGTGTGGCGTCCTCATCACCACACCGCTCCGCGGGAGGAAGATCGTGTCCGTCATCGACTGGCTACTCGACTCGGACCCGGCGATCCGCTGGCAGGCGATGCGCGACCTGACCGAAGCGCCGGGCGACCAGGTCGCCGCGGAGCGGGCCCGCGTTGCGACCGAGGGATGGGGTGCACAGCTGCTGGGATTGCAAGGTCCGGACGGGCACTGGGACGGGGGCACCTACCGGCCGGGCTGGGTCGATGAATCGAAGCCGTTCTTCGACGCGTGGACGGCGACACACTTCTCGCTGTGGCTGCTCCGCGACCTCGGTCTAGTCCGCGACAGCGCCGAGGCGCGTCACGCCCTCTCCCTCGTGCGCGAGAACGTCCGGTGGACGGCGAACGACGCCCCCTATTTCGAGGGCGAGACGGAGCCGTGTATCAATGGAAGCGCGCTCGCCAACGGTGCCTACTTCGGCGAGGACGTCGACGGCATCGCCGAACGCCTCGTGGGCGAGCAGCTGGGCGATGGTGGCTGGAACTGTTGGGCCGAATACGGCGCGCGGGTGTCGTCATTCCACACGACGATGTGCGTGCTCGAAGGGCTGCTCGCATGGGAACATGCCGGGGGCTCCTCGGCGGCGGTCGCGGCGGCGCGCCGCGGCGGCGAGGAGTACCTCCTCGCGCGCGGGCTGTTCCGCCGTCGTTCGAACGGGCAGATCGCCGACCCGCGATTCACGATGTTCTCGTTCCCCACGCGCTGGTACTACGACGTCCTGCGCGCCCTCGACTACTTCCGATCCACTGGCTCGGAGCCCGACGAGCGGCTCGCGGAGGCGATCGCCCTCGTCGCCGACAAGCGCGGGGAGGACGACCGGTGGCCGCTCGAGAATACGCACCAGGGGCCCACACATTTCGAGATGGAAGGCCCTGCCGACGGCGTCCCCAGCCGCTGGAACACGTTGCGTGCGCTGCGAGTGCTTCGCTGGCTGGACCGATCGTGACGGTTGGTGACGGACGGAGCGAGGCACGCAGTGCGCACCCCGGCTGACCCCGAGGTCTCGTGGCGCTGGACGTACCCGAGATGAGGATACCGAGCGCATAGGTCGGCTCGATTCCGTCCCAGTTCAGGACCCCGTGTGGCTCGGCCACTGTGGCGTCCTCAACAAGATACCGCTCGGCGGGAGGAAGATCGTGTCCGTCATCGACTGGCTACTCGACTCGGATCCGGCGATCCGCTGGCAGACGATGCGCGACCTGACCGATGCGCCGGCCGACCAGGTCGCCGCGGAGCGTGCCCGCGTTGCGACCGAGGGATGGGGTGCACAGCTGCTGGCGCTCCGGCGGGAGGATGGGCTGTGGGACACCGGCACGCCCGAGCCGGAGTGGATCTCGCTGCTCGCCTTGTTAATGCTCCGCGATATGGGCCTGGACCCTTCGAGCGAGGAGGCGCGGACCGCCATCGGCCGCGTCCGCGACAACGCGACGTGGCACTCCCGGGGCCCGTGGCACGGCACACCGGTTTTCGCGGGTGAGGTCGAGCCCTGCATCAACGGGCGCGTCGTGGCGGTCGGCGCGTACTTCGGCCAGGACATGACCGGCATCGTCGAGCGGCTGCTCGGCGAGCAGATGGCCGACGGCGGGTGGAATTGCGAGCAGGAGAACGGCTCGACCCGTGGATCGTTCCACACGACGATCGACGTCCTCGAAGGCCTTCTCGAGCACCAGCGGGCCTCCGGCGGCTCGGCCGAGGTGACCGCGGCCCTTGAGCGAGGGCACGAATACCTGCTCGAGCGCCAGCTCCTGCGCCGACGGTCGAGCGGCGAGCTGATCGATGCGGCCTTCACCCGGTTCTCGTTCCCGACCGGCTGGCACTACGACGCGTTGCGCGGGCTCGAGCACCTGCGGGCCGCGGGCGTGAGCGCCGATGCACGCGTGGCCGAGGCCGTCAACCTGGTCCGCGCCAAGCGTGACGCCGAGGGCCGATGGCCGCTCGAGAACCCATACCAGAGCGAGCTGGTCAACGCCCGCGTCCGCGATCTCGACTTCGACATGGACGAGCGCGAAGGCCGTCCCAGCCGCTGGAACACCCTGCGCGCGCTGCGGGTCCTTCGCTGGGCGGGTCGACCTTCACACTGAGCGGGGGTCTCGGGGAATGCATGTTCGTGAGCGGGGCAGTCGATTTCTCATGGCAGGAAGCGAGGCGTCAGAGCGACGAATCCCCGTACGGCGCCACGGCTTTCTTCAGCGCCTGTGAGAACTCGGCCACCGCGCGTCTACCGGGTTCGGCCAACCGTCTGCCCGTTTCGGTGTACATCGTCGCGTCGGACAGCGCATCTGCGAAATCGACGAATTTCGCGAGGGGTCGATTGAACTCTCCGAAGGATCGAATGGATTGGTAGACGCCGAGCGCACCGAACTTCTCCAGCAGATCGGCATCCGCCACCACTTTGGCCTCCAGACCCTCGGGATGCTGATCGAGTGTGCTCCCTTTATGAGTGCGAATACACCTCGCTTGTTTCCGGATGTCGTCCGCCGAGTAGAAGATGCCCGCGGCTTGGAGATACTCGGGCAGTTTTTCAGCCCCGCGGGGCCCGTGGCCATTGGCGGGCCCGTACAGGAACCCGATGTCATGCATGACGATCGCTGGTAACACGACCCTCATATCGGCGCCTTCAGCTTCGCCAATGACGATCGCGTTCAGGGCATCGCGATAGATATGTTCCCAGTTATGGGCGGTCAACGTCGTCGCGCCGTCGAATCGTTCCTTCGTATAGGTGACGACAGACCGAAACGTACGGTCGTGGTCCATAAAGTCCCGCAGCTTCGCTCCCGATCCTTCAACGCCGGCAGTGAGCACGGGGCTACGCCTGAGTCGTTTCAGGTTCGGGGGCCAACCCGATTTGGTGGTAGAACCCGAGCATGTCGACGACGTTCCAGTGCTCGGCCATCTTGCCATTGCTGATCCGATAGATGTCGATCCCGTTGAAGGTGAACTGTCTGCCTGTGGGCGGGATCCCAAGGAACTCTCCTCCGTGGATTCCCGAGAGACTCCAGCGGACCGCCACGACGTTGCGCTCGGCGATCATGTCGTGGATGGTCCACTGCGGATCGAGCCCCCGCAATAGCTTCGCCACGCGCTGCTTCAGCCCCTCGGCTCCAGGCCGTTGGCCGGGAAACGCGACGTGGTCGAGGTAGTCCGTGTCGACGACGTCGTCCAAGGCATCGATGTCACGACTGTTGAGAATATCGACCAGGTATCGGCGTACGACCGCCTTGTTGGCTTCGATCAACTTTCGGTCTCCTCAGCGCAGTGTTCGGGCTATCGGGAGCCCCCGTCGGGACCCGGGATGAGGCCCAGTTGCTGCATCTGCCCGAGCATGTCGATCACATGGCGGTGTTCCGCCATCCGGCCGTCGCGCATCACGTGGATGTCGATCCCGGCGACGGAGAACGTCTTGTTCGTGGCTGGGATCCCAAGAAAGTTTCCGCTGTGCGTTCCGGCATTGGTCCAGCGGACAACCGTTTTGTCGCCCTCCTCGATGACCTCGTCGACCGTGAATCGAAGCGGGTCGAAGGCGCTGAGGAGCAGTTGGACCCGCGCCTTGAGGTCAGCACGACCGTTGCCCTGGCCAGGGAACGGATCGTGTTCGACATAATCCTCGATCGCCAGATCGTTGATCAGATCGACCTTCCGCTGGTTGAGTACCTCGTCGTAGAAGCGTGCAACGGACGCCTTGTTGTCGTGCGAAGCCACGGTGTCACCTCCTTGCGATTTCTCGATGAGGTGCCCACGGTGCTCCCGTTCGGGGTGGCTCACCATGACGACTTACCCACCGGCTTCCCACCGGCTTCTCACCGGTCCGCCACGTGCCGAATGCCCCAAGCTAGGACGACGGCCGAGGGCGCAAGAATTGGCAATTCATCCAAGCAGCTTCGACTCCATCACCACCCGGTCGACCGGGCCGTTGCGGGCGAGCCAGCGCCCAAGGTCCGTCGGGCCAGCCCGATCCGCCGAGAACCGCAAGACTGGTTGTCCGCGGTCCGCTGACCAGCTCGGCAGATCGCCGCGACGTGCTGCCGTTTCCCAATAGCGATGCCCACGCTGTGCATGCGCTGACCTCCCCGCGAGCGTGCTCTCGGGGATCCCGCCAGCTCCGGCCCACGTTTGCTGATCGTCGATCACCGGCCAGCGCCGCGCGCTGCCGCAGAGTCCCGATCACCGTCCACGGACGGGGTGCGAGGGCCGGGGACTAGAGCCAAACGGCTTGAACCGAATAGCGGCACACCGGCTCCCCGCGAGAGTCAGCGGAAGTCTGACCCTCTGACGAGGAGCTACGTCAGCTGATCGGGCTCGTCTCAGCGAGCGGCAGCGCCAGAACGAAGACGCTCCCGGCGTCGCTGCTCGACTCCAACCACAACCGGCCGTGATGCTGCTCGGCGATCCGCCGGCTGATGTGCAGGCCGAGGCCCGTACCGGCGATGTCCCGCGTCCGCGAGGCCCGATAGAACGGAGCGAAGATCCGGTCGCGCTCGTCATCGGGCACCCCGACGCCGCGGTCCGTCACGCGGATCTGCGCTTCGTTCCCGGCGACGATCAACGCCACGTCGATGGCTGAGCCCGGCGGGCTGTACTTGCGAGCGTTGTCCAGGAGGTTGCCGAGGATCTGCGCGATCCGCTCGGGGTCTCCCCGGACGTGCGCGGGGCCGGGCGTCGGGAAGCAGATCCGCGGGGGGTCCTCGTGGTCGAGTAGACCGATCGTGTGTGCGGCGGCGATGGCCAGGTCGAATGTCACCAGCTCGAGGCTGAGCGCGCCGACGCTGACGCGGGCCTGATCGAGCAGGTCGCTGACCAGCCGATTCATCCGTTTGGTCTGCTCGAGGATCCGGTCCAGCGCGTCGGCCGTGCGCTGGGGATCCTTGGCCTGGAACCGCTTGGCGAGCTGGGCGTGGCCGTCGATCGAGGCCAGCGGCGTGCGCAGCTCGTGGACCGCGACAGCGAAGAAGTCGGCGGCGGCCCACTCAGCCGACGCCTGCCCGTCCAGCTCCGGGAACAGACTGATCGTGTCCGCGGCGGGGCGCGTGCCGCCGGGCTGGGCGGCCGCCTGCCGAGCGTCCACGGCGTGCTTGAGCGTGGCGAGGAACTCGACCACCAGAAATGGTTTGTCGAGGACGCCCGCGTAGCCTGCCGCCTTGCTCCGGACGGTCGTGCCCGCCTTGGCCTCGGCCATCGACGCCGGATCGGCGGTGAACATCAGCACCGGCAGCTCAGGATGAGCGCGACGGATCGCGGCGGCGTCGGCCCACGAACGCTCGTGACCGGTGGACCCCGGATCGCTGTCGAGGATGATGCACTGTGGCCGCCACCGCTCCACCGCGCCAGCGATCTGCTTGTGATCGGCGATGGACACGTGCTCGTAGCCGGCCTCGCCGAGGAGCTGGCCCACGACCTTGCTAAGAGTCGGCTCGTCCTCGACGAGCAACACACACGGTTTTCCCAATGGCTTTCCCGGTGGATCGTTCGGCGGTGTCAGTTCCTGTGGTGTGGCCACCACGCCTCCAGGCAGCCATCCCAGCGAGGGCGCCTGCCTTGCCGGGCGACCGTCGTCGCCTAAGCAACCGAGCACAGTCTACTCCCAGGGTGTACGCGGCAAGCGAGCTGGCTCGTTCAATGACGAGGCAACTCCGGCATCGGGGCGAGCACGCCAATTGCCGAACGCCCCTGCGAGCCATCGTGCGAGCGGAAGACGGTCAGCGAACCCGCACCCCAGCCACCGTCCGACTTTGCGTCATTTCGCGAGGCCTTAGTCATTTACACCGGGGAACTGAGCGGAAGACGGGACTCGAACCCGCGACCTCAATCTTGGCAAGATCGCGCTCTACCAACTGAGCTACTTCCGCGCGTATCGCTTAACCGCGAGGCCATCATAGCGAACCGGATCGCACCTGGACTTCTATGAGGGCCCCGACGATCTCCTCGGTCGGGCCGCCGTCGGCCTCAGCAGCAACGCCCGCCGGATATCGCTCACCTTGACGTACGCGTGCGGGTCACCGGCACGCTTTGCCCGTGTCACCTGCCCTGAGCTGATCAGGCGGTACAGCGTTGCCCGCGAGAGCCCAGAGCGATGGAGGGCCTCATCGATGGTGATCCACCGGTGTGCGCCAGGCTGCGGAATTCACGATCTAGCAGGGGGTCGCCTTCGCCGTGACTGATCACGCGCCATGCTCGTGGCGGATCCGTAGGGCAGATCCGCGTACAGCGGAGGCGTCCGATATCTAGGCATCCCGCAGGAGCAGCACCGCGGCGGTGAAGCCGTGCAGGAAGTTCTTCCCGCCCACCGGGCCGATCTCGCCGGCGGCGAACATGCCGGCGACGGGGACCGTGCCGAAGGCCTTCTGGAGCGCGCCGATGTCGTGGTCGGGCTGGCCGAAGAGCCCGGTCCCACGGCCATTGCAGGAGAAGAGCAGCGCCCCGGCGACCGGCGCGTCCACAAGCTGGCGCTCGCGGACGAGCGTGAGCTGCAGGTCTTCCCGGGCCGACTCGGCGTCGCGGACCTGGAACTGGACCGTCTGTCCGACCTCGATCATGTCGCTGATCGCGATCGCACCGGTGTCTTGATCGATGCCGACGACGTTGCGTATGAGGAAGTCGCCGCGCCCGAGGACCGGCTTGATCTCGGTGAAGGCCCGGCCGAGATGCAGCCCGCGGCGCATCAGGAGCTGGTCCCGCTCGCTCGCTGCGCCGTAGAGCTCCTCGATGCGCCGGATCGCCGGCGCGCCGGCCAGCTCGTAGACGACGTTCCGCTCGGCCCGCGTCACGCCGTAGGTGTCGCCGACCGGCCGGCAGCCCTGCGACACGAAGACGCTGAGGCCGGGCGCGCCGGTGATGATCGCGCCGACCGCGCCGTCGCGCAGGATCTCGTCGTTGAAGAACAGGACGTTCCGGCCGGCCTCGAGCCCGCCGGAGGCCATCCCGCCGACGATCGGCAGGCCGGTCGCGGTCTCATTCAGGTGCTCCAGGAGCACGTCGGCCGGGAACGAGAACGGGTCGGCGAGCATAAGCACCACCGGGGACTCGTCGGGCGACGGCAGCTCGTCCAGCCCTTCGATCACGGCGTGGTCGTCCTCACGGGCGAAGGTGAGGCGGTAGGGGCGGATCTGGGCTTGGGGGATCCGGACGGCCCAGGCGGCGATCGCCGGGGCGTCCTCGATCTCGTGCACGCCGCCGATGATCCCGCTGGCGGAGCACCCGAGCAGCGTCGCTCCGTCGGCGCGGACGTTCGCGTACCGCAGGATGTCCTCGAACTCGCGCTCGTGCTGGGGCGCGACGAACAGCAGGAGCAGATCAGCTGCTG
>DATCNH010000033.1:0-49661 GCA_036565345.1 Candidatus Limnocylindria bacterium | reverse complement strand
GGGTGAGATCGACGACCCGGATCCCGGCGAGTGCGCCCTCCGGCGCGCCGCCGCTGATCGCCGGCAGCGCTTCGAGCGTGTCGCCGTCGGCAAGGACCGTGTCCGGCTCGCGTTGCTCGCCATTCACGATGAACGCCGCGGCGTCTGCGGCGGGAATACCGAGCGCTCGCAGGATCTGGGTCGCGGTGCGCCCCGCGCCGTCGACCCGGAGCTCCTTGGCGCCGTCGGTGCTCCATTGCCGCAGCTCACCGTGGAGCAGCAGCCTGATCAACCGTTGACCGGCGCGCGCCGCTGGATCCCCATGACCGCAGAGTACCGTTGTGGGTGTGACCGAGCGACTGGGGCTGTTCCCGCTCGGGAGCGTTCTGTTCCCCGAGATGCTCCTCCCGTTGCACATCTTCGAGCCGCGCTATCGCGTCTTGATCAAGCGCTGCGCCCTGCGCGAGGAGCCGTTCGGCGTCGTGCTCATCCGTTCCGGGACCGAGGTCGGTGCCGCAGCCGAGCCGCGGCGTGTCGGGACCACCGCCCGGATCGTGGCGGCCACGCCGCTGCCCGACGGACGCGCGTTCATCGTCTGCCAGGGCGAGCGGCGCTTCGAGATCGTGTCGGTGGACGCCGAGCAGGAGCCATACCTGATCGGTGAGGTGCGGTACCTCGACGACCCCGATGGCGAGCAGGCCGAGCCCCTCGCGGCGACCGCCGCGGACGCGTTCGGCCAATACCTCATGGGCATCCTCGCGGCGACGAAGGAGCCGAGCAGCGAGCAGGCGACGGAGGACCTCGGTGCGGGCGGCCCGCGCGCGGTCGCCTACCGGATCGCGGCGGCCCTCGGCATCGATCCGGACGATCGCCAACGCCTGCTCGAAGCGCCGACGATGGCCGACCTGCTCGGGATGGAGATCCGGCTCCTCGAGCGCGAGAACGTCCTCATCCGCGATCTTCTGGTCCGCCTCCGCGCGCGCGGCGAAGGCCCGCCCCTCAACTAGCGGCGCGGTCTCCCGCTACCGCAGGCCATCGGCGTACCGGATGACGCCGTCCACGACCGTCGCCCGGACGGCCGCCCGCACCCACTCCGCCGGCGGCAGCGTGGCGAGGTCCCGGTCCACCACGGTCGCGTCCGCCCGCATCCCGACGGCCAGGGTGCCGGCCTCGCGCTCCCGTCCGGTCGCGTAGGCCGCGCCGCTCGTGTAGCCCGCGATGGCGGCATCCAGGGTGAGCGCCTCCTGCGGCTGCCAACGGTCGTGGTCGGTCGGCCGGCGCCGGTCCACCGCCGCGTGGATCCCGAGCAGCGGTTCGATCGGCTCGACCGGTGCGTCCGAGCCGAAAGCGAGGGTCGCGCCGCCGGCGGCGAGCGCGCGCCAGGGATACGACCGGCGGGCGCGCTCCGGTCCCCAGTACCGGTCGACCAGGTCGCGGTCGCTCGTCGCGTGGAGTGGCTGCATCGAGGCGATGACCCCGAGCGTGCCGAACCGGGCGATGTCGGCCGGGCGGACGAGCTGGACGTGCTCCACTCGCTGTCGGAGCGCCGGATGGGTCGCGCGGGTGGGCGCGATCGCGTCGAGCGCGACCGCCACGGCCCGGTCGCCGATCGCATGGATCGCGACCGCGATCCCGGCCTGCGCGGCTCGCGCGACCGCCACCGCGATCACCGCCGGGTCGATCGTGAGCAGCCCGCGATCGGCCGATCCGGCGTAGGGCTCATCGAGCGCCGCGGTCTGCGAGCCGAGGGCGCCATCGGTAAAGATCTTCAGATGGCCGATGCGCAGCCAGCGATCACCGAGTCCGGTGCGCAGTCCAAGCTCGATCGCCGCGTCCAGCCCGCCGTAGGGGATCCCCATCGCCACCCGGAGCGCAAGCTCGCCGCGCTCGTGGCGGCGCCCGAAGGCGCGGAACGCGCTCGCAGGCTCCAGATCCTCGATCCCGACGATGCCGCGCCGGTGCGCCTCGGTCTGGCCGCGAACCATCGCGTCGAAGCATTCGTCGTCGTCCGGGACCGGCACGACGGTGTCGGCCAGCCGGTTCGCGTTCTCTTTGAGGATCCCGGTCGGCTCGCCCCGCTCATCGCGCTCGATCGCGCCGCCCTCCGGGCTGGCCGTCGTCCGGTCGATGCCTGCGGCGCGCAGCGCGGCGGTGTTCAGCCAGCGCGAGTGACCGTCCCGGCTGCGGAGCGCGGCCGGCCGACCGGCGGTGACCCGATCGAGCTCGGCCGCGGTCGGCCAGCGCCCCCAGCGGTTCTTGTCGAAGCGCCCGCCCTGTACCCATGCGCCGGCCGGAAGCGTGCGGGCATGGCCCTCGATCGCCGCGAGCGCGTCCTCGAGCGATCCCGCGTCCCGGAGGTCGATCTCGCCCATCTGGATCGCCCACCACATGAAGTGGACGTGCGTGTCGATCCAGCCCGGCGTCATGAGGCCGCCGTCCAGATCGACCGCTTCGGCGCTCCCGGCGGATCGCCGCAGCTCGGCGAGCGTGCCGACGGCCGCGACGCGCCCGTCCACGGCGAGCAGCGCTTCCGTGCTCGTGCCGTCGCCGACATGGACCCGCCCGCCGTGGAACAGCAGCGCGCTCAGCGGATTGCCCGGAGCCTGGGAGGACGCCGTTGCCCGTCGATGGGACCATGATGCCGCGCGGGCGGGTCACCCCGCCCGCGCGGCGCGCGGTCAGGCGGCGGACTCGGCGCGGGTGGTCGCTCGGACGACCTCGCCGAGCCGCCCGGTCGCGACGTCGTACAGGAAGCCGGTGATCGGGATCCCGCCAGGGAGCAGCGGGCACGCCGCCAGGAGGCGGACCTGCTCGCGGAGATTCGCCTCGAGATCGGGGAACGGGAGGAGTCGGAGCGCGCTCGCGTCCGCTCCGGTCCGTTCGGCGATGAGGCGGCGGGTGGGCTCGTCTTCGAACGTCAGCATCCCACAGCCGGTGTGCTCGATGATCGCGAACTCCGCCGTTCCGAGGAGGTGACTGGAGATGATGAAGCTGCGGATCGCGTCGTCGGTCACCAGGCCGCCGGCGTTGCGAATGATGTGCGCGTCACCGGTGTCGAGGCCCGCGACCTCCTCGACGGTGAGGCGCGCGTCCATGCAGGCGAGGATCGCCCACCGCTGTCGCGGGGGCAGCGCGAGACGGCTGCGATCGAATCCTTGGGCGTAGCGCGCGTTGTGCTCGTGGATGTGGTCGACGAGGCTCATGCCCCACCGCCCCGTTCGATCGGGACGCCGATGAGGCTGCCCCACTCGGTCCAGGAGCCGTCGTAGTTGCGCACCCGATCGTGGCCGAGCAGATAGCGCAGCACGAACCAGGTGTGCGAGCTCCGCTCGCCGATCCGGCAGTAGGCGATCGTCTCGGCCCCGCCGTCGATCCCCGCCCCGCGGTAGATCTGGCGAAGCTCGGTCGCACTCAAAAAGCGGCCGTCGGCCGCGACGGCGGCGGACCAGGGCACGTTCACCGCGCCCGCGATGTGCCCGGCGCGCTGGGCTCCCTCCTGGGGCAGATTCTCGGGCGCGACCAGCTCTCCCGAGAACTCCTTCGGCGATCGGACGTCGACCAGCCGGCGGTCGCCCTGCCGCACCGCCGCGAGCACCTCGTCGCGGAGCGCACGGATCGACCCGTCCGCGGCCGCGGGGGTGTACGTCGTCGGGGCAAATGCGGGGATCTCGGTGGTGAGCGGCCTTCCCTCGGCCAGCCATTTCACCCGGCCGCCGTTCACCAGGCGGACGTCGGCATGACCGTAGTACTTGAGCAGCCAGACGAACCAGGCGGCGAACCAGTTGTTGTTGTCGCCGTAGACCGCGATCGTCGTGTCAGTGGCGACGCCAGACCGCGAGAGGAGAGTCGCAAGCTCGGAGCGCGAGACCAGATCGCGGACCGGCTGCTGCTGCAGCTGGGTCTTCCAGTTCAGGCCGATGGCTCCGGCAACGTGCCCCTGGTCATAGGCGGTCGTGTCGACATCGACTTCGAACACCCGGACGGTCGCATCGCCGGCGTGGGCGGCGAGCCATTCGGTCTCGACCAGGACCTCGGGGTGGGCATAGCCGGCCGCTTCCGCGGCGGAGGTCGATGCAGGGTGGGACAATGAACGACTCCTTCTCCATTGGGCTTCATTCGGGCGCGGTGATCGGAAGGAGCGGCGTCGGCTGGGTCGGCCGCGCCGCCTAGCTACACCAGCAGGTCAGCCCGAAGCAGTCCGGTCCGGAGCCGGGCGGGCCGAACGAGTGAATTCCGACTGGCTGGGTCAACAATCCAGTTGTAGCACCAAGCTCGGCTCAGAGCCAGGGTCGCAGGACCGCCGGCAGGGTGGTCAGGTCGTCGACCGTGGCGTCAGGGATCAGATCCGGGGGCAGCGGCCGGAGCGCGGTCCGGCGGTACACCGTTCGCAGGCCGACGGCCGCGGCCCCACGGATATCGGCGACCGGGTTGTCCCCCACCATGACCGCCTCACCCGGGGCGACTTCGGCGAGCTCGAGCGCACGCTCGAACAAGGCGCGGTGCGGCTTCCGGCGGCCGACCGAGTGCGAGCTCACGACCCCGTCGATGTGCGGACCGAGGCCGACGCGGTCCCAATCCGCGAGCACCTCGGCATCGCCGCGGTAGAGGGTGTTCGTTACGAGGATCACCGCAAGCCCACGCTCCTTGCACCAGCGCACCGCATCCGCGGCGCCGGCGACCGGGGTCGACACGAGCTCGAGGGGCAGCACCGACGCCGTCCGGAGCCGTTCGAGATCCACGTCGCAGACGAGGCTCTCGGCCGTGAACCAGGCGGCCATCCACCCGGCGGTGTCCTGATCGAGCAGCGTCCCGTCATCCACCGGGTCGATGTCGGCGAGGACGAACCGGTCGAACCAATCCCGCTCGCCGAACGCTGCCACGAGCGCGGCGCGACGGTCCGCAGCGCTCGCCGCATTTGTGGTGAAGTTCTCGACGAGCGTGTCGCCGACATCGAAGAACGCGGCCCGCAGTCCCACGCGGATATCGTATCGAGCGTGCTCGACTTCGATCAGCTCGCATTCATCGAGAAGTGGCGGCAGCGCGCATCGCGCGGGGTCATCGTCGCGCTCGACGGCACCCGCGGCGATCTCATCGTCACCGTCCGCGTCGGCGAGCTGGGCGAGCGGCTCGACCTCCGCGGGCGCGATGCGAGCGGGGCCGTCCGCAGGAGCCGGCTGACGATCGGCGACCGCGTCACGCTTGCGATCGAATACCTCGCCCGCGACGCGACGGATGGTGCGGGGACCGGCGTCAGCGGCGGCACGGTCCAGCCGGGCGCCGTCGTGGAGGGACGGATCTCGTCGACCGGGGAGGTCGCGGTGGTCGAGTGCGGCGCCGCGCTCCTCGTGCGCGGTGACGGCCTCGCCGGGTTTGCGGAGGGCGACCAGGTGCGGTTCACCGTCGCCGAGGAAGGGACCGCCTACTTCATCCCGACGCGCTAGCTCCGGTCCGGAAGCGGATGGCCGCGCGGCCGAAGCGATGGCGGCACCGGGTACGGTTCCATCCGATGCCGGGTCGCTCGCCCGTTGAAGCCGCGCGGTCGGCGGATGACGACGGGCTGCGTTCCGCTTTCGCGGCGTGAGCGCGCTCCGCACCCTCCGCGCGCCACTACTGCAGGCCCTCGCGTCGGCGGCCGTCACCGGCGTGCTGGTGGCCTGGTTCACCCAGATGGTCCTGCGCGACACCGACGTCACGACGCTCTCGCTCAACGTGCTGCTTCGCGGGCTCGATCCGTTCCAGGGCAAGCCGCTCGAGGAGGCCGTTCCGCTCGCGCTCTCCCGCAGCGTCGCGCTGGTGCTCGTTTCGCTTGCCGGGGCGTCGCTCGTCGGGCTGGCCGCCGGAGCGGCGTATGCGCTCTCGCCGTCGCGCCTCGTGCGAACCGCGAGCTGGAGCATCGGGATGGTCGGGGTGTCCCTGCCCTCCTTCATCTGGGCGATGCTGCTGCAGGTCGTCGTCGTGCTCTGGTTCGTGCGCACCCGGACGACGCTGCTGCCGACGAGCGGCTACGGCCTCGACCAGCATCTGATCCTGCCGGCGATCGCGGTCGGGATGCGGCCCGCGGCCTACCTCTTCCGGACGACCGCGACGACGCTCGATGAGGTGCGACACGGCGACTACGTCCGCTCCGCACGGGCGAAGGGGCTCGCGGAGGCGCTCATCGTCCGGCGCCACATCTTCCCCAACGCGGCGCCGGCGGTCTTTGCCGGCATGGGCCTCGCGGCGCGGAGCGCCCTTTCGAGCCTCGCCATCGTCGAGTACATCTTCTCCTGGCCCGGGGCCGGGTTCGGTTTCATCCATGCCGTCGCGAACGGGAAGACCGTCTTCGCCGTCGCGGTCGCGGTCGGCTTCGCGCTCCTGTTCGGCGCGGTCAGTGCGATCGTCGGCGCTGCGGGACGGGCCTTCGATCCCCGCATCCCGACATGACCGCGGTGGTCCGCGGCGGTGGGCCGACGGATGCCCGGCGCGGACTCACGAATGTCCCGCTGGTGATCGGCGTCGCGGGAGTGGTGTGCATCGCCCTGGTCGCGCTCTTCGGAAGCCAGCTCGCCCCCAGCGATCCACAGACGCAGCGCGTGATCCTCTTCTATCCGGATGGCCGATTCGCGGCTCCGCCGACTCCGCCGGACGCGCTCTTTCCGCTCGGCACGGATCCGCTGGGGCGCGACCAGCTCTCCCGCCTGCTGTACGGGGCCCGCCTCAGTCTCGGCGCGACGCTGCTTGGCCTCGCCGGTCGAGCCGCGCTCGGGCTGGGCGTCGGCGTCCTCGCCGGGTGGCGCCGAGGGACGCCCGACAGGATCCTCACATCGGTCACGAACGCCGTCGCGGGTTTCCCGCAGCTCATGCTCGCGCTCCTCATGGTCGTGGCGCTCCGCGAGCACGGCCTCGTCGGATTCGTGATCGCGCTCTCCGCCGTCGGCTGGGCCGACCTTGCGCAGTTCGTGCGGGGCGAGGTCGTCCGGATCCGCGCTTCGGCGTATGTCGAAGCGGCACGTGCGCTGGGCGCGAGCGGGATGGGGATCCTCCGGACCCACGTCCTGCGGAGCCTGGTGCCGCAGCTCGCCGGACTGCTCGCGATCGAGGCCGGGTCGGTGCTCCTGCTCCTTGCCGAGCTCGGCTTCATCGGACTGTTTATCTCCGGGGGCGCCGCGTACGTCGACGATGCGAATCAGCCGATCCTTCCGATCCGCGACCGCGCGCCGGAATGGGGGCAGATGCTGGCCGGCGCCCGGCAGGATGCCTTCAGCCATCAATACGTCGCCCTCATTCCCGGTCTGGTCGTCGCGGGCGCGGCGTTCGCCTTCAATCTGCTCGGCGAAGGCCTGCGCGCGGCGAGCGATCCCCATGGCGCGCGCCGAATGTCAGCCTGACCCCGCGCCAGCCGCGGTCAGCCGCGCTGCCGGAGCGCGTGGATCTCCGGCAGGGATTCGACCGTGTCGAGGGTGCCGGCGGCCGGGAGCTCCGACGTTCGTGGGAACGCTCGCGCCGGCAGTGGTCGGCCAGCGCGACGACCATCGTCGTCGACGGGGCCACGGTCATCGAGGTCGTCTACGCCACGGCGGACCAGTCGAGCGAGTTGGTGCGGTTCCGCTACGACCCGCGGACCCAGACCGTGACCCGGAGCTGATCGGGGCCGGTGCGCCCGCCGCAGGTCCGGTGCGGCGTCCGGCGGCCCGAGACGTTCAGGCGCCGGGCTGGCGAGACCTCCCGAGGTCGTCGGCGCCGTCCTCGCGTGCGAGCGCGGACCGTCCGGTGGTGCCCCGACCGTAAGATAGGGCCATGGCCCAGAAGAGCGGTGCGGGCGAGTTGGCACGACGCCGGATCAGCGCGAGCCGTCCCGACTTCCTTGCGTACAAGACGAGCTGCCCGTTCTGCGGGCAGGAGGTGGGGCCGCGCTTCGTGACCCGCGAGCATGCCGATGTCCCACCGAACCCGCCGTACGCCGCGGGGGTCCGCTGCCCACGCTGCCGTGAGACCTACGAGGTGCTGTTCACCGGACCGTGACGACGAGGAAGACCCCCTCGTCCTCCATCCAGACCGTGCCGTCGATGACCGGCCGCAGATGGATCGAGTAGACGCCCGGTGTTGCCGGCGCCTTGACCTGGAAGGTGAAGGTGCCCTGCTGGCCCGGCGCAACGACCGCTTCGGTCTGCACTCCGGGACGGTCCGGCGTGAGCCAGCCGACCGCGAGGGCGGACCAGGTCCGGTCGTCGAGGTTGATCCCGAGATCGGCCTGCTGACCGGCCAGGCCCTTCGTCCACGACCGGCTACCGGTGTTCGTAAAGGTGAGGGTCAGCGGTGCGCTCGTTTCGCCGGGAGCGAGCGCCGGGTACGGTGACTGGGCCGTCCAGCGGCTGTGGTAGCCGGCGTCGCTGGTGACCACCAGGAACACCCCCTGATCCTCCATCCAGGTCACCCCGTCGACGACCGGCCGGAGCGGGAGGCGATAGACGCCCGGAGCGCTGGGGGCGCGCACCCGGAAGGTGAACGTTCCCACGGCGCCCGGCGCGACGGAGGCCTCGGCGGTCGTCGCCAGGCGGTTGGGCGAAAGCCAGCCGTCGTTCATTCCGAGCGCGGCGAAGGCGGTCGTGTCGCCGTTCAGACCGAGATTCGCCTGCTTGCCGGCGACGCCCTGTTGCCAGGTCGCCGTGCCGGTATTGCGGAAGCGCACGGTCACCGTCGTCGAGGCACCGGCCGCCATGGTCGGATACGTCGACTGATCGACGAAGGCCGAGTGAAAGGTCGGTGACGGCGGGAGCGCCGTGCCGGCCGCGCCGGCGGTGGTGAAGTCCCATTCGTTCGTCACGTACTGCCCGTTCACGGTGATGTCGAACCGGACGTGCAGCGTCGTGCCGGACGGGAGCGGTCGCTGCGGGATGATGAATTGGTAGTCATTTTCCCAGAGCGGGGCCGGGTAGTAGATCGGCAGTCGCGCACCGGATGGCGTGACGATCTCCGCCGCACGCATCTGCACGTTCTGCGCGGCGGAGTAGACGAGCATGATCGGATATCCGACCGGGCCGGAGACACCGGCCGGCAGCGGGCTCGGCGATTCGTTCCCGCTCCAGCTCGTCGGGATGCCGGTCTGACCGCTCGCCGGCGATCGGACGAACGGGACCGGACGCTGCGCGAAGTCGTAGACGAAATCGCCGACGGTGTTCGAGCGGCCGCCCAGATCGGAGTGCCCCCACCCGGTCGATACCGAGTTGGGGTGCATCATCCCGAGCCGGTGGTACGGCGCGTCCCAGAGCTCGTTGAGCGCTTGGATTCCGCCGCTGTAGCTCGCCGCGACCTCGCTCACGAACGAGGTGGACCAGCCCATCGCCGCGACCCGATCGCGCGGGCCGTAGCCGGTGTAGCCCGCGAGGCCCGCAGTCTCATAGTGACCGGCGGTCCCATTCAATGACGAGTAGTCGGCGTGATGCTGCGCCGCGAGGGCCACCCTCGGGTCCGCCGCGATCGTCGGGGCGCCAACGGCCGAGCGAAGCTCGTTGAGGCGCTGGAGGAGCTGGACGCCGGTGATTGCGTCCGCGCTTGCCGGCCGAGCAAGCGGCCCAGCGACTGCCGCGACGACCACCAGAGCGGTGACGCCGGCGCGGGCAAGCGTCCACCGATCCCATCGCATCACCAGGCCCAACGGGCCGAGCCAGGCCGTCGTTATCGCATCGTTACCCACACCGGTACGAAGGTCCTGCCTGGCCGAGGATCCGGCCAGCGCCGCCCGCCCGCGGCGCCGCCGTCACGAGGGCTCGATTACTTCTTCTTCTTGGTCGCCTTCTTCGCGGTGGTCTTCTTGGCAGCCTTCTTCTTCGCGGGCATTCCAGTCACCTCCCTTCCTCTTAAGTTGTCCGTGTCACCCGGTGGGCCCTAGAACAGCCGCCGCTGGCGGCCGGACAGACGAACGGTCCGGCTGGAGCGGCTGAGCCATTCTTCGAACTCACGGCGGGGGATCCGCCAGACACGACCGACCCGTACCGCGGGGATCCGCGTCGGGTCCGCGTCGTCCATCGCGCCGAGGCGGCGCAGGATGGTCGTGGGGTGAACGCGCAGGCGCTTGGCGACCTCGTCGGTCGTCAAATACTCGTCCTCGCCCGAGGCCGACGCTGGACTCACTGCATCTCCTGCGATGGCTGCGTTTCCAAGCTTCACCTGCGTGGCCGCATTCTGACTGCGCTGGCCTCAGGCGTCAAGCCCCCGGGCGGCGGACGCGACCAGCGCGAGGGCCCGATCGAGCAGCCGCCGATTCGTTGGTTGGTTCAGCCAACGGGATGCGCCGCTCGGATGCGGCAGGGGGATGAGGAGCGCGCCGTCGAGCTCGGGGGATCGCCGGCTCCGTCCGACGATCGAGGCGAGGGCACCTGGTCCCCACAGCCGCCGGATCGCAAGCAGGCCGACCGGGAGGATCACCGCGGGTCGAAGCACGGTCAGCTCAGCCTCCAGCCAGGGAGCGCAGAGTGCGATCTCCGCGCGACTCGGCACCCGGTCGCCGGGGCCGTCCGGCGCCTTGCCCGGGTAGCACTTGGTGATCGACGTGCGGTACGGGAGGGCGCTGCGGTCGATCCCGGCCCGAGCGAGCCACCGGCCGAGCTCGGCGCCGGCCCGCCCGGAGAACGGCACGCGGGTGGTGACCTCGACCGCGCCCGGCGCCTGACCGACGATCATGATGCGGTCGCTCCGTCGTCCCGCGACGACCGGCGCGGCTGCCGGGAGCAGGCCGGCCTCGACGCAGCGGGTGCAGGCCCGGATCTCGCGGTGCAGCCGGATCAGGCTCGGCTCGCGGCTCCCGCGCTCGGACGGCCGAGCGACAACGTCGGGGACGCTCATCGTGTCGGTCGGGGCGCCGAGATTTGAACTCGGGATCTCCAGTCCCCCAGACTGGTGCCTTGAACCGGGCTAGGCCACGCCCCGTGCGATCGGCTGGTGAGGCTCAGTGTAGCGACGCTCAGCCGGTGGAGGCGCTCGCGCTGGACGGTGTCGCCGCGTTCGGCGGCCCGGCCGGAGGCAGGGCGACGTGGAACGTGGTCCCTTCGCCGGTGCGGCTCTCCGCCCAGATGCGACCGCCATGGCGGTCCACGATCTCCTTGCTGATGTAGAGGCCCAGGCCCATGCCGCCGACATCGCGTGCCTCGCGGTCGGGGGAGCGATAGAACAATCCGAAGATCGATTCGAGCTCCGCGGCACGGATCCCCATCCCCTGGTCGGTCACCGAGAGCAGGACCATCCCATCGCCGGTCGAGCCGAGGGAGATGTCGACGCGGCGCCCGCTCGGCGAATACTTGACCGCATTGCTGACGAGGTTGTTCAGCACCTGCTCGAGGTGGTCGCGGTCTCCCCGGACGACGAACCGTTCGCCCTTCCGCCTGACGACCAGGGCGTGCTCGCCGGCGACCATCTCCAGCCGGTCGACCACCTCGTCCGCCAGGGCGGCCAGGTCCACGTCGGCGACACGAAATTCGAGCCGCCCCGACTCGATCCGGGAGACGTCCAGGAGCTCGTCGACCAGCCGCGCGAGCTTGGTGGTCTGGCGGTTCACCACCTCGAGCTGCTCGAGCAGGGTCAGGTCCTCGGCACCCTGCTCCGTGTCCGCCGGGTTCCGGCGATCGATCCGCCGGCGGAGCCGTCGCACCGCGATCTGGATGAACCCGGACATTGCCGTGATCGGGGTCTTCAGCTCATGGGACGCGATCGACAGGAACTGGGACTTCAGCTTGTCCAGCTCGCGCAGCTTCTCGAGGTGATCCTGGGTCTCCGCCTTCGCCGCCGCAAGCTCCTCGAGCCGTTCCTCCAGATCGGCGGTCGCCGCAGCGATCCGGTCCTCGAGCTCGGCGTTCATCCGGCCGATCGTCTTGTTCGCGGACTCGAGCTCGACGAGCCGCTCCTGCAGCTGCTGCCCCATCCCACGCCGCTCGAGCCCGCGCGAGACCGTCGCCCGCAGCTCCTCGACGTCGCACGGCTTCAGGAGATAGTCGTAGGCGCCTTCGCGAAGCGCTTTGACCGCCGACTCGAGCGAGGCGTACCCGGTCAGCACGATGACGATCGTGTCCGGCGCGCGCCGGTGTGTCTCGGCGACGATCTGGAGGCCATCGAGGTCGTCGAGCCGCAGGTCGGTGAGCACGAGGTCATAGGTCGTCTCCCCGATCCGGCGGATCGCCTCGTCGCCGCGCGTGGTCATCTCGACGTCGTGACCGTCGAGCTGCAGGATCGCCTGCATCGTTACCGCGACGCTCTCCTCGTCGTCGACGATCAGGAGCCTACGTGGCGGCATCGGCCGGCGGCCCTCCGATCGGAAGGGTGATGCTGAACGTCGTCCCGGCACCCTGGCGGCTCCGCACCTGGAGCGCTCCGCCGTGGCTCTGGACGATGCCCGAGCTCACCCAGAGCCCGAGCCCGGTCCCCTTCTCGCCCTTCGTCGAGAAGAACGGCTCGAAGATGTGCTGGAGATGCTCCTCGGCGATCCCCGCGCCGGTGTCGCTGATCAGGATGCGGACGGCGTCCGAGCGGAGGAAGGCGGAGTCGGCATCGCGATGGACCTGGGTGGTCACCGAGATCACCCCGCCCTGCGGCATCGCCTCGGCCGCGTTCAGCATGAGGTTGAGGATGACCTGCTTCATCTGATCGGCGGAGGAGACGACGCGCGGCAGCGACTGGTCGAGGGTCTTCTCCACACGTACGCCGCGGTCGCGCAGGCGCTTCGCGACGAGTGCCTCGGCCTCTTCGATGAGTGCGTTGAGATCGGTCGGCGCCATGCTCGCGGCCGGACGGTAGAAGCCGAGCATCTGCCGGAGGATCCGGCTCATCCGTTCGGTCTCTTTCATCGCGATGTTCAGGAAGCGGGCGTTCGGGTCTTCGGCGGGGATCGTGTTCACCAGAAGGTAGAGCGCGTTCTGGATGGCCTCGAGCGGATTGTTGATCTCGTGCGCGATCGAGGCCGCGAGGCGGCCGGTGGCGGCCAGCTTCTCGGAGTCGAAGAGTGCCTGCTCGAGGCGGCGGCGCTCCAGCTCGCGGAGCCGTCCGATGTCCTGCATCACCGACACCGTCGCGATGGTGGCGCCAACGGCATCACGAACCTCGTTCGCGGTGACCTGCATGATCAGCTCCTCGCGGGTCTCCGGGTCGATGAGCGTGAGCTCGCCGCTCCGTCGCTCGGCCTGATCGAGCGAGAGCTGCGCGAGGAACGAGCTGAACTTGGCGTCGTTGCGCAGCGCGGTCTGGCTCTGGCCATCCGCCGGCAGCGCGCCACGGGCGGTCCCGAACAACCGCCCGGCCGCGGCGTTCATGCTGATGATCTGATCGGCGTTATCGATCACGATGATCGGGTTCGGAACGTTCCGCAGGACCAGGTCCAGGCGGTCGCGCTCGCGGCGGACGTCCTCGTCGGCGATCTGGAGCCGCTGCAGGTTCTGACTGAGCTCCTCGGTGACGTGACGCAGGTCGGTCACGTTCTTCAGCACCGAGACCGTGCCGCGGGCCCCGGTGCGGTAGTTGGTCGCAGCGGTGGTGATCACCTCGAAGATGAGCTCCGACCCCTCGATCGGGTCGACGAGGGTGAGCTCGCGACTCCGCTCGCCCGCCCGCTGGAGATTCCAGGTCGAGAGGGCCGCGGTGAAGAGGAAGTTGTTCATCTGCATCGCGTGTGTCTTTCCCGGGCTGTCGTCGCGGCCGGCGCGGAACAGCTGCTCGGCGCCACGGCTCTGCAGCACGATGTCGTTCTGGGCATCGGTGACGACGACCGGATCGGCGACCGCGTTCACCATCCACCACAGCCACTCCTTCTCAACGGCGTGGACTTCGCTCCCTGCCACCAGGCGTGCGACATCCCGTGCCTGGGCCAGGGCGTCGCCGGCTCGCGCGGTGACCGGCGCGAGATCCTCGAGGTCGCCATCGGTGATCGGCGTGCTGCGGGACAGCAGGAGTACCCCGATCGCCGACTCCGCCGGCCCGCGGAGGGGCACGACGACGAAGGATGGAAGGCGTAGGTCGACGAGCGCCTCGCGGGCCCGCGCCGAGATCCGTATGTCGCCAAGCACGTCGTCGACGCGATGCGGTGCGCCGCTCCGGAATGTCGCGACCAGCGGGTCGTCCGTGTCGTCGATCGAGATCTCGATCGCGTTGAGCATCTCGGCCGGCAGGCCGCGACCGATGGTCCCGCGAAGCGTCCGGGTCCGTTCATCCGCCAGCACGACCACGGCCTTTTCGTATCCGAAGGCCCGCGCAAGCCCATCGAGCATCGACTCAAGCGAGGTCTGCAGGCCCGGGCCGGTGCGCTCGGGAACGTCGCTCAGCGCGAGCAGATCCCTCACCCTCGCGCCTGGCCGCCGGTCAGGGCCGTGTTAGGACCGTTCGGTCGTGCGGGCCGCACGCGCCTCCGGGGAGACCGTCCCGCCGGTCGGGATGGATGACGGGAGCGTGCTCCCGGGCCGCGCGACGGTCGTCGTGATCCCGAGGGCCTCGGCGTAGCGAAGGTAGGTGTCGATCGACGCGACGACGACGCGGGCCTCGACGGTGATCAGGTCGATCCCAACGAGCGAGATCCGGACCCACGCGTCGATGACGATGCCCTTGTCGAGGATGCGGTCGAGGACGTCGATGAGGCTGGTGCCACCTGCTGCGCGTTCGACTGGCATGGTCGTTCTCCTTACTTCTGACGCGACCGGAGCTGCGCTTCCAGCTCCGCGATCCGGGCTTCGAGCTTTGCGACGTTGTCCTTCGGCAGCGCGGTATCGGCGCCGGGAGGTGCGACGAGGTTGCGGTCGTACCGCCACCAGTTCAACCCGATCTGCTCGGCCTTATCGATCGAGCAGACCAAGAGCCGGATCCGGATGGTGAGGAGCTCGACATTCGCGAGCGAGATGCTGATATCGCCCGCGACGACCAGGCCCTTGTCGAGGACGCGGTCGAGGATGTCGATGATGCTCGTGCCTGTGCTTGGCATGCTCGGGCCGCGGCCGCTCATCGTCATCGCAGCTTCCCGAGTGGGCCGAGTCCGATGTTCAGGTCCTCGGTCTCCAGGCCGAAGGTCGCGGCGATCTCGGTCACCTTTTCCTGCAGCCGCATCAAAGCGACGCCCATGCGTTCGATCTCGTCATCGCTCAGGCTGCCTCCGTCCATTCGTCTGATGGCCTGTCGCTCGAGCAACTGTCGCAGGAATTCGACGAGCGTGAGCACCAGCTTTGCCAGGCCCTGCTCGACTCCCTCCGGATCAACGTCGACCCGCGGGGGAAGGATGCCACGGATGCGCTCGACCTCGCGCCGAAGCAGCTCCAGCTCCTCCGAGCCAGCGTCCACTCAGGCGAGCTCCGCGGTGAAGCTGTAGGGCGGCCAGGGACCGCTGACCACGCCGCGCACGCCCTCGAGCGCGCCGCCGAGGCGGCGCGCGGCCGCTTTTACCTGGAGCGCCCGCGCGTCGGGCACCAAGACCGAGAGCGAGAGGGCCACTTCCGCCGCCGGGCAGATGTCCTGCCGGACGTCCGCTTGGTCGATCCCCAGGTTCCCGAGCAGGCTCACAAACCGGTCGGCGAGTGCCTCGGCGGCAGCGTGGCGCGTTCCGGCCTCGCCGAGATCTCGGCGGCGGTCCTCCAGAAAGCGCCGGCCCGGGCCCGGACCGGCGAGGATCGCCCCGGACGCCGGCGGCGCGGCGGCTGGAGTGCGGTCCGGGGTCGCCCGGCGATGCTGCCAGAGCAGGGTCACCGCGAGCTCGCTCCGTCCGGTGACCCGGGCGAGCGCGGCTTCGAGCGCATCCAGCCGGCCCGCGAGCAGGGCCGCCGCAGCCGCCTCGTTCGCGACCCAGGAGCCGAACCGGACGGGGAGGCAGGGGCCGGCGGCGGCGATGGCTGCGACGATGGCGTGGTGGCCGAGCGCGTCATCTCGGCCGAGCGGGCCCGGCGGGCCGTCCCACCCGGTGGCCCAGAGGCCGAGGGCCCGGCCCTCCGGCGCGATGCGGCGCAGCGGCCGCCCGCGGAGGCCTGTGCTGGGCGGCTCGGCCGACATCGCCCGGCCGATCGCGTGGGCGAGGAGGGTCACTCGGGGCCGATCCGCTGCTCGGCAAGGCGTCGCTCGTGCTGGGTGACAGTCTCCACCGCGGTGAGGATGACATTCAACCCGAGGTAGATGAGATCGACACCGGCCACCGAGATGGTGACCTCCCCGACCAGAACGACGCCGCGGTTGAGCAGGCGGTCGGTGAGATCCAGGAGGGTGAGCTCCTCGTCCGGAAGGTCGGCGAGCGGCTCGCTCACGACGCCGCCGCGGCGAGGGTGGCGAAGCGGTAGGCCGGCCAGGGCCCCGAGAGCTCGAGGGCGTACCCGTGTGCGGACCAGTCCGCCGCGAAGTCGGCCGCCGCCGTGGCGAGCGACGCGGCCTCCGCGGTGGCGACCAGCGCCGAGTAGCGCGCCACCGCCCTCGCTTCGGTGGGGGCGGCATGGTCGGCGAGGGGCTCGCGGTAGAGCCGCGCCCCTGCTCCGGTGAGCAGCTGCGCCGCTCGCGCGTCGGCCTCTCCATCTCGGCGCCGGAGCTCGTTCCGGATGGTGTCCCCCAGCCGCCGTCCGAGGAGGTACCCGCGGCCGGATGCGGCGCCGGCGATCTCGGACCGCAGCGCGCCGAGTGCCGCGCTGTCCCCCTCGAGCGCGGCCTCGGCGATCCGATCGTCGCGACGGAGGGTCGCGATCCACTCCTCCCGCCCGGCCAGGGCGTCGAGCCGCGCGACGAGGACGGCGCGCTCGCCGGAGAGCATCCGGGCGACCCCGGCGTCATCCCGAAAGATCGTGCCGAAGGAGAGCGGCACCAGCGAGCTGACGCGCACGCCGAGCGCCGCGTTGGCCTCCTGATGCTTCACCGCCCGCGGCCCGATCCAGTCGAGATCTCCCAAGTGGGCGTTGAGCGGGCCCTCCGCGAATTCGCCCTCGGGCACGTCGGTGACCACCGCGGCGCAGGGTCCGTCGGCCACCAGCCGGAGCGGCCCGCCGCCGAGGCCGGTCAGCCCGGTGATGCCCTCGAGGAGCTCCGGCCGATCGGCGGACCGGACGATCCCGTACGCGTAGACCAGGCTCATGTCGACCGGTCCGTCTCCTCGAGCTCGCTGGGTGTCTCGATCACGACCTGCCGGCCTCCGCCCGGCTCGGACGGAAGCCCGGCCTGGCGAGCGGCGAGCTCCTGCTCCGCGAGCTGCCTCCGGTAGGCTTTGATCTCCGAGAAGCGGACCAGGAGCGGCGCTTCCTGGCGCCGGTATTCGGCCTCGTCGATCTCGCCCTCGTCGAGCCGGAGGTTGAGGAGCATGAGCTCCTCCTTCACCGCGTTGTCGTCCAGCATCTCGTTCTCCGCCATGTCGATGACCTGGCGGATGCAGTACTTGATCCCCGCCGCCGGCAGGGAGTACGGAAGCATGAGGAGCTTGCCGATGCCGAACATCGTCGCCGGGCCTCCTAGAGACCCGCGGAACGCTCGAGCTGGAGGCGGATGGTGACGAAGTTGTATGGGGGCCAGGGCCCGGTGTAGCGGAACGACAGCTTGCCCTCGTAGCGCTTGCCGATCTCGTGGACCTTCGCGTCGAAATCGTCGGCCTTGTCGCGCGCCACGAGGAACGCGGCGTTCATGATCATCTTCTCGCCGATGACCTTGCTCGTCCGCGAGGCGATGGCCGCGTCACGGAGATGGTCATAGATGTCGCGGACGAAGTCCTCCGACTTGTCGGCGAGTGCCTGCTCCACCAGACGTCCGAGCTGCATTCGAGCGAAGTAGGTGGAGGACTGGGTGTTCGTCTGGATCTCGGCCTTGAGCCGGCTGATCTCCTCGTTCTCCGCCTCGATCTCGCTCAGGACCTCGTGGCGATCCCAGTTCACTTTGAGGCCGAACTCGAGCTTGTCCTTCATCTTCTGTAGGACGTCCCGCAGCGCGTCGTAGGTATCCTTGAGGAATTCCACGGTGTCTCCCTCGGTCTTGAACATCGTCCCAAAGCTCATCGGCACCGGCGTGAAGCCGTGCTCGTTCATCACCACCTCTTGCACGTGCTCGTGGGTGAGCGCGTTGTCGCGCGTCGGGTCGTAGACCAGGAGCGGGCTCTTGCTTACCACGGCGGCGAGGTCGCGATGGTGCACGGTGTAGACGTCGTCCCCGCGCCCGCCGATCCCGATCGGCCCGAAGATGCACTCCTTCCCGGATTCGATGATGCAGTAGACGTAGACGCCCTCGGCGCCCGGCTCCGCGGACGCAGCGGGCTGATGCTCGTCGCTCATTGGCCGAAGTCTAGGCGGCCGGCGGAAGACCGAAAAACTCGCGGGTGAGCGAGTAGATCTTCTCGCGGTCTTCCTTCACCATCGGCTTCAGGCCGTAATGGTTGATGACGCGGACCTGTTGCTGGAGCCACTCCTTCCAGCACTCGGCGCAGACCGATCCGGCGATCTGGGCACCAAGCTCGCCCGGAAGGCCGACCCGGCCGGCGCCCGCGCGGGTGAGCCCGCAGCGGATGCAGGTGAGATCCTCCGGCATCAGCGGACCCGGCCCACTCGCCGCAGTGGCCCGTAGCGGAACACGACCTGTCCTTCGACCGACCGCGGGTCGACCGGGCCGAAGGTCCGGCTGTCGGTGGAGCGTTCCGGTCGGTCCCCTGCGAGGGCGAGACCATCCGCCCGGACGGCGGCGATCCGTTTGATCAGGCTGCGTTCGGGGGCGCGCGGATCCGGAACGAGGACGATCTCCCCTCGCCGCGGAGCCCGACCGAGACGGCGGACGACCACGCGGTCGCCATCGCGCAGGGTCGGCTCCATGCTGTCGCCCCGCACGACGACGGGGATGACCGGGGCGACCATCGCTATTTCTTCGTGGCCCAGAAGATGTCGGCGATCTCCTTCACTGCGGCCTGGAGGTCGGCGGCGGCCTTCGCGTCGACGCTCTGCTTGTTCTTGGAGCAGAGCTTCGCCGCCTTCCAGAACGTGTCGTGAAGATTCGGGTGCTTCTCGAGGTGCTCCGGCTTGAAGTAGTCGGTCCAGAGGATGAGGAGCTCGCGCTTGCAGATCTGGGCGTGCTCTTCCTTTACCGCGACCGACCGCACGAAGTTGTTCCGGCTCGCCTCATCGGTACCGGCGAAGCCCTGGATCTTCTCGACCATCTTTGCGACGGTGTCCGCGGCGGTCTTTGCGGCCGCCGGATCGTAGATCCCGCAGGGAATGTCGCAGTGCGCGTACGCGACGCGCGGGTGGAGCAGGTCACGCCATGTCATCGGGGTCCTCCTACCTGAGATGCGCCGATTATCGGCGTCCGCACGGCTCCCCGTCGGCGAGCGCCGTAGCGAGGGTCATGGCCGCGGACCTCGACCGAGCGGCCAACCAGGCTTGGAGCGGGCTCCGCACCACCCGAGCGTGGATTCGATCCGGTGCGTGGCATGCTCACCTGGTGCGGGCACTGCTCGGCGCGATCCTCATCGTCGCGGCGTCCTGCGGCGCCGGGTCAAGTGCCCCGGCCGCCGATTTCCCGCCCTTCGTCATGACCTTCGAGGCGTGGTCCCCGCAGCGGATGTCGTTCTCCGATGGCCGGCCGCCCGTCGCGGGCACCGAGCGCTATCGCCTCGACTACCGTGCCGGTGGCGACTGGGACCTCGTGCTGTTCGCCGACAGCGTGGTCCCGGCGCGCAACGGCACCCGCACCGAATGCCGTGGCGATACCTCGACCACCTGGGACGCGGAGAAGCGCTACTCGCGCGTGAGCACCGATCCGGGCACCTGCCGCGTGGTGAACCGCTGGATCGGTCACGGCCTGGCGACGGGGGTTCCCTGGGCGAAGACCGCCGGCCCGGCCCGCGGGCAGGTCACCTACCGAAATGGGAGCGAGCGGGTGGTCTACGACATCGTGACCGATCTGCCGCTGCTCTACGAGGCCGGCGATCCGGTGGGCGCGCGCCAGATCTATTGGCTCGGGCCCGACCGGGGCCTGCCGGACGATCCGGCCCCGGGCCGCGCGCGGGTGCTTTGCGAGACCGTCGCCGCCCCGGCCTGGACCCTCGATCCGCCGGCCCGCGTCGCCGCCGCCTACGACACCACGCGCGCGCGCTTCGCGGCCTGGGAGCTCCGGAACTTCGGCCGCCGGTCGAACGACGGCCCGACCGCCGACCCGGCGGAGCCGATGGCCCTCTGCGTCCTCGACGGCGACCTCGCGCAGCTGAAGCCGTTAGTCGGCTCGCCTGGCCCGGTCGACCGGTTCATTGTCACCGTGACGGTTGGCGGGACCCCGGTCATGCGCGACGCGACCGCGCGGACCCGCACGCTCGACGCGCCGTAGCGCTCCGGGGCCCCGGTCACTCAGGCCGCTTGGCCGCTGCGGCGTTGAGGCCGGCGATCATCCGCGATGCTTCGCCCAGCGGGCCGGCGAGCTCCTCCCCGGTCTCGCGCTCCATGAGCGCGCGCATCGCGTCCCGCACCGCCAGGCCGCCGAACAGGACCCGGTGCGTCGCTTCGGCGATCGGCATCGCGATCCCCTGGGCCCGTGCCGCCCCGACGACCGCGGCGGTCGAGCCGATCCCCTCCGCCACCTGGCCGCCGAGGCGCTGGCGGACCGCGTCGAGGGAGAGGCCGGCGGCGAGGAGTTCGCCGACGGTCCGGTTCCGCGAGCGGGCGCTCGTGCAGGTCGTGATGAGATCGCCCAGGCCGGCGAGGCCCGCGGCGGTGAGGGGGTTGGCGCCCTGGGCGAAAGCGAAGCGTGCGATCTCCGCCAGACCACGGGTCATGAACCCGGCTTTCGCGTTCCCGCCGTAGCCGATGCCGTCGATCGCCCCGGCGCCGATCGCGATCACGTTCTTCAACGCGCCGCAGAGCTCCACGCCGACGACATCGTCGTTCGTGTACACCCGGAACATCGGCGTACCCACAAGCGCCTGGAACCGCTTGGCGGTAGCGGCGGCGAGCGACGCGATCACCGTCGGCGCCGGGAGCCCGGCCGCGATCTCCCGGCTGATGTTCGGGCCGGAGAGCACCGCAATGCGCTCGGCCGGGAGCGCCTCGGCCCAGAGCTCGCTCATCCGGCGACCGCTGCCGGGGGCCAGGCCCTTCGTGGCCGAGAGCACCAGCTGGCCGGGACGGAGCAGCGTCGCCAGGCGATCGCGCAGCGCGGTGACCCCGTCGGCCGGCGCGACGACGACGAGCGCCGCCGCGTCGGCCGCGCGCTCGAGATCGGCGGTCACCGTCACGCCGTCGGGGATCCGGACGCCCAGAAGGTAACGCGCATTCTCGCGGACCCGGGCAAGGCGCTCAGCCTGCGCCGGATCACGGGCCCAGAGCAGCACCGGACGGCCGCCGTCCCGGGCGATGATCGTCGCGAGCGTCGTTCCCCAGGAGCCGGCCCCGAGGACCGCTACATCGGGTGCGATGTGCGCCCGCCCAGGCGGGGCTCGGAGCCGCGGGCGATCCGGGCAATGTTCGCCCGATGCCGCACCGTGACGATGAGGCTGGCGATGACGATGAACGTGGCCACCGCCCAGTGGAACGTGATGATCCCGGCCTCGACGAAGAGCAGGTAGCCCAGGACCGCGCCGGCCACCGCGGCGAGCGACCCGGCGGAGACCATCCGGGTGACCGCGATCGCGAGCGCGAACGCCGCGACCGAGACGAGCCACGCCGGGCTCGCGACGAAGAGCAGGGCGCCGAACCCGGTGGCGACGCCGCGGCCGCCCCGCCCCTCCAGGAACGCCGGCCAGCAATGTCCGGCGACCGCGCCGAGCGCGCCGGCCGCCGCCGCGATCGTGCGAGCGTCCGCCGGCGTGGCGACCAGGAGCGAGGCGATCCAGACCGCGGCCGCGCCCTTCAGGACGTCGAGCGCTCCGACGAGGATCGCCGCGCCCGGACCGAGCGCCCGCAGGGTGTTCGTCGCTCCGGTCGAGCCGGACCCGACGGTCCGCAGATCGACGTTCCGGTAGAGCCGCCCGACGACGTAGCCGCTGGAGAACGACCCGATCGCGTAGCCGACGAGGAGCGCGAGCGCGACCCCGAGCCACGGGGAGCCGGCATGGTCAGTCATCCCGTGCCCCCCGGAACTGGACCCGGATCGGGGTACCGGCGAACGGGAAGCGCTCGCGGAGCTGGTTCTCGAGGTAGCGCTGATAGGAGAAGTGGACGAGGTCGGGCCGATCGACGAAGAAGACAAAGGTCGGGCAGCTCGACTTTCCCTGGACCACGTGGTGGAAGCGGACCTCCTTGCCGCGGTTCGTCGGCGGCGGGTGCGACCCGATCGCGTCGACCAGCAGGCGATGGAGCTCGGAGGTGGGGACGTGGGTCCGGCGGGTCGCGACGACGCCGGTCGCATCGGCGAGCGTCGCCTCCACGTTCCGGCCGTTCTTCGCGGACACGTAGTGGCTCTTCATCCAGGGAGCGAAGTGAAACTCCCGGGTCACGTCGCGCATCATGCGCTCGGTCGTTTCGGGGCCACGGTCGACAGCATCCCACTTGTTGATCGCGAGGACCAGCCCGACGTTCGCCTCGAGGATGTAGCCGGCGATATGGGTGTCCTGGGCGGTGATGCCCTCGGTCGCATCGATGAGCAGGATCGCGACGTCCGCGCGCTCGACCGCGCTCACCGTCCGCAGCAGTGCGTACTTCTCGATCCCCTCGTCGATCCGGCCGCGCCGGCGGATCCCGGCGGTATCGACGAGGAGGATTCGCTTCCCGTCCCGCCGGACCTCGGTGTCGACCGTATCGCGGGTCGTCCCCGGGATCTCGCTCACGACGGACCGCTCGGCGCCGACGACGGCGTTCAGGAAGCTTGACTTGCCGACGTTCGGCCGCCCGACGATCGCGACCCGGGCGTCGTACTCCTCGGCGGCCGCATCGTCGGCCGGGAGGAGGGCGAGGATCGCATCCAGTAGATCACCGGTCCCGGTGCCCTGGATCGCCGACACGGTGTGGACCTCGCCGAGGCCGAGAGCATAGAACTCGGCGGCCTGCGCCTCCCCCCGCCAGGAGTCGCTCTTGTTCGCGACGATGAGCGCCGGCTTCCCGGTCCGGCGGAGTCGGTCGGCAACCTCGTGCTCGACCGGGAGGATCCCCGTCTTCGCGTCGACGAGGAAGAGGACGAGGTCGGCATCGTCGATCGCCTGCTCGGCCTGGCGGCGGACCCCCGCCTCCATCTCGCCCTGCTTTGGATCGTCGAGCCCACCGGTGTCGACGAGCGCGAATTCGTGCCCGCTCCACTCGACCGTACCGAAGAGCCGATCCCGGGTCGTTCCGGGGAGATCCGCCTCGATCGCCAGTCGCTCGCCGACGAGCCGATTGAAGAGCGTGGACTTCCCGACGTTCGGCCGGCCGACGATCGCGACGACCGGTCGGGTCACCTACCGCGCCAGCGCTTCGGCGCGCTCCTTGACTTCGAGCAGGGTGTCCATCGGTGTGGAGCAGCCACCGATGAGTCCGATGCGCACCTGCCCGGCGACCCATTCCGGGCGGAGCTCCGATGCGTGCTCGATGTGATACGCGGTGCGTCCCTGCATCCGGGCGAGGTTCACGAGCTCCCGGGTGTTCGCGGAGTTCCTTCCGCCGACGACGACGATCGTGTCGGTCTCCCCGGCGAGCTCGGTGGCGGCCTGCTGGCGCTTCACCGTCACCGGGCAGACGGTGTTGAAGATCTTGGTCTCCTGAGAGATCTCGGCGACGTGTGAGACGAGCTCCTTGAACGCCCACGGCGGCTGGGTCGATTGGGACACGACGCCCGCCTTCTTCATCCGTGGGAGCCGCTCCCACTCATCCTTCGTCTCGACGATCACGTAGTTGTCTCCGGCGAAGCCGACCAGGCCGATGACCTCCGGATGCTCCGGCGTCCCCAGGATCACCACGCGGTAGCCCTCGTCGGCGAGCTGCTTGGTGAAGCGCTGGGCGCGCAGCACGAGCGAGCAGGTGGCATCGATGCACTCGAGTCCCTGGGCTTCGATCTTGGCGCGGGTCTCGGGCGGGATGCCGTGCGCTCGGATGACGACCATGCCGGACGTCGCTTCCGACGGATCCTTGATGACGGTCACGCCGCGGGCCGCCAAGCGCTCGCTGATCTTCGGGTTGTGGACCACCTGGCCGAGGTTGTACACCGGCTTGCCGGTCTCGGCGGCGGCCTCGGTGAGCTCGACCGCCTTCTTCACCCCGAAGCAGAATCCGTTCTCGCGCGCGAGGAGCACTTCCATGGACCCAGTCTACGCGCCGCACATCCCGCTCAGGCCGGCTCCGTCGGCTCCGTCGGACCCCTCGTCGCATGCACGCCGCGCATCTCGGGAGGCAGGAGCGCGGCGACGCGTTCCATGATCGCGTCGGTCAGCGCTTGTTCGTCGTGGCGTCCGGCCGGGACCAGCTCGGTGGCGAGGAACGGCGCGCCGATGCGGACCTCGATGCGGCCACGGCACGGGCCGAGGATCGCACGTTGGTGGGTCCCGACGACGCCGACCGGCAGGATCGGCGCTCCCGAGCGCACCGCGAGGAAGCCGACGCCCGGATGGCCGCGCCGCATCACGCCGTCGCGGCTCCGGGTGCCCTCCGGGAAGAAGCCGAGCGGCCGCCCTGCCGCGAGCACGCGCAGGCAGGTCTGCAGGGCCCGCCGGTCCGCCGCGCCACGCCGCACCGGAAAGCAGCCCTTGGCACGCATCAGACCCCCGAGGACCGGCGTGTCGAACGCCTCCTCCTTTGCCATGAAGCGGACGGCGACGCCGAGCGCGAACTCGATCACCGGCGGGTCGAGCCAGTTCGTGTGATTCGCGACGACGATATACGCCCCGCCGTGTGGCCGGAACGCCCGGCCGCTCACCCGCATCGGATAGAGCGCCGCGCAGGCGGCGCGGAGCGGCGGAAAGAGCAGGCGCCAGAGCCAGAGCCGCTCCTGGGGCCAGGTCGGGCCGCCGAGCAGGCCGAGCAGGCCGACAGGGCAACTCATTCCGGGTGTGCGATCGTTCCCGCGATGATCCCGAGGACCCGTTCGAGCGCCTCGCGGACCTCGAGGCCATCGGTCTGCACGACCACGGCGTCACTGGCCGCCTTCAAGGGCGAGGTCGCCCGCTCGGTATCCAGCTGATCACGACGGAGGATCTCGTGGAGCAGCTCCTGCCGGGGCCGCCGCTCGCCGCGGACGGCGAGCTCCTCTTCGCGGCGGCGGGCCCGCTCGCCGGCAGACGCGGTGAGGAAGATCTTGCGCTCGGCGTCAGGAAGGACCACCGTGCCGATGTCGCGGCCGACCATGACTACGCGGCCACGCTGCGCGGCCGTCCGCTGCTGCTCGACCATCGCGTCACGAACGCCCGGGATCCGCGCGACCTGCGAGACGATGTGATCGATGTCCTGCGATCGGATCTCCCAGGTCACGTCGCGGCCGTCGAGCAGGACGGTGTACGCGCGCCCATCGCGGATGGTCGCCGGACCGATCGCGACGCGAGCTTCGCCGGCCAGTGCCGTCAGCCGGTCGGCGTCATCGGGGTCGATCTCCCGGTGTTGCGCCGCGAGAGCGATCGCGCGGTACATCGCGCCGGTGTCGAGAAAGAGATAGCCGAGACGCTCGGCGACGAGCGCGCCGATCGTGCTCTTCCCCGCCCCGGCGGGACCGTCGATCGCGATCGTCCTCGGGCGTGCCATCAGTCCCTCGGTCCTCGCCGACGTCGTGCGCCGGGAGCTCCACCGCGCGCGGGCCGTGCGGTCCGTGCCGGCCGCTCCGGCCGGCCGGCGGCCACGAGGTCCCGGACCTCCCGTGGGGTCAGCTCGCGCCAGGCGCCCGGAGCGAGCGTGCCGAGGCGCAGCGCCCCGATCCGCACGCGCCGCAGCCGCACGACCTGTAGCCCGACGCCGGCGCACATTCTCCGGACCTGACGCTTCCAGCCGGTCTCCAGGACCAGGCGGAGCCGCGCCCCAGCGGAGGAGCGTGACACCAGGCGGAGCGCGCGCAGGTGCGCCATCCCCTCATCGAGCAGCACCCCTCGCCGGAGGGTCGACAGCGCCTTCTCATCGGCCGCGCCGGTGACCTCGACCTCGTACTCCCGGGGATGGCCGAAGCGGGGATGCAGCACTCGCTCGGCCCAGGCACCGTCGTTGGTCAGGAGCAGCAGGCCCTCGGAGTCGGCGTCGAGCCGACCCACGGCGTAGAGTCGCTCATCGCTCTGCACCAGCGAGACGACGGTCCGCCGGCCACGCTCGTCGTTCGAGGTCGAGACGATGCCGAAGGGCTTGTTGAGCATCACGTAGCGATGGCGGACGTCCACGCCGATCGGCTTGCGGTCCACCTCCAGCGGCGCGTCCGGGGCCACGCTCTGGCCGATCGTGACGGGCCGCCCGCGGCTGGTGACCCGTCCGGCGGCGATGAGCGTTTCGGCCTGACGGCGCGAGGCGACGCCGCGCTCGGCCAGCAGCTTCTGCACCCGCACTCGTCCGGCGGGAGCGGCGGCCGGTCGGGTGCCGCGGGCGGCCGCGCGTGCCATCACTCGGCCTCGGCCGAGACGGGCTCGCGTGCCGCGTCGGCCGCCGTCTCGGCGAGCATCCCCTCCGGCGTGAGCGCGGTCGGGAGCGCGTCCAGCGAGGAGAGCCCGAAGCACTCGAGGAATTCCCAGGTCGTGCCGTACTCGATCGGACGGCCCGCCGCCTCGCGGCGTCCGCGCTCTTCGATGAGCCGGCGTGAGCTGAGGGTGTAGATCGTCTGATCGCAGTTCACGCCGCGGATCGCCTCGACCTCCGCCCGCGTCGCCGGCTGACGGTAGGCGATGACCGCAAGCGTCTCGAGCGCGGCCGGTGAGAGCCGCAGCCGGTCGGCGCCAAGATAGGCGGCCACGAACGGGGCCGCCTCCGGCGCGGTCAGGATCTGCCAGTCGTCCCCGTCATGGGCGAGCCGTAGTCCGGTGGCCGCGTAGGCCCGGTCGAGCTCGGCGAGCGCGTCGTCGACCGCGCGAGGTCCGGCACCGACGATCTTCGCGAGCTCGTTGCGCGGGACCGGTCGCTCGGCGACGAACAGGACCGCCTCGAGCGCTGCTGCGATGACCGATCGCGCCACCCTAGCCCTCCGTCCGCGCGGCCCTCTGCTCGATACGGATTTCACCGAACAGCTCGTCCTGAGTGATGTCGATGACCGCACGCCGGTAGAGGTCGAGCAGCGCGATGAACGTCACGATCGCGAAGCCGAGCGTTGGCCCCGTGCCGAGCAGCGTAGCGAAGGTCAGCGCGCCCTGTGAGGCCACGAGCTGCTCGATCTCCGCCGTCCGCTGCTCCACCGAGTATCGCTCCCCGGGGACCAGGGCCTCCTCCTCCGGTGCGCGGCGGGTAAGGGCCAGGACCCGGGCCCAGGCGGCGGCAAGCGCGTCGGGGCTCCCGCCCCGCGGAGGAAGGACGACCGTCCCACCCTCGCGATGGAAGCCACGCTCGCCTGAGCGGAGCCGGTCCCCGAGCGCGCTCGCCCGTCCTCTCACGGCGGCGTACTCGATGAGCCGCTGGCGAAGCTCCTCCTCGGTCTCGCTGTCGTCCACGGCGACGACCGGCTCGAGCGACGGCAGGAGGCTGCGAGCCTTCAGCAGGACGAGCCGCGACGCGACGAACAGGAACGCCGCGACCTCCTCCGCCGGCAGGTCATCCAGTGCGCGGACTCGGGCGAGGTACCCGTCCGCCAGCTCACCCAACCGCACGGTGAAGATGTCGAGCCGCTTCTCCTCGACCAGCTCGAGCAGCAGGTCGAGCGGACCGGTAAAGCCATCGATGGTCACCGCCGGCGGCCGCGCGCCGATCGGCATCATGGCAGTGCCTCGCGATCGGCCCGCGCCAGCAGCGCGGCGTCGCTCGTGCGCGGCCGCTCGTGATGTCCGGCGATGAGCGCCACGACGCGAGGGGATGCGCCCCGGCGGGCCGCCAGCTCCGCGCCGCGGCGGGCGTGGTCCAGATAGCGCGCGAAGACGCCGTCCCCACTCGCGAGACGCTGCCGCACCGGCGGTGCGGCCCGCTCCAGGAGCACCGCGGCGATGCGGTGCCAGAGGCGAGTCTCCGCCGGCTTCGCACGGTCGTGCCAGAGACCGGCCTGCACGAGCTCAGGGTCGGCGCCGAGCGCCTGGAGGATCGCGGCGGTCCGCTCCGCATGCCGCTCGTCGGCCGATCCGCCTGCCCGCGCGACCCGCCAGGTCTGTCGCGCGCGGCCGAGCATCAGAAGAATCGGGTGCCAAGGAGGAGCGCAGCGAGCGCCGTCGCGGGGCCGAACACGATGGTCTGCAGGATCCTCCCGCCGGCCAGCAGGAGCAGCAACAGGAGGATCGGCCCGTACTGCTGAAAGCTCCGCCAGGTGTATTGCTGGCGCGGCGGCAGCAGGCCGTAGATGACGTTCGAGCCGTCGAGCGGCGGGATCGGGATGAGGTTGAACACCCCGAGGATGCAGTTGTAGAAGACGACGAGGACGAGGATCTCGCGATATGCGCCGCCGAGGAGGTCCGCCGAGGAGAAGCGGACCGGGATCGCGCAGACCGCGGCGATGGCGAAGTTCGAGAGCGGTCCGGCAAGGGCGACCAGGCTCACCGACGCCGCGCTGCGCAGGCGCGACTCGTTGAACGGCACCGGCTTCCCGTAGCCGAAGCCCGCGACGACGAGCAGCAGCGTTCCGAAGAGGTCGAAGTGCGCGAGCGGGTTGAGGCTCATCCGGCCGAGGAGCCGGCCGGTGTCGTCGCCGAGCCGGTGGGCGGCATAGGCGTGCATGAATTCGTGGACGGTGATGCCGAGCACGATGGCCAGCAGAAATCCGGCGAACGCGACCGGATCGCGCGACGCGTTGCCGATCGGGCCCTGGAGGCTGCCCGTGAGGAAATAGAAGCCGAGCAGGACGAGGGCGATGAGCAGCATCGGGTTCATACCCGAGCCGGGCCCGCGGTACGCACGTCCGATCATGACCCGAGTCTATGGGGAATCGCCGTGTCGGCCGCACCTCCACGCCTTTAGCGGGAAGCGATGCGTCCGAGGACGAGGCGTCGGTGCGGCACCGGGCGCGAGCTCCAGCGATACGCCGCCTCGATCGCCGCGACCGCCGTCGGATCCCCGGGCCGTCCGGCGAGATGGACCTCGGCATACGGGGCTCCCCGCTCGATCCGATCACCGACCTTCCCGTACAGCACGATCCCGGTGCGGTGATCGATCGGGTCGTCCTTGTGCTCCCGGCCGGCGCCGAGCCGGACCGACGCCAGGCCGATCGCATCCGCCGCCAGGTCGGCGATGTACGCGGTCCGAAGGGCGCGGAGCGTCTGCATCCGCGGCGCGCGCGGTAGCCGTCGCGGATCGTCCACCATCCGCCCGTCGCCGCCCTGGGCGACGACGAGCTCGCGCAGCTTGGCGAGGCCGCTGCCGTCGGCGATCGCGCGATCGATCCGGGCGACCGCGGCCTTCCGGTCGCGCGCCCGCCGGCCCGCCACGAGCATCTCCGCGCCGGCTAGGCGCACCAGCGCCACGAGGTCCGGCGGGCCGTTCCCCTTGAGCGTCGCGATGGCCTCGGCGACTTCCAGGCCGTTGCCGACCGCGTGGCCCAGCGGCTGCTCCATGTCGGTGAGCTCGCAGGTGACCTCCAGCCGATGAGCGGTGCCGATCGCGACCATCGCCCGGGCGAGCGCGCGGGCCGAGGGGAGATCCTTCATGAACGCGCCGCGCCCGACCTTTACGTCGAGGACGATCGCCCGCGCCCCGGCAGCGATCTTCTTCGACATGATGCTCGAGGCGATGAGCGGGATCGAGGGCACGGTGCCCGAGGTGTCGCGAAGGGCGTAAAGCAGGCCATCGGCAGGCGCGAGGTCGGCGGTCTGGCCGGTGAGGACGATGCCGATGCGCTCAAGCTGCGAGAGGAACTCCGCGGTGGACAGGTCCACGCGGTAGCCGGCGATCGATTCCATCTTGTCGAGCGTCCCACCCGAGAAGCCGAGGCCGCGCCCACTCATTTTCGCGACCGGGACCCCGCAGGCGGCGACGAGCGGGGCGACGACCAGGGTCGTCTTGTCCCCCACCCCCCCCGTGGAATGCTTGTCGACGACTCGGCCGAATCGACGAAGGTCGAGCCGGTCGCCCGAGCCGGCCATCGCCGCGGTCAGTGCGGCGGTCTCCTCCGGACCCATGCCGCGCCACACCACCGCCATGCAGAACGCGGCCATCTGATAGTCGGGGACGTCCCCCCGGGTGTACGCGCCGACGAGCTGCTCGAGCTCTACCGCATCGAGGCTCCCGCCGTCCCGTTTGCGCTCGATGAGCTCGACCACGCGCGGGGCGGTCACAGCCGAGCGACGACGCCCTTGACCAGATTCCCCAGGCGGGCCCCGGCACGGTCGGCGACCGCGAGCACGTCCGCGTGCTCGACATGCTCGACCTCGCCGGGGATGCCGGTCGCCATGTCCGTCACCGTGGCGATCGCAAGGATCCGCATGCCCATGTGCCGTGCCACGAGCACCTCGGGCACCGTGCTCATCCCGACCGCGTCGGCGCCGAACCCGCGGAGCATCCGAAGCTCCGCCGGCGTCTCGAAGTTGGGCCCGGGGACCGCCACGTACACGCCCTCGCGCACCTTCGGATCGACCGCCTTCGCGAGGTCGCGCAGCTCCTCGGTGTACGTCCCGACCATGTCCGGGAAGCGCGGGCCAAGCGCGTCGTCGTTCCGGCCACGAAGGGGGTTGTCGGGCATGAAATTGATGTGATCGGAGATCACCATGAGATCCCCCGCGTTGAAGCCGGGGTTCAGCCCTCCGCAGGCGTTCGTGAGGATCAGCGTCGCGATCCCCCAGGCCCGGAATACCCGGATCGGGAAGGTCACCGTGTCCATCTCATAGCCCTCGTACCAATGGAACCGGCCCTTCATCACCGCGACGTCCTTGCCGGAGAGCCTGCCGACGACGAGCTCGCCGGCATGGCCGGCGACCGTGCTCGTCGCGAAGCCCGGGATCTGGGCGTACGGGACGCGCGTCGCACCGGTCACTTCGTCCGCGAGCTTCCCAAGACCCGAGCCGAGGACGATCGCCACGGACGGGACCGTCGGGGTCTGCGCCCGGAGGGCCTTGACCGCCGCTGCCATGTCGAGCGTCACGATGGCCCACCACCTTCCTTGAGGATCTTCTGCCGCAGGACCGTGAGGAACGGGCGCATGCCCGCGGTACGGACGAAGCGAGCCACCGGCTCGGCTCGCCGGACCTCGATCCGATCGCCCGCTCGCAGCGCATGCTCCTCCTGCCCGTCCAGCGACAGGCGCGCCGGCTCATCCTGCACCTCGAGCGAGATCGTCTGGTCGACATCGAGCACCACTGCGTTCGGGAACGAGAGATGCGGCGCGATCGGGACGATCATGATCGCTCGCGAAGACGGCAGGATGAGCGGTCCGCCGACCGAGAACCCGTAGGCCGTGCTGCCCGTCGCCGTGGCGACGATCAGGCCGTCCGCCCAGTACACCGTGAAGGGATCGTCGTCTATCCGCGCGGCGACGTGGATCGAGCGCACGAGCTCGGCCCGGGCCACCACGACGTCGTTCAGCGCGAGCACCCGGAGCAGCTCGTCCCCGGATCGGATGTGCCGGGCCTCAAGGAGCGTCCGCTCCTCGGAGGTGTAGCGGCCGGCAATGACGTCGGCCACCACCCCGTCGAAGTCCTCGACCGACGTCGTGGTGAGGAAGCCCAGCCGGCCCAGGTTCACGCCGAGCAATCCGATCCCGAGCGGTGCGAACGCCCGAGCCGCGCGCAGCATCGTCCCGTCCCCGCCGAACACGCAGGCGATGCGGACACCGGCGACCGCGGTGGCCAGATCGGCGACGTCGAGACTCACCTCGACGACGTCGTGCCCGGCGGCGCGCATCCGGGCGGCCGCGGCCCGCGCCGCCGCGATCGCGGGCGCCCGGTCCGGGCGGACCACCAGCGCGAACCTCACTCGGCGGCCTCGCGCGCGCGCTCGCCGATCCGCCCTGGTGCCAGACCGGGCTCCCCCTTGCGGGCGTGGACGAAGATCTCGCGGTTGCCGTCGCGGCCGGCAAGCCGGGAGGGCGCGATCGCGATGCAGCCCACCCCGGCGGCGATGAAGCGCTCGGCGACGGCCACGACCGCGGCGGCGCGGGCCACCGGATCGCGCACGATCCCGCCGCGGCCGACCGCCGCGCGGCCGGCCTCGAACTGCGGCTTCACCAGCGCGATGACGTCGCCGCCATCGCGTAGGTGCACGAACGACGGCGGAAGTGCGACGGCAAGCGAGATGAACGACAGATCGGCGACGATGAGATCGACCCGCTGGGGGAGCGCGAACGCGGTCCGCGCATTCACGCCTTCGCGTGAGGTGACCCGCGCATCGTTCCGCAGGCGCCAGGCCAGCTGCCCGTGGCCCACGTCGATCGCGTAGACGCGTGCGGCGCCCCCTTGGAGCAGCCGGTCGGTGAAGCCGCCGGTGGAGGCGCCCACGTCGAGGGCGACCGTGCCCGTCGGGTCGATGCCGAAGTCGGCGAGGGCGCCGTCGAGCTTCTCGCCCCCGCGCGAGACGAACCGTGGTCCCGGATCGACGGTGATGACCGCGTCCGTGCGGACCGGCAGGGCCGCCCGGTCGGCGACCTCGCCGGCGACCCGCACCGCGCCGGCCAGGATGAGCGCCCGGGCGCGCTCGCGGCTGGGCGCCAGCGTCCGCTCGACCAGGAGCTGATCGAGTCGGGTCCGGCTCGCTGCGGTGCGCGCTGTCGCCGCGGTCACGGGGCCGAAGCGTAGAGCACGCCGCTGTGCCTAGACTCGCTGCGATGCCGAAGCGCCTTCCCCGCTCGCGCACCCTCAAGGGCGATCCGAAGCTCGCGTATTACGACTCCGGCGGCGGGACCGAGACCGAGGCGCCGCTGGTCCTGGCGCACGGCGCCACCTTCCGGGCGGAGGACTGGGAGAACATCTTCCCGCGCCTCGCGACGCGCTACCGCGTCGTCGCCTACGACGCGCGCGGTCACGGGAAGAGCGGTCGCGCGTTGCCGTACGCGGTGGGCGCGCTCGCCGACGACCTGCATCGGATCCTCGCGCTGGTGGGTCGCCCGGCGATCGTCGTCGGACATTCGCTCGGAGGCGCGACCGCCCTCCTTGCCGCCTCGCGGGACCCCCGGCCATTCCGCGCGCTGGTCCTCGAGGACCCGATCGTGAGCCAGTACGGGATGGGCTGGCGCGGCGCCTATTACGCTGCCTTACGCGCGGCCCTCGGACTCCAGAGCGACGCCGCGGCGCTGCGCGCGGCGATCGCACGGCTGCCGCTGCCCACCCCGGGCCCGCGCGGCGAGCGGACCGTCGGCGAGGTCCGCGGCTTCTACGCCCCCGAGCGCCTGGCGACGTACTACGCGGCCGTCGATCCGGCGTTCGTCGATGCGTTCATCGCGCCCGACCCCGCGGGGCGCGCCGCCCTCGATGCCGCGGTACCGGCGGTGCCGACGCTGCTCCTCGCCGCCGACCCGAAGGAGAGCGCGCTCGCGCCGGGCGAGGCCGAGCGGATCGCGGCGCGGGAAGGGGTGCAGCTACAGCGCTTTCCCGGTCAGGGCCACCGGATCCATGGCCTGCGGCCCGAGCTCTTTCTCGAGGCGCTCGAGCCGTTCCTCCGCGCGCACCGCGCGGGGTGATCCGCCCTAGCGAACGGTGATCGTGAAGGTGATGCCCTGGTCCTCGAGCCAGGTCGCCCCGTCGACGACGCCGCGCACCCCGAGGCGATAGCTGCCGGGGGTCGCCGGGGCCTGCACCTGGAACTGGAACCAGCCGACCTGCCCCGGGCCGACCCAGCTGGTCGTCGGCGCGGCGATCCGGTTCGGGGCGATCCAGCCCGAGGCCAGATCGGGGTGAGCGACATCGAGGGGGTCGGCGGTGCCGAGCGTCGCCTGCTGGCCCGGACTGCCGAGGTACCAGCCGCGGTACCCGGTGTTCCGGAGCGCGACGACCAGGGTCGTCGTCTGGCCGGGGGCGAGGGTCGGGTCGGGGCTCTGCCCCGCCCAGGCGGCGTGGAAGCCGGGGTCGGAGCGCTGGACGGTGGTGGGGGCATCGACCGTGCCACCGAAGTCGGCGGCCCAATACCAGCCGTACGTCGAGCCGGCGGAGTACGCCCGGCCGAGACCGATCGCGCGGTAATTCGGGTTGGTCAGAACGGCGAAGTGGGCCGGGCTGGCGATCCAGCCGTTCAGGACGTCCGCGGCGCTGCTGTACCCGGCGGCGAGGTCCTCCCCGGCCCAGGTGGCGAAGGCCGGGTAGCCGAAGTCGGCCATCCGCTGGGTCGGGCTGCGGCCGTCCAGGGAGGTGTGCGAGAGGTAGCTGTTCACCGCCATGTCCGTCGCCATCCATTTGGCGGCGTAGGTGAGGGTGTCGGAGGAGACCAGCGTCGGCAGCCCGCGTCCGGCGCGGAAGTCGTTCACCGCGGCCAGGAGCGTGCTCTCGCCTTGGTCGAGGGTCGCACTGGCGGCCGGCATCGGGAGCGCGGCGAGGAGCGTGGTCGCCAACAGGATCGCGCCGAACAGCGGAGCGAGGCGCCTGGCCACCGGCGGAGATCCCTTCCCTGGCGGCCAAGCGATCCCCTGGTTGTTCTGGTGCGGAACACTTGGCGCCGGTCACGACAGTCCACCGTCTTAACTTCGTCCGGTCGGTGCCGTTACTCCCCCGTTGGTCACCCCCCGCGCCGTCCGCTGATCGTGCGGACCGGGCGCGGTGCGTCCGCCGGGCGGTCTCTCAGTCGTTTCCCGAACGACCCGGCCGCCCCTGATTGGACTGATCGGCCAGGGCGTCCACGAGCTGGGTGATCCGCAGATCGGCTGCATCGAGCCGGGCGGTGCACTCGGCGTACAGGCGCAGGCCTTCCTCGTAGAGCCGGACCGCCTCGTCGAGCTCGAGCGCCGGATCCTCCAACCGGTCGGCGATCCCCTCCAGGCGGGCGAGCGCCGCCTCCACCGCCGGAGGCGGAGCCGCCGGTCCCGGTTCAGTCGGTTCACCCGGATCAGCGCGCGCCATCGTGTCCCTCCCCGCCGTCGTCATGCAACGTGACGGTGCCGACGGTGACATCCACCCGGCCGTCGCGCATCCGCAGGAGCGCCGGGGCGCCCGACATCAGCCCGGCCGCATCGCTCCGGACGCGTCCGCTCCCGTCCTCCACGATCGCGTAGCCGCGTCCCAGCACCGCGAGGGGCGAAAGCGCGGCCAGGCGGCGCGCGGCGCCGGTCGCGCGGGACCGCCGGCTGGGCACGAGGCGCCCGATCGCGCGATCGAGGAGGCGCCGGTTCTCGTCAAGCCGCTGCCGAAGGGCCGCCACGCGCGCCAACGGCGCCTGCCGTTCGATCAGTCGTCGGGCCGCTCCGGCACGACGGCGCCGATCGGCGACGATGCCGCGCAGCCGGGCATCCATTCGGCGCCGTAGACGCGCTGCGGCCACGATCCCGGCCGAGGCGTCCGGCACCACGAGCTCCGCGGCGACCGAGGGGGTCGGCGCGCGAACGTCGGCGACCAGATCGACCAGCGTGACGTCGGATTCATGGCCCACCCCGGCGCAGACCGGCCGAGCGCAGCGCGCGACCGCGCGGATCAACGCCTCGTCATTGAACGGCCAGAGGTCCTCGCTCGCGCCGCCGCCCCGGGCGAGAATGATCACGTCGAGCTCTCGCAGCTGGGCGAGGCCGTCGAACGCCGCGATCATCGACTCGACGGCGCCCTGGCCCTGGACCTGGGCCGGCGCGAGGACGATCTCGACCCCCGGATCGCGTCGCGCGACCACGGTCTGGACGTCGTGCCAGGCCGCCCCGGTCGGACTGGTGATCACCCCGATCCGGCGCGGCGCCGCGGGCAGCGGACGCTTTCGCTCGGCGGCGAAGAGCCCCTCCTCGCGCAGCCGACGGCGAAGCGCCTCGAGCCGCAGATACGCCTCCCCTGCGCCGGCGGGTCGCAGATCGTCGCAGCGCAGCTGGTAGCTGCCGCCCTTCAGATACACGTCGAGCGCGCCGTGGGCGAGGACCCGCAGTCCGACCCGCGGCGTCAGCGCGATGCGGGACGCCGCCGTCGCGAACAGGGTGCAGCGGATCTGAGCAACGTTGTCTCGCAGCGTGAAGTACCTATGCCCGGCGGCCGAGGCGGTCATCTCGGAGACCTCGCCCTCGACCCACAGATCCTTGAAGCCATCGCCTTCCATCAGCCGGCGGGCGATGAGGACCGAGAGGTCGCCGACCCGGATGATGCGCTCGGGCAGGCTCACGAGGCGCGCTCGATGTACTCCCCGCTCCGGGTGTCCACCTTGATCCTGTCGCCCTGCTGGACGAAGAGCGGGACACTCACCTTCAAGCCTGACTCGAGCGTCGCGGGCTTGGTCGCGCCGGTCGCGGTGTCGCCCTTGATCCCGAACTCGACGCTCGTCACGGTGAGGATGATCGATGCCGGCATCTCCACGCCGATCGGGTCACCCTCGTATTCGTTCAGCGTGAGCACCATCCCGTCGGTGAGGTAGTCGACCGCATCGCCGAGCTGGGTCGCGTCGAGCGCGATCTGGTCATACGTCGCGGTGTCCATGAAGTGATAGAGATCGCCGTCGTGATATTGGTACTGAACATTGCGATGATCGAGTCGCGCCCGTGCGAAGCGGTCGCCGGCCTGGAAGGTCTTCTCGATGAGGTCGCCGCGGCGGACATTCCGGAGCTTCATTCGGACCTGCGCGCTGCCGCGACCCATCTTGATGTGCTGGAACTCGACGATCTGGTAGAGCACGCCCTCGAGCTCGATGGTCATGCCGCGCTTGATCTCGCCGGTCGAAACCATGTTCTCCGTACTCGCGGGCGGTCGCCGCTAGCGCCGGACCGTTCGGTCGAGCAGCCAGCGCAGCGCGATCTCGTAGCCCGCGACCCCCTTCCCCACGATCTGCTGCGCGGTGACCTCGGTGAGGTAGCTATGGTGCCTGAACGGCTCGCGGGCCGTGACATCGCTGATGTGCACCTCGACGACCGGAAAGGCGCACCCGGCGACCGCGTCACGAAGCACAATCGAGGTGTGGGCGAGTCCCCCGGGATTCAGGATCGCGCCGTCCGCGTCGACGTGCCGCTGCAGGAAGTCGATGAGCGCTCCCTCATGGTTCGATTGGAGATCGGCGATCGCGTGCGCCGGGCCGGCGGCGGCCCGCAGGCCGTCGATGATCTCCACGAGGGTCGTGGTGCCGTAGATCGCCGGCTCGCGGATTCCGAGAGTGTTGAGGTTGGGGCCATTCAGCACCAGGATCTTCATCGTCCCTCCACCACCCGCGCGGCGGCCGTCAGGGAGCCGCGACCCACATCGGTGACTTCGCTGAACCGCCCGATCGCCCGCGGCAGGATCCAGCGCACCGCTCCGGCCCGCACCTTCTTGTCCACCGCCAGATACCGCATCGTCCCGGCCGGGATCGGTGCCCGCACCGGCAGCCCGGCGGCCACCAGGAGCCGCTCGAGCCGCGCCCGGAGCGTCCCGGGCGCCAGACCGAGCTCCTCGGCGAGCGCGGTGGCGAAGACCATGCCGATTCCGACCGCCTCGCCGTGCGTCGCGCGATAGCCCGAGGCGGCTTCGTAGGCATGCCCGAAGGTATGGCCGAAGTTCAGGAGCTCGCGCGCTCCGGCCTCGCGCTCGTCCTGGCCGACAACCCGCGCCTTGAGCGATACCGCGAGCGCGATCGCTCCGGTGGTCGGGCCGAGATCGCCGTCGAGCACCCGGCTCGCCGAGCGCTCGACCTGGCCGACGGCCACGCGATCCGAGAGGAAGGCGGACTTGACGATCTCGGCGAGGCCCGAGGAGCGCTGGCGGCGCGGGAGCCCGGCGAGGACCGCAGGATCCGCGAGCACCGCATCGGGCGGCCAGAACGCCCCGGCCAGGTTCTTTCCTGCGACAAGATCGATCCCGGTCTTTCCGCCGATCGACGAGTCGACCATTGCCAGGAGCGTCGTCGGGACCTGCGCATACCGGACGCCGCGCAGGAACGTCGCCGCGGCGAAGCCGGCGAGATCGCCGACTGTCCCGCCACCGAGCGCGATGACCGCGCCGTCGCGGCCGATGCCGGCTCGCGACAGCCCGCCCCACAGCCGCTCGAGGCTGCGAATGGATTTCGCGCGCTCCCCACGAGCGACGGCGAAGGTCGCCGTCGTGATCCCGGCGGCCCGGCACGACGCTGCCACGGCCGGTGCCTGCTGCCGTGCGGTGAGGGTATCGGCGACGATCACCGCTCGCCCGCTCCAGCCAAGGTCGGCGAGGTGGGCCCCGACGTGTTCGAGGAGCCCGACGCGGATGAGGATCGGATATGGCCGCGCGCCGGCGACATCGAGTCGCAGCCCGCGCGCCGCCACCAGCCAGGCCGCGATCGCGCGAGCGACGTCGGCCGGGGTGGCGCGGTCGATCGCGAAGCTCGCCTCCACGTCCGCATACGCCGCCCGGCGCTCGCGGAGCACCCGCTCGGCGTGCTCGCGCGGGGAGCGATCGAGGTGCCCGCGCACGCCCATCGTCCGGCTGAGCCCGCGCGCCACGGTCGCCGCCGTTCCGGTAAGCCCGATCCGAAGTCCCAGTAGATCCATCCGCCGACGGTTGGCCGGAGCGAGGGGCGCGCCTCCGCCGGTCGCGACAATGACGACCGCATGCGTCGGCGTGAGCCGGCCAAGGGCCTCCGACTCGAGCGCGCGGAAGCGCGGCATCCCGTCCTCGCGGATGATCCGGTCGCAGGCCCGCTCCGCGCGGCGCTCGATCGAGGCATCGAGGTCGATCGTGGCGGCGCCGAGGAGCTCCGCCAGGAGCGGCGCGACGGTAGATTTGCCGATGCCCGGCGGGCCGACGAGGAACAGGTGCATCAGCGGTCGGCGATCGGCCGGAGGCGCTTCCGGTAGGCGGCGAGCGCCGCCTGCAGGTCGTCGAGGCGGTCTTCGCCGAACTTCAGGCAGAGCGTGTCGGCGAGCACCAGCGCGAGCATCGCTTCGGCGACGACGCCGGCGGCGGGGACGACACAGATGTCGCTCCGCTCGATGTGCGCGGCCGCGGCATCGCCGGTCCGCAGGTCGACCGACGGGAGCGGGCGCATGAGCGTCGAGATCGGCTTGAATGCAACATGGACGACGATGTCCTCTCCGTTGCTCACGCCGCCCTCGAGCCCGCCGGCGCGATTGCTGGGGCGTCCGAAGCCGGCTCCCCGGCGCTCAATCGGGTCGTGGACGGCGCTTCCGAGATCGGCCGCCGCGTCGAAGGCATCCGCAAACTCGACGCCCTTCGCCGACTGGATCGACGCCAGCGCCTGCGCGATCCGGCCATCGAGCCTCCGGTCCCACTGGACGTAGGTACCGAGTCCGGCGACGACGCCGCGCGCGCGAACGGCGGTGACCCCGCCGAGGGTGTCCCCGGCGTCGCGCGCGGCGCCGATCGCGGCGATCATCCGCTGGGCTGCGGCGGCGTCGGAGCAGCGGACCTCGCTCGCTTCGACCCGCTCGCGGTCGAAGCTCGGCTGCGCGGCCACCGCACCGATCAGCACGGTCTCGCTCAGCACGTCGACGCCCACGGTGCCCAGGAGGGCGCGGGCGATCGCCCCGGCGGCGACCCGGGCGGCCGTCTCGCGCGCGCTCGCGCGCTCGATGACGTCCCGAACGTCCTCGTGCCCGTATTTCAGCGCGCCGGCAAGATCGGCGTGACCGGGACGCAGGCGCGTCACCGCGTCTGGCGCCTCGGGCACCGGGACGGTGCTCATCACCCGCTCCCAGTTCGGCGCGTCGCGGTTCTCGATCCAGAGCGCGACCGGGCCACCGGTCGTCCGGCCCTGCCGCACCCCGCCGGTGATCCGCGCCGCGTCGCGCTCGATCTTCTGCCGCCCGCCCCTGCCGTAGCCGAGCTGGCGGCGTCGGAGATCGGCATCGATCGCGGCGGCATCGATCGGGAGGCCCGCGGGGACGCCGTCGACGATGACGGTGAGGCCCGGGCCATGGCTCTCGCCCGCCGTGAGGAACCGCATCAGGGCTTTCCTCCGAGGCCGATCGCGCCGCGCATCGCCTGCAGTGGCGGCGGCTCGCCCGTCCAGATCGTGAAGGCGAGTGCGGCCTGATGGACGAGCATCGGCAGCCCGTTGAGGACCTCACACCCTGCCGCCCGAGCCCGTGCCACCAGCGGTGTGTCGGTGGCGGTCGGCACGAGGTCGATGACGGTCAGGCGTTCGGGCAGCGGTGACCCGGCGAGGGGGTCCTCCCCGTCCAAGCCGAGCGAGGTCGCGTTCACGACGACATCCGCGCCCGCGACCGACCAGACCGCCGACCAGTCCACGACCTCCGGCCGCCAGGCGCCGCCGGCGGTCGGAAACGTCTGCCGCAGCCGCTCGGCCCGGGCACGATCGCGATTGGCGATCGTCACCTGCGCCAGCTCCCGGACGAGGACCGGGACGACCGCGCGAGCGGCGCCGCCGGCGCCCAGAACGAGCACTCGCTTGTCTGCCACGGTGATCCCGGCATCGCGGAGGGCGTGCTCGAACCCCAGCCCGTCGGTGTTCCACCCCTGGAGCGAGCAGCCGGCGGCGCGCTCGTCGCAGTGCTTGGAGATCGTGTTCGCCGCACCGGCCCGGGAGGCCTCGCCGTCGAGGGAGCGCAGCAGCCGCAACACCGCCTCTTTGTGCGGCACCGTGACGTTCGCGCCAAGGACGTTGTCGTCGGTCCGGATCCGCTCGACCGCCTGCGGGAGCTCCTCAGCGGTCACATCGAGCGCTTCGTAGGTATGGCCGAGGCCGAGCGCGGCGAAGGCGGCGTTCTGCAGCAGCGGGGACAGCGAATGCGCGACGGGGTGACCCAGCAGGTAGACGACGCTCACTTGTTCCCGTACTTCACGCGGTTCGCTTCCTGCTCCGCGAGCGTGACCGCGAACGCGTGGCCGCCGGTCCCATCGTTCTTCGCCACGAAGTAGAAGTACGGGTTCTTCGCCGGCCGTGCCGCCGCCTCCAGGGCCGCCTGACCGGCGTTCGCGATGGGCGTCAGGGGAAGGCCCGCGACCCGATAGGTGTTGTACGGCGAGTCGATCTTGAGATCGGCGAGCGAGAGCTCACGCCAATCGCCGAGGGCATATTGGATCGTCGGATCGGCATCCAGCTTCATCCCGATGTCCAGACGGTTCTGGTAGAGCCCGGCGATGGCCGGGCTCTCTTTCCGGTCCTTTGCCTCGCGCTCCACGATCGACGCGAGCTTCACGATGTCGTAGATCGCGACCTTTCGCTCGGACGCGGCCGCCCGTAGCGCCGGCCCGACCCGCCGCTCGAAGGTGTCGAGAAGGAGGTCCACGATCTGCGTCGCCGTCGCGTCCGGTCGGAGGAAGTAGGTGTCCGGGAACAGGTACCCCTCGAGCGAGGTCTTGGGGTCGAGGCCCGCGAGCACCGTGTTGTTCCGCGTGCCCACCACAGCGGCGGCGGCGAACTCGTCCCGGCCGATCTTCGGGAACGCCTTCGCGACCGCGGTCGCGATCTCGGTCAGGCGCCAGCCCTCGATGATCCGGAGGGCCGCCTGATCACCGGCGGCCTTTCCGAACAGCCGGGCGATGTCCTCCGGCGTCAGCGCCGGCGAGACGGTGTACGTGCCGGATTGCAGCGTACTTTCGCGGCCGCTTTCGTACAGCGCGTACTTGAAGGCGAGGGCCGACCGGATCAGGCCGGCCCGCTGGAGCTCGGCCGCGATCTGGGACGCCGTCTCGCCGCGCCGCACCACGAACTCCTGGGCTCTCCCGTTGGGATCGGCCGCCACAGCGGTCTCCCCGGCGACCCGCGGGCCGACAATCGACCGCACCAGCGACTGACGAAGGAGGGCGTCGTGCTCGTCCGCCAGACCGACGACCGCATCCACGACGAGCGGGCGGGCGAGCGCCACCGCCGCGGCGAGCGCGACGACCAGGATCAGCGCGAAGAACACCGGGCCGCGGGTGGACGCCCGCCGCGGCGGAGCGGCGCGCGACGTCGGCCGCCGCGGGCCGGCACGCACCGGGCCGTGCGCCGGCGGCGTCCCGGGTGGCGTGGTCATCGTCGTGTCGCCAGGAAATCCTCGAGGAGCACGCGAGCTGCACCCGCGTCGAGGTCGACCGAGCCCCGCCGGATCGCTTCGACCGTCGTGTTCCGTTCGTCGTAGAGCTCGACCGGGAGCCCGATCCCCGCACACGCCGTGGCGAATGCCGCGGCCCGCCGCGCCTGCGCGCCGACGGTGCCATCGAGCAGCAGTGGGAGTCCGATCACGATGGCGTTCACCTCTTCCTTCGCGGCGATCCGCGCGAGCGTCGAAACGTCGTCCGCCAGCCGGCGCGACCGCCGCAGCGTCGGGAGCGCCCGGGTGAGGCCGAAGGTGTCGTCCCCCACCGCCAGACCGACCCGGCGGTCACCCACGTCGAGGGCAAGATACCGCACTCAGTTGATCCGGATGCGGACGTCGAGGAGCGGCAGCCGCGGCCACCACTCCGGTTCGAGACGGAGATCGCGCACCGTGAGGCCGAAGCCCTCGAGCACGCCCTTGGCGTCGGCCGGGTCGCGCCCCGCGATCGCCGCCCGCACCCGGGCCTCATCGATCCGCGGGAGCTGCCGTCCGGTCGCCGCGATCTGCCAGCTCACGCCGGTCTGCGCGATTGACTGGGTCACCTCGAACTTCGCGCTCGCGTCGTCCAGAACGCTCCCTTGGGCCGCCGCGGTGCGGTAGCGCTCGAGCGCCGCCTTCGCCGGTTGATCCGAGGCCACCGCGAATCCCTGGGCCACGCCGGAGATCGTGACCTCGAACGTCGTGACCTCCTTCCCGACCACGTCGGCCAGCGGGCTCTGCGAGCTCACCCCGGCCGGCGCGAGCGCGTAAACCGAGATGCCCGGACCCGCCTGAGCCTGCCAGGTGCTCTGCTGGCGGCTCGTCTCGGCGGCAAACGCGGCACGCACCTTCTCCGGGGAGGTCGCGGCGGTGTAATCCTCGGCCTTCACCAGCGGGATCTTCTTCGTCTCGCCGCCGGCGGTCTTTTGCGGGTTCGTCACGACGTAGGCCGGGGTCCCGCTCACGGTGATGCGGTTCGCCTCGACGTTGCCGCCGGCGCCGGGGACGACCGCTTCGACGGAGGCCTCGACCTGGCCCGGCACCACCGTGAGGAACACGATAAAGCTCCGGGGCACCGTCTTCTCTTCCGTCGTGACGAAGCGGACGTTGTCCGTCGTCCGGACCGCGGTGCCCTTCGGCAGCCGGATGTCGTTGGTCGTCTGATTGGTGAATCGGACCGATCCGGTCGCCTTCGTCTCGTCGGTCCGCGATCCGGTCGCGGTACCGCTGACCGTCGTGGTGATCGTCGCCGACAGCGGCTGCGCGGCGATGTCGCCGCCGGGACCGGCACGCAGGCTGAAGGCCTGCGCCGGCATCGGCGTGGCCCGCGGCGCGACGGTGACGGTGGCCGAGGGAAGGACCACCGCGAGGAGGATCGCCAGCGCTCCGAACAGGCTCGCCGCGATCCCGGCGGCGCGTCCGGGCGAGCCAAGCGAACGAGTCCGGCTGCCGCCGCGGGCGGCGGCAAGGGCCGCTCGCCGCTGAGCCCCGAGACGCTCGGTCGCGTCGAGCTCATCGCGTTCCAGAGCCGCAAGGCTCGCGTAGGCCGGGACATGCATCGCCGCGGCGAGCGACCGCGCCCGTGTCTCGGCGGTCACGAGCGCGAGCCGGCGCGGCACGGCGAGCTGTCGCGCGACATCGAGGAACACCGCGCTGCGCGAGAACGGCGCGCCCGCGGGCACGACGAGGGCCAGGGGAGCGTCGGCCGGTGCGGCGGCGATCCGCTCGGCGGCATCGAGCACGGTCGAGCGCGCGTCAAGATCGATCACCGTCCTCGCCGGGCCGGGACGGCCGGCCGGAACGGCCGGACCGGTCAGGCGTACACCTCCGCGGCCAGGGCCGCGGCCCCCGTGGCGACGAGGTCCTCGGCCGTGAGCGATGCCTCGCCGACGGCGATCGTGGCGTCGCCGGGACGCAGCGGCACGACCTCGGCCTGCGCGCCGCGGCGTTCGGCCAGGGCGTCGGCAAGCGCACGCGGGAACACCCCGAGCACTGACGGCAGGCCGGCAACGAGCCAGCGCGCCGGCAGGTCGTCGTCGTCGGGGAATGCTCCGAGGACACAGCGGGCCCAGACCGCCGCGTCGGCTACGGTGCCCCCACGCGCGGCGAGCGCGTCGCGGCCGAGCGCGAAGGCGCGTGTCCCGGCGACCCGGCCGCCGCGGAGGAGGGCGCCGGCGGTGAGGTCGGGCGTGATCCGGAGCACCCCCGCGTCCGCCGTCCCGGATGCCGCGACCAGGCGGCCGAGGGCGTAGATGCCCGCGACGATCGCCCCGCGCCGGCGCGCCGCATCGAGGGCGGCGGTCGCCGCGCCGGTGCGGACCAGCGGCGCGAGCGTGACGTCGGTGCGCACCTCGACGTACCGGCCGCGATGCCCCACCAATGTGCCGAGGGGCCGGCCATCGAGCAGGAAGCCGCTCACGTCCCCGCGCAGCTCCGCGGTCGCGATGCCGCGGAGGACCGGATCATCGGTCGCCGCGAGCCGGGCGCTCCGCGCGGCGTCCTCGCGTGCCTCGCGAGACGCGCGCAGGGCCTCCCCGGACGAGACCGCCGACTCCTGATCCTCGCGCTCGAAGGTCGTGGCTTGGTGGTACGTCCGGATGTCGTCGCCGTCGACGGCCAGGATCACCCGCTCGCTCCGCTGGCCATGCTCGGCCGCTTCCAGCGCCGCCGCGATCGCCGCGGCGGCCGCCCGCGGATCAGCCACGATGCCCCCGGCGACGACACCGCTGGCCAGCCCGGCCTGGGCGCGACCGGACACGCGCAGGCGGCCGTGGTCGGACCGGCCCACGACGACGCGCACGTTGCCGGAGACCAGCTCGATCCCGGCGACGCCGGGGCTAGCCAGGGCTACCCACGCTCCGCGAGGCGGGCTTCGACCGTCCGGCGCCCCGCCGCGAGCGCGTCCCCCAGGCGGGTCGGATCCTTGCCGCCCCCGGTGGCGCTGGTGGCCGGCCCGCCCCCGTTCCCGCCGATGACCTGGGTGATCTCCTTGATCAGATTGCCGGCGTGGATCCGGCCGGCCAGGTCGGGGCTCACCGACACTGCGAGCGACGGCCGTCCGTCGTGCAGCGAGCCGAGGATCGCGACGCCCCGGCCGAGGCCGGCCCGCACCCGGTCGGCGAGGGTCCGCAAGCTCTGTTGATCGACGGCGCCCACCTCGGCGACGACGATCCTCCCATCGGGGGCGGCCTCGGCCTTACCGATGAGCGCGGCCGCGGTCGCATCGATCCCACTCCGCTGTACCGCCGCGAGCTGCTTCTCGAGGCGATCCCGCGACTCCTGCAGCTGCAGCACCGTCTCTGGCACCCGGGCGGCCGGCACCCGGAGCGCTGCGGCGGTCCGGGCGAGATGGCTGCGCAGCTCCGCGACCTCCCGGAGCGCCCCGTCGCCGGTCACTGCCTCGATCCGGCGGATCCCGGCGCCGATGCTCTCCTCCTTGGTGATCAGGAGGAGGCCGATGTCCCCGGTGCAGTGGCAGTGCGTCCCGCCGCAGAGCTCCCGGCTCGGCCCCGCAGTGACCACGCGGACCTGGTCGCCGTATTTCTCGTCGAAGAGGTGGGTCGCGCCGGACGCGAGGGCGTCCTGCAGCGGCATCGTCCGGGCTTCGACGGTCGCGTTCTCCAGGATCGCCGCATTCACCCGACGCTCGACCGTCGCGATCTCCTCGGCGGTGAGCGCGCGGCCAAAGGTGAAGTCGAAGCGGAGGTTCGGCGCGTGGACCAGGGAGCCGGCCTGATGGACCTCTGTGCCGAGCAGGTCGCGCAGTGCCGCGTGTAGCAGGTGGGTCCCGGTGTGATTGCGCATCGTGTCGCGGCGCAGCTCGGCATCGACCGCCGCCCGCGCCGGCGCGCCGACCCGGAGCGTCCCATCGACGACCTTCGCGCTCATCACGATGACCTCGTGGGCGGCGGTCTGGGTGTCGGCGACCATCGCGCGGCTCTCGGCGGTCACGACGCCTCCGCGGTCCCCCACCTGGCCCCCACCCTCCGGATAGAACGGGGTGCGATCGAGCACGATCTCGACGTCCTGGCCCTCTGTGGCGGAATCGACCGGCACGCCGCCGACCACGAGCGAGCGGATCGTCGTGTCGCTGGCGAGCTCGTCGTACCCGGTGAAGGCACTGTGCAGCCCGCTGCGCTCCGCCAGGTCGGCGTACAGCTGGCCGAAACGCATCGCGTCCTGGCTGAACTTCGCGGTGGCCCGTCCCCGCTGGCGCTGCGCCTCGAGGCGCGACCGGAATCCCGGCTCGTCGATCGTGAAGCCCGCCGCTCCCGCGATCTCGCGGGTCATCTCCAACGGGAACCCGAAGGTGTCATAGAGCCGGAACGCGGTGTCTCCCGCGATCTCGCGCCGCCCGCCGTCGCGTGCGGCCGAGACCTCCGCGGTCAGCTGGTCGAGGCCGCTGGAGAGGGTTCGCTCGAATTTCTCCTCCTCCGCGCCAATCGTCTCGGCGATGCGCTCGCGCGCCGCGGTGAGCTCGTGATAGTGCTTCTGCATCGACCGCACCACGAGGGTGCCGAGCTGCGACATCGTGCCGGTCCGCAGGCCCAGCCGGCGGGCGTGGAGCGCACCGCGGCGGATGAGCCGGCGCAGCACGTAGCCGCGGGTCTCGTTCGACGGCACGATGCCGTCGGCGATGAGGAAGGCGGCGGCCCGGGAATGCTCGGCGACGATGCGGATCGAGCGGTCCTTGATCGGATCGTCGCCGTAGGTCGCTCCGGCGAGCGCCTCGATCTTCTGCACCAACGGTCGGAAGAGGTCGGTCCGATACGCGTCCCCCGGGACCCCCTGAAGCACCTGGACGATCCGCTCGAGCCCGGATCCGGTGTCGATGTTCTTCTTCTTGAGCGGCACAAGGGTGCCGTCCTCCTTGCGGTCGTATTGCTGGAACACGAAGTTCCAGATCTCGATGTATCGGCCACAGTGCTCGCCGGGATCGCAGGCATGCGGCCCGACGCCCGGCTGGGGGCCCTTGTCGACGAAGACCTCGCTGTCCGGCCCGCAGAGGCCGGTCGGACCGGGAGCCCAAAAGTTGTGCTCGTCGCCGAGCCGGAAGATCCGCTCGGGCGGCAGGAGCGCCAGCTCCTTCGTCCACACGTCGTAGGCTTCGTCGTCCGAGACGTGGACCGTGGCCACCAGGCTGGCCCCATCGAAGCCGAACTGCTCGGTGAGCAGCTCCCAGCCCCAGGCGATCGCTTCCTTCTTCCAGTAGTCGCCGATCCCGAAGTTCCCGAGCATCTCGAAGAAGGTGAGGTGGTAGCCGTCGGCGCCCACCTGGTCGATGTCACTCGTGCGGAAGACCTTCTGGACGGTCACGATGCGCTTTGCCGGGGCCTGCTTCGTACCCAGGAAATACGGGACGAGCGGCTGCATCCCCGCACTGGTGAAGAACACGCTCTGGTCGTCCTTGAGCACAAGGGGCGCGCTGGGCAGGCGGTGATGCCCCTTCTCTTCGAAGAACTTGATGAAACGCTCGCGTACGGTCGCGCTGTCCATCGCTCCTCCGAAACGAAGAACGCGGTCCGGCGACCGTCGGTCGTCTTCCCGCGTTCCCCGCTCAAAGGATACCGAAGGTCATGCCTTGGGCGAGCCGATGCCTCCGCTGCTGCGCGCGCCGGTCGAGCCGGCGGTCGTCGTGCCACCCGCCGACGAGCCGCCACTCGCGGTCTCAGCGGTCCCGGCCGCGCTCTTGTCCCACTCGCGCTTGGCGTCGTCGATGACCTCGCGGCCCTTGGTCTGGACGTCGCCGGCCATCTTCTGCGCGATTCGCTGAAGATCGTCGGCCCGCCGCTTCAGATCGTCGGCGCGCTGCCGCAGCTCCTCGCCTCCCATGCCGACCTTCGGGCCGTACAGGAGCGCGCTGACCGCGCCGACCACCAATCCCAGAATGAATCCCATCGTGTTACCCCCTGATGCGTTCTCGTGCCGCCACGATCAGCGACGCAAGACTCGCGCCAATCGCCGCGGGCAGGAGCTGGGCTTCCCCAAGGGACCCGCTTCGCCACCCCAGCAGCTCACCGAGCGCCTGGGCCGCGAGGACGGCAGCGAGCGCGAGCAGCCAGGCGGGCCCCATCGCGCGCGGGCGACCGAGGACCGCCCGCAGCGCGGCCGGGACACCGAGTGCGACGAGCACCAGCGGGATGACGGCCGGCGGCATCAGCGCCCTCCGTCGCCACCGGTCCGCGGGCCGGTCTGGGGCCACGCGCGGCCGATCCGCGCGCCAAGCGACGGAAGCGCGAAGAAGGTCAGCGCCCCGCTCGCCCGGGCGATCCCCGGCCGGAGCTCGCCGAGGGGCAGGCGCACGAGCGCCGCATAGGCGAAGAGCGGAGTGAGGAAGAAGTAGGAGAACAGGCTCCGGCGGGCCAGATAGAGGGGCAGGACCGCGAGCACCACCCCCAGCTCGGGGCTGGTATGGCGGGTCCGCCAGGCGAGGATGAGCACCGCGACGGCGGCCGCCGCCTCGGCCGCGGTGTACACCGCGGCTGGCCAGAGGGGCAGGACGTCGTTCGTCGCCAGGAAGATCAGCCCCGCTCCCCGCGGGAACGATGGGGCGGTGAGCGGGGCCAGCACGCCATCGAGCCAGGAGCCCGGATCGTGGAAGGCGAACGGAAGATTCGCGATGACGAACACCGCCGCGGCCTCGGCGGCTCGTCGCAGGGCGACCCGGGGGCCCTGCCGGGCGAGGACGGCGATGACGTAGAACGGGGCGAAGAACCAGGCGATCTGCTTGGTCGCCACCGATACGCCGAGGAGCACCCCGCTCCAGCCCCGCTCCCGCCAGATCCACGCCGCGACGAGCGGGAGTGCGTACAGCAGGTCGGCGCTCCCTCCTACGGTGAAGGCCTCGAGGCAGGCCGCCGCGAAGAGCCCGGTCACCACGAAGGGCCGAATGCCCGCCGGCGCCCGCAGGACGATGAGGCCCATCGCCGCCAGGAGGCAGAGGAGATACAGGACATTCGAGTCCCAGCCGAGGGCGACCCATGGGGCGATGAGCACCACCGACAGCGCCGGATAGGACAGCCGCTGCTCGAACTCGACGTTGCGGGCCGGGTCGGCGACCCGGGCGGCCCACGCCGCGTCCAGCTGGTCGTCGGTCGGGTAGAGCCGGACATCGGCGAAGAGGCCACGCCGGAGCGGGGTGGTCCGATCCGCACCGATCCCGAGATCGGTGAAGCAGGAAAGGAGCAAGAGGTCGGTGTAGGGATCGCGGCCGGCAAGCAGGAGCCTGGCGGCGCAGTCGTTGAGGGCGATGGCGTCGTTGTGATACGGGGTCCAGTCGGCCGAATGCTGTCTCGGGGCGACCGCGAGCCAGGCGAGGCCGACGAGTGACATCACCGATACGACGAGCCACGCCGCACGATGGAGCCGGACGTCCCGGCGCCGGGTGGCGATCGCCACGGCATCGCCGGCGCCCGTCCCGAGGAGGGCGAAGGCGATCATCCCGAGGCTTGCCGCGACGGCGGCGGCCACGACGATCGCTCCGAACCGATCCGGGGTGCGGATCACGATCGAATTCACCAGACCGGCGTAGTAGAGCGACGCGCCGGACAGGGCGATCGCGGCGATCCGGATGAGCGCGCGCATCGCTACGGGACGGCGCGGACGATGCCGCCGCCGAGGACCTCGTCGCCTCGGTAGAGGACCGCGGCCTGCCCCGGCGCGACCAGGGCCGGCTCGCGCAGGTCCACCCGGGCGCCGTCGCCGGTCATCGTCACCGCGCAGGAGTAGGC
>DATCNH010000032.1:0-15326 GCA_036565345.1 Candidatus Limnocylindria bacterium | reverse complement strand
AAGAAGGAGCTGGACGCGCGCCTTGAGGTCGGCTCGGCCATTGCCTTGGCCGGGGAATGGGTCGTGCTCCACGTAGTCCTCGGCCGCCAGCTCGTCAAGCAGGTCGATCTTCCGCTTGTTGAGGACCTCGTCGTAGAACCGCCCCACGATCGCCTTGTTGTCCGGCGTCGTCATCGCGCTGCCTCCCATCGGGTCTCTGCCCAGGGGACCACGATGCGACGGGACGGGGCGGCTCACCATGCGGGCTGCCCACCGGCTTCCCACCGGCTTCACCGTCCGGAGCACGGAAGCTACGATGACCGCCGAGGGAACGGAATTGGCAGCTCACCCGGGCGAGTTCGGCATGCAGGTGAGGAATCTGCGCATCGCCGCAGGTCTGACCCAGGCCGAGCTCGCCGAACGCTCGGGGATCAGCGAGCGCACCGTGAGCGACCTGGAGCGGGGCCTGCGCGCGACGGCGTACCCATCGACGGCCCGCCGCCTTGCCGCCGCGCTCGAGATCGGTCCCGAGGGGCTGGCGGCGTTCGTCTCGCGGGCTCGAGGGCTCGGTGCGGTGGATGGTCCCAGCGCGCAATCCGCCGCGATGCCGTCCCAGCAGCGCGCGCGGCTGCCTTCGCCACTGACCCGGCTGCTCGGCCGCGAGGCGGAACTGTCGATGGTGCTGGCCTTGATCAAGGACCCCGGCATCCGGCTGGTGACACTGGTGGGGATCGGCGGCATCGGCAAGACGAGGCTGGCCGTCGAAGTCGCAGCCCGAGCCCAGGGGGACTTCCCCGGCGGCTCGTACTTCGTGGAACTGTCAGCCACGGACGATCCGGAGATGGTGATCCCCGCGATCGCTACGGCGTTCGGCCTGCCGCAGGGAGTGGACGAGGTGCACCGGGTGCTCGCTCGGATCCTCGGTACCGGTAGGGCCCTGCTGGTGCTCGACACCCTCGAGCACCTGCTGGAGGCGGCACCGTCGATCGGGCAGCTCCTTGGAGCGAACCCGCAGCTGAGCGTGCTGGCCACCAGCCGTACGCCGCTTCACCTGCGGGGCGAACGCGAGGTCCCGGTCCTCCCGCTGCCGGTGCGGACCGCGGGGCACGGATCTGGGCTGGCTCCGGCGACGGAGCTCTTCACCGAGCGCGCCACGGCGGTGCTGCCGGCCTTCAGCGCGACACCCACCGCCTTGGAGATCGTCGCTGACATCTGCGCGCGGGTGGACGGGGTGCCCCTGGCGATCGAGCTGGCGGCGGCGCGCGTCAAGCACCTGTCCCTCAGCGAGCTGCGCAGACAGCTCGATCATCGCCTCGAGCCACTGGACGGAGGCGCACGTGATCTGCCGGAGCGTCAGCGGACGATGCGGAACACCCACGACTGGAGCTACGCACTCCTTCGGCCGGACGAGATGCGACTGTTCCGAAGTCTCGGGGCGCTCCGCGGGGGGTTCGGAAGCGAAGCGGCAGAGGCGATGCTCGGTCCGGGCGAACATGGTGACCCGGCTGACGTGGCCGGGCCGCTCGGCGTGCTGGTGAACAGCAGTCTCGTCTTCGCGGGCATCGGCGCGGGAGATCACGCTCGGTACCGTCTGCTGGATGTGACCCGCGAGTACGCGGTCGAGCGATCGGTCGCAGCGGGAGAGTTCGATGCGGTGCGTCGGCGTCACGCCAACTATTTCTTGGCGCGCGCCGAAGAGGCTGAGCCTGAGCTTCGTGGCGGCCACCAACAAGAATGGCAGGCGCGGCTTCTTGAGGACGAAGGCAACTTCCGCGCCGCCCTCACCTGGGCCCTCGAGAACGGCGAGGGCGACGTCGCACTTCGCCTGGCAGGAGCGCTCTGGATGTTCTGGCGTTGGGCCGGCCTCTCCAACGAGGGCAGAGCCTGGCTCGATGCGGCCCTTGCCGCCTCTTCCGATCACCCGCTCCCGGCGCGCTGTCGTGGTCTGTGGGGAGCAGGTTGGCTCGCGTTCCACACGGGCGCGTACCGGCGCACCGACGAGCTTGGACAGGAGATGCTGCGCCTGCTGGCGGGCCGAGACGATGACCTCGATCGCCGGAATGCGCTCACGCTGCTCGGGAGCGCGGCCGTCGCCGAGGGCCGAGATGACGTCGCCGTCGCCGCGTACGGTGAGGCGCTCTCGATCTGCTCGAGGCTCGGCACCGGGTGGCACCTGGCCACCTCCGGGCTCAACCTCGGGACGGCAAAGCGACAGGCCGGGTCCCTGGGGGAGGCGGCCGTGATCCTTGAGCGCGCGTTCGCGATCTACGAGCAGCTGGGTGACCGTCATTTCACGGCCAGGGTGCTTGTCCAGCTCGGGTACATCGCCCTGCTGGAGGGACGCACGGTGGACGCCGGCGCTCAGATCGAGCGGGCAATGGGGATCTTCGCCGAGCTGGGCGACCCGTGGGCCCTCGCGGAAGGTCTCGAGGCCGTTGCGACACTGCGCAGCGAGAGCGATCCGCGCTCGGCCGCGCGCATCGCCGGTACGGCGGAGCGGCTCCGGGAGCGGATCGCGATGCGACCGCATCCGGCTGACGCTCGCCTCAACAGCTCCTACCTCGAGCGAGCGCGCGCGCGGCTACGCGGTACGGAATTCGATGATGCGTGGACGGACGGCCGTCAGATGACCGCCGAGGAAGGAGTGGACCTCGCCCTCGGTACCGCGGGCGACGGGATGCCGGCGGTCACACCGTGACCTAAACGACCAGAACGCGCGGAACGACCGAATCGCTATGCGTAGCGATCGGGTGACGTCAGAGTGGCCGGACGGTGTCGGGGAGAGAAGCGGGAGCGCCCGCGATCCAGCTGCGCGGGGTGACCAAGCGGTTCGTCGCGCCCACCGGGCAATCGTTCACCGCCCTCCGCGATCTCGACCTCAGCGTGGCCGCGGGCGAGTTCTGCGCGATCGTCGGCCCGACCGGCTGCGGCAAGTCCACCGCCCTCGCGCTCATCTCCGGTCTCGAGCCCGCGAGCGCCGGTACGGTCGAGGTCTTCGGCCGGCCGGTGACGGCGGTGGCCGATCGCGTCGGCTACGTCTTCCAGCGGGATGCCGTCTTTCCCTGGAAGAGCGTGCTCGAGAACGTGGCGATCGGGCCGCGGTTCCGCGGCGTCAGCGCCCAGAGCGCGCGTGCTAAGGCGCTGGAGTGGATCGCCCGGGTCGGGCTGGCGGGATTCGAGCGCTACTACCCGCATCAGCTCTCCGGGGGCATGCGCAAGCGCGTCGCGCTCGCCCAAACGCTCATCAATCAGCCGCGGATCCTCCTCATGGACGAGCCGTTCAGCGCGCTGGATGTGCAGACGCGCGCCTTGATGGAGAACGAGCTTCTTGACCTGTGGTCCTCGACCGGCGCCTCGGTCGTCTTTGTGACCCACGATCTGGAGGAGGCGATCGGCCTCGCCGACCGGGTCGTGGTGATCACCGCCGGGCCGGGCACGGTGAAGGGAACATACCGCGTCGATCTTCCCCGCCCCAGGAACATCGCCGAGATCCGCTTCCAGCCTCGCTTCGTGGAGCTCTACGAGGAGATCTGGAAGGACCTTCGAGACGAGGTGCTCGTTAGCTATGAGCGCTCCAAGCACCGCGTCACGTCTTAGCCCCGTGCGGGAGGCCGACGCGACCCTCGATGACCGCGACCTCGCACGCGCGCGCGCCCGCCGGCGGCGCCGGTACCTCGTCCTCGGTCTTCGTGTGGCGCTCGCGATCGTCATCCTCGGAAGCTGGGAGCTCACCACCCGCCTCGGCTGCACCGGTCCGGACAGCGGCACCTGCATCGTGGATCCCTTCTTCTTCGGTCAGCCGTCGGGGATCTGGAACCAGCTCGTCGGGTGGGTGCAGCGTGGCACGGCGCAGGGCCCGCTCTGGGAGCAGATCGCCGTCACCCTGGAGGAGACGGTCCTGGGATTCGCGATCGGCGTGATCCTGGGGATCATCTTCGGCGTCGTGCTGGGGCGTAACCGCCTCCTGTCCGACGTGCTCGGTCCGTACATCAAAGCGATGAACGCCATGCCGCGGGTCGTACTCGGCTCGATCTTCACCATCGCGCTCGGGCTCGAGATCTCATCGAAGGTGGCGCTCGCGGTCGTCCTGGTCTTCTTCGTCGTGTTCTTCAATGCCTTCCAGGGGGTGCGCGAGGTCGATCGGGACCTCCTCGCGAACGCCCGGATCCTCGGCGCGAGCCAGCGCCAGCTCTCGCGCCACGTCATCCTGCCCTCCGCCCTCTCGTGGATCCTCGCGAGCCTCCATACGAGCTTCGGCTTCGCCCTGGTCGGGGCGATCGTCGGCGAATACCTCGGCGCCCGAAAGGGCATCGGCCTCATGATCGCGACCGCCCAGGGGACCTTCAACGCGAACGGGGTGTTCGCCGCGATGTTCATCCTTGCCATCGTCGCGATCATCGCCGAAGCGCTCGTGACGAGGCTCGAGAACTTCCTCATCCGCTGGCGTCCTAACACGATCACCGACGTGAGCATCTAGCGCACAAAGAAGGAGGAGAACATGCGACTTCGCATTCCGGCGTTCGCGCTCATCATCACGCTGCTCGCTGCGGCCTGCGGGGGCTCGGCCGGCCCAGGGGGGGCGACCGCCACGACGGCGGTCGCCACCGCGGCAAGCGGCGCAGCGGCGACCCCAGGCGCTCCCACGAGAGTCTCGATCATGGTCGGTGGGCTCAACAAGCAGATCTACCTGCCGAACAAGCTCGCCGAGGCGCTCGGGTACTTCAAGGACCAGAACCTGACGGTCGACCTGATCGACGAGCCGTCCGGCAAGGACACCACCGTCGAGGTGGTCGCCGGGAACGTCGACTTCGGGTCCGGCTCGTACGACCACACGATCGACATCGCCGCGGCCGGCAAGTCGATCACGATGGTCGCGCTGCTCCTGCAGGAGCCTGGCGAGTTCGTCATGGTGTCGAAGCAGAAGGCGGCAACGATCAAGTCCCCCAAGGACTGGAAGGGGGTCAGCGCCGGAGTCACGGCACTCGGCTCCGGGACGCACACGCTCATGCGCGCGATCGCGATCAAGGCCGGTCTCAACCTGTCCGACGTGACATTCGTGGCGGCGGGCGCGGGCGACACGTTCATCGCGGCAATGAAGCAGGGCAAGATCGACGTGGGGATCACGACGCAGCCCACCGTCCTGCGGATGCAGAAGACCGGCGATGGGCAGCTCCTCGTCGATCTCTCCAAGCCCGATACGACGCGCGCCGCTCTCGGCGGCGACTACCCGTTCATCTCGGTCTTCGCGCGCGCTGACTACGTCGCCAAGAACAAGGACGTCACCCAGCGGGTGGTCAACGCCTACGTGAAGACACTCAAGTGGATCCAGACGCACAGCCCGCTGGAGATCGCGGAGAAGCTCCCGGCGGACTATTACGGCGGCGACAAGGACGCCTACGTCCAGGCACTAAAGGACAGCATGGGGATGTTCAGCCCCGACGGAAAGATGACCAAGGGCGCTCCGGAGTTCGAGCTTGGTCTGATGAAGCAGTTCAACGAGAACGTCCAGAAGAACCCGAACGTCGACCTGTCGAAGACCTACACCGACGAGTTCGTCCTCAACGCGAAGTAACCGGCCCTCGCGAGGAGCGCCGGCCACGGGGCCGGCGCTCCTCCACGGCCAGGAAAGGAGCCGGGCAGGGATGGCGAATCGGATCGTTATCGCCACCGCGCTCGCGGTGGTCGCGTTCACGGCGGCCTGCGCGGCGAATGCGCCACCCTCGCCGGCACCGGCACCGGCGGCGGCCAAGGCTCCGCTGAGGATCGGGATCCTGGTGCCGTTCACCGAGTCGGCCATCGACGCCGACATCGGCGCCTCGCAGCGACGTGCCGCCGACCTCTATCTGAAGCTGAAGGGCGGCGCGCTCGCCGGCCGGCAGGTGCAGCTGGTCTACAACGACGAATCGGCCCTCGACCCCAAGGTCAACGAGGTCCGGATCCGGCAGTTCCTCGCCGACGATCATGTCGAGCTGCTGCTGGGGGGCGCGGGAACGCCCGCGGCATACCTGCTACGCGACTCCGCGGAAGCCGCGAAGCTCGTGTACATCGACACGAATGCCAGCGGAAACACGGTCACCCGCACGCCGCCGAACTGCGCGTCGCAGTGCCAGAGCAAGCTCGTGTTCCGGACCGCTCCGTCGTCATGGCAGATGAGCGAGCCGCTCGGCGAGTGGGCGGCGAAGAACGGCCGCCGCGAGTTCGCAGTCGTGTACGGGGACGATGTCTTCGGCACCGAGTCGGCAGCGGCATTTGTCGAAGGGCTGACGAAGAACGGGGGAACCTCGTCCGTCGGGACCGCGGTCCCCACCAAGAGCGGCGCGGACTGGGCGAAGATCGTCGCCGGCCTCAAGAGTCAGGCGGCGAAGAACGTGTTCGCGGCATTCGTGACCGATGACGCGGAGGGATTCATCAACGCGTGGGGGTCCGCCGGCATGAGCACCGCCGGCTACCGGCTGTTCGGCCCCGGTCCGCTGGTCGAGGCACGGGTCGTGGCGGTGACCAAGCAGGCCGCCCTGGGGATCACGACCTCGTTTCCCTGGTCGGCAGAGCTCGACAACCCGGAAAACCGGTCATTCGTGAAGGACTTCAGCGCCGCATACAAGGACGACGAGACCGGGAGTCCGCTCGTCCCCGACGCCTATGCGGTCGAGATGTGGGACACGATGCAGCTGCTCGAGAACGCGCTGAAGGCGACGGACGCCGACGTCAAAGACAGCGGCGCGCTCGTCGCGGCGCTCGAGGGAGCGTCGTTCCGGGGCCCGGGCGGTGCGTTCGCGCTCGATCGCTCGACCCATGACCCGCTCCAGGACATGTACATCCGGGAGGTCAAGGCGGCGAACGGCACGCTCGTGAACGCGGTGGTCGACAAGATCGCGAACGTGACCGGGCCGGGCCAATAGGTGTGCCGATCGGTGGATCGATGGGGCGTCGCGCCGGCTGAGCTCGGCTAGGCTTCGTTCCGAGAGCATGCGTGCGCAGCGCGTCCTGCCGTTCCTGCACTCCCTTCCGGCCATATCCGGACGGTGGCTTCGGCCGCGCTCCGTCTCGACGCAGCTCCTGCTCCTGCAGGTCGGGGTCGTCGCGGCCACCGTGATCATCGGCGCGTTCGCCTCGTACGCGCTGGTGTCGTCCCAGATCGACGAGCAGTACAAGCAGCGTGCCCTGGCGATCGCGTACGCGGTCGCGGCGACGCCCGACATCGTCGAAGTGATGGAGGAGCCGGATCCGTCCCGGACGATCCAACCCATCGCCGAAGCGATCCGCCGCTCGGTGGGCGCCGATTTCGTGGTCGTCGCGAACAAGGAGGGCATCCGCTATTCCCACCCGAACCCCCAGAACATCGGCAAGCGCGTCTCGACCGACCCAAGCACGGCCCTCGCCGGCGACGTGTACGTCGGGTACCAGGAGGGGACCCTCGGGCGGTCGCTCCGGGCCAAGGTGCCGATCCTGAAGAACGGCGACGTCGTGGGGATCGTCTCGGTGGGCTTCCTGGCGGCGCAGCTCGCCGATAAGCTCGCGCAGGCCCTGCCGACGATGATCCTCACCGTCGTGCTCGCGCTCGCGCTCGGGATCGGCGGCTCGCTCGTCCTCGCTCGACGGCTCGATCGGCAGACCTTCGGCCTGGGCTCGCGGGAGATCGCCGGACTCCTTGAGCAGCGCGATGCGATGCTGCACGGCATCCGCGAAGGCGTGCTCGCTCTCGATCCCAGCGGAAGGGTCACGATCGCGAACGATGAGGCGCGCCGGCTGCTCGATCTGCCGGCCTCCGTGGAGCAGAGCTCGCTGCACGACCTTGTCCCGGAAGGACGGGTGCGCGACGTGCTCGATGGGACGGCTCCGGGCTCCGACCAGGTCGTGCTCGCCAGAGGTCGGGTGCTCGTCGCCAATCGCATGCCGGTGACGATCCGGGGAGCCGCAGTGGGCGCGGTCGTCACGCTTCGGGATCGGACCGAGCTGGAACGAGTGCTCCGCGAGCTCGATACGGAGCGCGGACTCGCCCAGGCATTGCGCGCGCAGGCCCACGAGTTCTCGAACAAGCTCCATGTGATCGGAGGCCTCATCGAGCTCGGGAAGCTGGACGATGCCACCCGGTTCGTGGCGGAAACATCCCTGGTCCAGCAGGAGCTGGTCGAGCTGGTGCAGGAGCGGATCGCCGATCCCGCGCTCGCGGCGCTGCTGCTCGCGAAGGCCGCCACCGCATCGGAGCGCCGGGTCGAGTTCCGCCTCGCGGACGATGCCCGGCTCCCGGCCGAGGTCTCCGATGTCCGCGATCTGGTGACGGTGATCGGGAATCTCGTCGACAACGGCATCGATGCCGCGTCCGCCGCGGCCGACGGCTGGGTCGAGGTGAGCGTGCATGCCGAGCCCGCGGGGACGTTCATACGCGTGTGCGACTCGGGGCCAGGCATCGATCGAGCGTTGACCGATCGGATCTTTCGCGAGGGATTCACGACCAAGCGTGGCGTCTCGCACTATGGGATCGGCTTGGCGCTCGTCCACCAGATCGCCCAACGCCGCGGGGGTTGGGTCCGCGTCACCAACGATGGCGGCGCGGTCTTCACCGCCCTCATTCCCGCGGTGCCGTGAGCGACGCTGCGGGCGACGGCCCGATCCGGACCCTGATCGTCGACGATGACTTCCGCGTGGCGAAGATCCACCGCGAGTTCATCGAGCGATTGCCGTCGTTCTCGGTCGTCGGGGTCGCGCACACCGCGGGCGATGCGCTCGCACGGACCGAGCGCGATGCGCCGGACCTCGTGCTCCTCGACATCTACCTACCGGACCGCTCGGGCCTGGAGGTGCTGCGCGAGCTGCACTCAACGGGACGGCCGCCGGTCGACGTGATCGCGATCACCGCGGCGAATGACGTGGATACGCTGCGCTCGGCGCTCCAGGGCGGCGTCATTCATTACCTCGTGAAGCCATTCCAGTTCAACACCTTCCGCGAGAAGCTCGAGAGCTACGCCGCCCTGCGGTCTCGCCTGCGGCAGGTGCGAGAGGTCGATCAGGCCGACATCGACGAGGTCCTCGCCGCCCTGCGCGTCGGATCGTCATCGCCGGGGCTGCCGAAGGGGCTCTCGCCGGCGACCTTCGCCCTCGTCGCGCGGACGCTCCGCGAGACGGAGGACGACCTGTCGGCCGAAGAGGTGGCCGCGCGTACGGGCGTCAGTCGGGTGACCTCCCGCCGTTATCTGGACCGCCTTGGTCGTTCCGGGCTGGTCGAGGTCTCGATGCGCTACGGCAAGACCGGTCGCCCCGAGCACCGCTACCGCTGGAGCCGGATCGGCCGAATCGACCAGAGCGGCCCGAGCGGCCAGAACGGCCGCAGCGGCCCGGTCCCCGACGAGCCCTAGTAATGGAACTCGGCGTAGACGATCTCACCGGGAAAGGCCCGCACGGTCAGGCGCTCGCCATTCAGTGAGGCCGGGATCCCGCGGTCGTACGCGGCCGTCTCCACCCGAAAGCTCGAGGCCGTCGGGACACCGGAGGGGACGCCGGGGACCGGCCTGCCGTCGAGGGAATGCTGGTCGCGCCCGTCGGCAACATAGCCGCGCGGGCGCGTGAAGATGATGAGCCCCCGGCCGGCGGGCGCGGGCGCATCCTCGAAGAGCCGCAGGCCCACATAGGCGCTCGAGCGCGGGAACGGCGAGCGGAACACGTGACGCACCGGCAGGCCGGGCGCCGCGACGACGAACTCGTAGAACGCGTTCGGCTTCGCTCGCAAGGTGCCCCAGCTCCCGTCCGCGCCGGTCGTGGTCGTGAGCACGGCGGGACCGGTACGCGCGCCGGTTCCTCCGTCGACCGCGTAGATGGTGACCCTGACCCCGGCGACGCCCCGGTTGGTCGGGGCCCGGTCCTCATAGCCGCCGACGTACCCGGTGAGCTGCGGATCGTCCTCCGGCGCGATCGCGGTCGTCCCGGTCTTCCCGGTGAGGAACCGGTACATCCCCGCGAAGGCGCGTGCGCTGAACGAGGTCTCGCGATGATCGACCCCGTCGAGCACGATGTTCGTGGCACCTTGGAGCGCGGGGCTCTCGTAGCCGTTGCCCGCGGCCGGCTGCGCGTACTTGTCCAGCTTGTCGCTGCGGATCGTGAGGTACTTCACCCCGGGAACGACTTCGGCGCCGTCGTTCAGCTGCTTCATGAACGCGGATGCTCCGTTGAACTCGCTGTTGGCGCCCCCGGGCGTCGAGAACACGCCGTGGTTCACGCCGCCGCCGAGCAGGGCCCAGCCGACCTTGGCGGCGCCGCCGCCGTTCTTCAGATAGTTGCGCACGGTGTTGGCCCCGCGCGAGTTCGCGACGAGCGCCACCTTGGGAGCCCTGGTCTGGGCAAGGATCTCGTCCACCTTCGCCGCCAGCTGATCGCGGACCTCCGTCGTGCTGCTGCGGTTCGCCTGGGCGACCGCATCGTTGTCGCGTGCGGTGGGCGGGACCAGATCCAGGGCAAACAGGCGGTCCCGCGGATAGCCGTTCGACTCGAAGCGCCAGATCGTCGTCATCCAGAGGGCCGAGGAGTCCCCGTTGCCGTGGACGAAGACGATCGGTGGCTGCGCCTCCGGCAGGTCGGCGACCCGGTCGGGTGTGCCCCCGCAGGCGGCGACGACCGCTCCGGCCAGCAGGCCGATCACGAGCCGCCGGGGGGTCGTGCGAGACCGAAGCACTCCCCCATTCTGGGAGCTACGCGGGGTCGCTCTTCCGGGCCTTCTCGCGCTCGGCGAGCTCGCGCCGCAGGATCTTGCCCGAGGCGGTGCGGGGGACCTTGTCGACGAACTCGACCTCGCGGACGCGCTTGTAGTCGGCGAGGCGTTCCTTCACGAAGGCGATGATGTCATCGGCGGTCGCCGCGGCGCCCGGCCGGAGCTGGACGAACGCTTTCGGGATCTCCCCCGCCTCAGCGTCCGGCTTGCCGATCACCCCGGCATCGGCGATCGCCGGATGCTCGCAGAGCACCGCCTCCACTTCCGCCGGCCCCACGCCGAAGCCCTTGTACTTGATGAACTCCTTCTTCCGATCGACGACGAAGACGTAGCCCCGCTCGTCTTTCCTCGCCACGTCGCCGGTGAAGAACCACCCGTCCCGCAGGACCGCCGCGGTGTCGTCGGGCTTGTGCCAATACCCGGTCATGACCTGTGGACCGCGCACGGCGAGCTCGCCGGCCTCGCCGACCGGAAGGTCCCGCGCGCCGGTCTCCAGGTCGACGATCCGATCCTCGGTCCCGACGATCGCCGGACCGATCGACTCGAGCACCGCATCGTCGAGCGGGTTCGCATGGGTCACCGGCGAGGTCTCGGTCAGGCCATAGCCCTGGATCACCCGGATGCCGGTACGCGCGGTGAGCGTGCGGGCCGGCTCGGGCGCCAGCGGCGCCGCGCCGCTGAAGAAAAAGCGCACCGAGGCGAGATCGTGCTTGTCGACCTCCGGGTGCGCCGCGAGGCCGAGCACGAGCGGCGGCACGATGAAACACACCGTCGCCCGGTGCCGCTCGATGAGCGTGAGGTACTCGACCATGTCGAACCGGGCCATCACGATCTGGGTCGCTCCGAGGCTGATCGCGCCGGCCATGAGCAGGTTCATCGCGTAGATGTGGAAATACGGCAGCACATTGAGGAACACGTCGTCGCGGCGAACGTCCACCGCGGCGAAGAACTGCTGCTGATTCGCGGTGAGGTTGCGGTGCGTGAGCATGACGCCTTTGGGGAAACCGGTCGTCCCGCTCGTGTATGGCAATGCCGCGAGATCATCGAGGCCCACCCGCTCGGCCGGCGACGCATCCGCCTCGGCAACAAGATCGTCGAACCGCTCGACCCCGGCCGGCGCGTCCATGCCGGTGGCCGCGAATCGGACCCCCGGAAGGCCCGGGCGGGCGAGGTCCACGGCCGACGCGAGCGCCTCGTGATAAAGAACGACCTTGGCCCCGGAGTCCTGGACCTGGTAGCGGACCTCGCGCTCCTTCGACTGCGCGTTGATTGGGTTGACGACGCCGCCCGCCTTGAGGACGGCATAGAACGCGACCACGAACTCGACCGAATTGGGCATGAAGACCGTGACGCGGTCGCCGGGAGCGACGCCGCGCCGGATGAGCGCTCCGGCGAGCCGGTCGCTGGACGCATCGAGTTCGGCGTAGCTCATCGTTCGCCCGCCCCCGACCAAGGCCGACTTGGCACCCACCGCGCGGGCGACCTCGCGCAGCGCGCCGTGCAGGGTGATCTCGCGATAGGTGAACGGCCGCATCCGGCCGCGAGTCTAGCCGCTACTTCACGTTACTCCGCAGCCATAGGCTCGCCTGTGCGGGCTGGACGGTATCACTCACGACGGCGAGCAGCTCCCGTTCCAGCGCCGGAAGATCCACCTGATCGCGGAGCCGGGAGCCGAACTGGTCGACGGTCCGGCCGGCGTCGTACTTCTCCCGGTAGAAGCGTCGATCCACGGCGACCTGGATCCGTCGACGGACCGGCTGGAACGCACTGGCCACCGCGAGCGTCGATCCGGCGACCGCGAGCTCCGATCCGGCTGTGAGGGGAGCAAGGACCAACTCCAACAGGGCGATCGTCCCGACATAGACGACCGCCAGCACCGCGCTCGCGCCACCGTAGACGAGCGTGCGGTTGATGATGACGTCGATGTCGTAAAGGCCCTGGCGAAGGATCGCGAACCCGGTGGCGAAGGGGAGCGCCGCGATCACGATGATGAAGAGCTTCTGCGCAGGCTCCCACCCGAACAGCGCGGGGGCCATCGTCAGCGGAAGCAGTCCGGCGACGAGGAGGAACGACAGCAGCTGTTGGCGCTCGACTCCGCGCGCCCGGCGCAGCCGCACGACCAGCGAGGCGATCGCACCGACCATGCAGCAGAGCACCCCGACCATCCCGATCCGGAAGACCAGCTCTGCCGGAAAGCCGGACGAAGCGGGAACGAACGGATTCTGGTCATACCCGGGCGCACCGAGCGGCCCGGGATGGAGGGCCGCGCCGATGATCCCGAGGAGCGCCGCGGGGGCGACGATCCAGAGGAGCCTGCCCCACCGCGGGGTGACGGGCCGGCCGGTCGGATACAGGAGCGGAAGCAGGACGATCGCCGGCACGATGAAGAAGAACCAATCCCATGAGGTGTACCACGCCGCGAGCGTTCCCCACGGGATCTTCGCCGCGTCGCCGACGACCGCTTCGGCATAGCCCTTGGCCGCACCGCTCAGAGACAGCTCAAGACCCATGAAGGAGAAGATCCATCCGATCGCATTCGCCGAATGCCAAGAAGTGATGAGCGTCCCCATGAAGGAGAAGGACGATGCCGCCACCAGCGGGAGCGCGATCTCGCTCCATGGATCGCCGACGCCCTGTTCTCCCGAGCGGAGCAGCAGCAGGGCGAGCGCAATGAACGTCGCGCCAAGGGCCAGCGCCGAACGCGAGAGCCAGATCGCACCGCGGCTGCTCATGGGCACTCTCCAGCCGGCCCCCATTGGGGCCCGAGCCGCTGACATCGTGCCCTAAGCCCGTCCGGCAATCGTTACGGTCACGCTCCCCACCTGGCCGCGATTGCGAGAGAATCGCCTCGTGCCTAGACCTCTGGACGTGCTCGAGCGGATCGGTCGGATCGGCCGGATCGGCGCCGACCCGGCTGACGGCGATGTTCTTCGGCGCAAGAAGCGCTATCTCGTCATCTCGGCAGGGCTCATCTTCGCCCCCGCAGGCGTCATCTGGGGCCTCATGTATGTCGCGTTCGGCGAGCCGGTCGCCGGGGCGATCCCGCTTTGGTACAGCGTCTTCTCGGCGGTCAACATCGCGGCGTTCGCGCGCACGCGGCGCTTCGAGATCTTCCGCGCGCTTCAGCTGCTCTTCATCCTCGTCCTCCCATTCCTGCTCCAGCTCGCCCTCGGCGGCTTCGTTCCGGCAAGCGCCGTCATCCTCTGGTCGCTCCTCTGCCCGTTCGGCGCGCTCGTGTTCCACGATGTCCGGAACGCGGCGCGCTGGTTCGCGCTGTTCGTCGTACTCGTCGCCCTGTCGCCATTCATCGGCACCCGCCCGGACAACGCGCTGCCGGCTTGGCTGGTGACGCTCTTTTTCGTCCTGAACATCTCGATCGTGTCATCGATCGTGTTCGGCCTGCTTGCCACGTTCGTGCATCAGCTCGACCGCGAACGCGCACGCTCCGAGACCTTGCTGCTGAATGTGCTGCCAAGGGCGATCGCTGATCGTCTGAAAGACGGCCCGGGGATCATCGCTGATGCCTACGACGAGGCGACGATCCTGTTCGCGGATGTCGTGAATTCGACCCCGCTCACACGGGAGCTCGCACCGCGCGAGATGGTCGCATTGCTGGATGGCTACGTCGCGCACTTCGATATGCTCGCGCTCCGTCATGGCGTCGAGAAGATCCGGACGATCGGCGACAACTGGATGGGTGTGGCCGGCGTGCCGCAGGGAGTCGCGGATCACGCCCGCTACGCCGCGCTCATGGCCCTCGACATGCTCGACCATGTTCGGGAGCGACAGCTGCAGGACGGCCGCTGCCTCGAGTTCCGCATCGGTCTCAATTCCGGTCCGGTCGTTGGCGGCGTCATCGGGACGAGCAAGTTCGTCTTCGACATCTGGGGCGATGCGGTGAACCTCGCGAGCCGGATGGAGTCGACCGGGGTGCCCGGCCGGATCCAGATCGGACCGGACACGAAGGCGCTGCTGAGGGACGACTTCGTCCTCGAGCCGCGCGGCCCGATCGAGGTGAAGGGCCGCGGCCCGATGGAGACCTGGTTCCTCATCGGCCGCCGCTGAGGCCACCGGACGCTGCAATGATGAGCTCGCGCTGGGGAGCCATGGGCTCCGTTACCTGTTCCCCGAGCCGGCTGCGGTCATGCCGTTCCTCGATGGGGGCAGCATCACGATGTTCCGCGACCGGGCGGCGACGGTCCGCGAGATCGCGCGGTTCAGCGCGGGCGACGCGCGCGCGTACGAGCAGCTGCTCGACGACTGGGACGCGATCAAGGCCGCGCACAGCCGGTCCCGCTACTCCGCCACGACCTCGCCGAGCGCCGCCGTCGCCGAGCTCGAAGCGACGGCGCCCGGCGTAGAGGCGGTCCGCTGGCGCGACGCGAGCTCGCTCGACATCGTCCGCGAGCGTTTCAGCGACGAGCATGTGCGGACCTTCTTCCTCTGGCTGTCGTTCATGACGATGGCGAACGTGGATCAGCCCGGCACCGGCCTGAACGCGCTCTCGCTGCCCGCCGGTCGGCAGGCATTCAGCTGGACCACCGCCGAGGGCGGCTCGGCCGCGCTCCCCGACGCCCTCGCGAAGATCGTGGTCGAGCATGGGGGCGAGGTCCGCACCGGTGCCGAGGTCGTCCGCCTGCTCGTCGAG
>DATCNH010000031.1:0-30340 GCA_036565345.1 Candidatus Limnocylindria bacterium | reverse complement strand
TGCTTGGCGCCGTGCCGGCGGAACGCTCGATCAGCGCACCGCGGGCCCGGACCAGGCTCCGCCCGGACCGTGCCCCACCGGCCCCCGCGACCGGAGCAGCCGCGCAGCGGCAGCGAAGGAAGCAGGGATCAAGCGATCAAGGAACTGCGTCGAGGTTCGTTTGGAAGGGCTGCCCGTCCGCGGTCATGAAGAAGGCGAGGAATTTGGCGACGCCGGTGCCGGCGTTCGCCGCCTGGACCGCGGTGTTCGCAGGGACCTTGGCGGTCTGGCCGGCATTGAGCGTCGTCTTCGCGCCGCCGGGGAGGCGCACCTCGACCGAGCCCTCGGTCACCAGGACGACCTCGAGGCCGCCATGCTTGTGCGAGATCGTCCGTCCGCCGGGCTGCAGGGTGACCAGATTGAGCGTTTCGACGTAGGTCCCCGCGGGGAGCGGCTCGTCGCCGATGAAGCCGACGTGGACCGGCGCGGCGGCGGCGGTCTGCTTGCTCTCCGAGAGCTTGACGCTCGCCGCGCCGACGCCGGCCTGCGGCGGGGCCGTGGTCGCGCTGGGGCTCGGGCTCGCCGGCGCGGTGGTGGCCGGAGCGGTGGTTGCCGGTGCGGAGGTCGCCGGGGCGCTGGTCGGTGAGCTCACCGTGACCGGGGCGGCGCCGCCGCCGCAGGCCACTACGAGGGCGACCGCCAAGGCCGGGGTCGCGCGGAGCGCGTACTGCAGGGATCGTGGCATGCGCATGGTGGTTCCTCCCAGATCCGGATGCTGCCGACACTCTGGCCCCGCGGCGGTACCCCGACTTCCTCAGGATGTATGTAGGTCGGAGCTGGCGTGGACCCGCTCGGCGAGGGCGCGGCGGTTCGGGAGGTCGAGCTTGAGGAGGATGTTGCTGACGTGGCGCGCGACCGTCGACTCGGCAAGGGTGAGGACGCGTGCGATGTCACCGTTCGTCGCGCCACGCGCGATCCGGGCGGCGATCTCGCGCTCGCGCGGCGTGAGGGCAGCCAGGCCCGCCGCCACCGGCACGTGGCCATCCGGTCCCGGCCGGCCGGCCTGGCCGAGGGCCCGCAGATGCGCCTCGATCCCTTCGCGCGCGCGATCCAGGCCGAGCCGCTCGGCCAGCGCGCGGGCGCGGGAGAGCTCGCGGACCGCCTCACGGCGCTCGCGGACGCTGCGCAGGAGCTCGCCGGCGAGGAGCCGCCAGCGCATCTCGCGCCAGCCGATCTCGCGGTCGCGGAACCATTCGGCCCGCCGCATCGCGCGGGCCGCGGCCCGGCGGCGGCGTTCGGTCGCGTGCTCGGAGAGCCGCCGGGCGTGCGCCTCGGCCCGGAGCCAGCGCGCCTCGGTCCGGAGCGGGCAGGCGCGGTGCCAGGGCGGCGGCATCGCCCGCCCGGCCTCCGCGAGCGCACGGTCCGGATCTCCGAGGATGATGGCGAGCTCCGCCCGGCGGAGGGCACTCCAGAGGGGCACCTCGGTCCGAGCCGAACCGGCGGGCACTCGGCCGAGCTCCCCCAGCGCGGCCTCCAGCGCGGATTCGTCCTGCTGCAGGACCGCGTGCACCGCGGCGGCGCGGATCTCCTGGGCCTGGCGCTGAGCCGTGGTCGCTGCGTCGGGCGGCGGAAGCGCGGCAACGATCCGCCGGGCCTCGGCAGGATCGCTCAGCAGCACCAGGCGGGCACGGGTGCCCGCGAGGACGGCGGCATGCGCCGGCGCCCAGGCTTGGAGCATGTCGACCACCTCCGCGAGCCCCCGCGACGCCGCCCGATAGTCGTGACGGACGTCATAGGCGATCGCCGCGTGCCGGCTCGCCGCGGATCGCACGACCGCGACGGCGTCGCGCTCCTCGATCGCCGCGACGAGTGCGGCATCGCCGATCTGCTCGGCGTCGGCGATCCGGCGCGCGGCGCCGTAGGCCTGAACGAGGTACGCCCGGGCGACCGCGACGAGGTCCCTGCGGCCCGCGGCGAGGAACGCCGCGAGCGCGCGCTCCAGGGGAGCCACCCCGTCGGTCGCCGTGCCCGGCTGGGCGATCACCGCCGAAGCGCCGCGCCAGAGGTCGGCCTCGGGGCCTTCGATATCGGCCCACACCGCCAGGAGCAGGTCGTCCCGCCCGTGCTCGGCAAGGACGCGAGAGAGATCGCTGCGGATGCGCCCGCGCTCGCCCTCGGTCCCCGCCGCCCCGAGCGAGGCGAGCAGTCGCGCGACCGGATCGCCTGGCGTGCTCGCTGCGACCAGGCTGAACCGCGACCCGCACCCCCCGCAGGCGAGCGTCTGGTCCAGGGCTGCCCCGCACGATGGACACGGCGTCATGGCAGCCGATCAAACAGGGCTTGAGCCCGTGATAGTGGCGCGGGCGACCTTCATCGCCGGGGCGAGGCAGACGATGCTGCCCATCCCGTTCGAGCTCCACCAGTCCCGCACCAGGCGCTGCGGGCCCAGGAGATCGATGCCGGCGAAGAGCTCGAGCGCGCTCATGGTGTAGCGGACGTTGGCGAGCGCCGCGACGATCTTCCCGTCCTCGATGAGGAACGTGCCGTCACGGGTCGTGCCGGTCATCGTCGCCCGCTTGGGGTCGGGTGTGTTCGTGTAGTGGAAGCGGGTGATGAGGATGCCCCGGGTCACCGCCCCGATGAGCTCGTCGCGGGTCGCGTCCCCGCCCTGCATCACGAGCGTGCCGGCGTGCGCAGCCCGTCCGTAGCGCTCCGGGTCGGCGGCGTGGCCGGTGGACTCCGCGCCGGCGGCCTTCGCGCCCCGGCGGTCGTAGACCGGTCCGCGCGCGACGCCGGCCTCGACCAGCGCGACGCGGCGCTTCGGTGTCCCCTCGGGATCGAACGGCACGCCGAGCTGACGCCGATCGAGCGCATCGTCGTGGAGCGTGAATCGCGGGCCGGTCACGGAGTCGCCGACGGCGCCGCTCATGAACGAGCGTCCCTCCGCGACGGCCTGGGCGCTGCACCCGGTGATCGACATGATCCGCAGGATCTCGGCGACCGCGTCCTCCTCGAACACCGCCTCGTAGTCCCCGGGCGGCAGCTGCCTCCGGTCGCGGTCCAGCGCGCACTTGTCGATGGCGCGCGCCGCGATCCTCTCCGGGTCCAGGTCGCTCAGGCGCGCGCCGAGATCGTCGGCATAGCCCGAACCGCCGTGCGGCCCCTGGATCAGCGCGCGCAGGTAGGCCACCGTCGCCGGCGCGTAGGCGGCGAGACCGTTCGTGTTCGCCACGGCGTCCTCGGTGAGATCGACGGCGTGGGTCCCTGCCGCGCGGAATCCGCGGCGCTCCGCCGCGACGGCGATCGCGGCGATCGCGTCGGCCTGCGCGCCGGCCGCGGTCGCCACGGTCGCCGCGTCGAACGCGTGCGGCGCGGTGTGCTTGGCCGGTGGAGCGAAACCTGGCCAGCCTACATTTGGGGGCCCCAGGCGCGCGAGCGCGGCGGCGTCCTCGAGGAGCAGGCGGAGGCCACCCGGGGTGAGCGCGTTGCCGCTCGCGGAGCCCACCCGGCCGTCGACGGCCACCGTCGCGCGGACCGTGAGGTCGTCGGAGAGCGCATTCTGATGGATCCCGCCGTCGGCGTACCGGGTGATCGCCGCCCGCCGGCGATGGACCCAGAGCTCCGCGCCGTCGCCCTCGGGCGTTGCCAGCGCGGCGTGGAGCGGGGCCTGGAGCGCGTCGGCACCGAGCACGCCGGTCGAGTGGCTCAGGCCCGGACCTCGATCGCCAGGTCGCGGAACCGGGCGTGGGCCGCCCCGTGGCCGACCCGCATCGCCTGGAGCGGCTCGCCCTTGGCGCAGCTCGTGAAGCCGTGGAGCTCCCAGTCGTCGGCGACGCCGTCGCAGGCGCCCCAGAAGCGCGGGGTGAGCGACTGGAAGCCGACGCCGCGGACATGGCCCTCGATCGCGCCGTTACGGATGACGCGCGCGACCTGCGCCGAGAAGTGGAAGTTCTGCCGCTTGTCGTCGAGCGAGTACGAGGCCGGCGATTCGAGCAGCAGTCCATCGTCGATGCCGGCAAGGAGATCCCCGTAGGCATGGGGACCCGGCTCGAGCGAGACGTTCACCATCCGCACGATCGGGAAGTGCTGCCAGCCCTCCGCCCGTGCACAGCCACCGCTCGCCGGGATCCCGAGCGCTCCGGCGGTCTCGCGCGAGGAGAGGTAGCCGGTGAAGATGCCCCGCTCCACCAGCGGCGTTCGGGTCGCCGGAACGCCGTCGTCGTCCCAGCCGAACGTTCCCATGCCGCCGGCGATCGTCGCGTCGGCGGTCATGCTCACCTGGTCCGAGCCGTACCGGAGCGTTCCGCGGTCCTCCGGCCAGAGGAACGTCGTACCGGCAAAGGCGACCTCGTGCTCGAGCACGCGGTCGGACTCGGTCGGATGGCCGCAGGACTCGTGCACCAGGAGCGCGAGGAAGCTCTGGTCGATGAGCAACGTCGTCGGCCGCTCGGTCGCGGGGGGCGCGTCGAGGATCGCCTCGACGTCGTCGCGGAAGCGCGCCGCCCGCCGCTCGAAGTCGGACTGCTCGATGAACTCCCATCCCGCCTGGCGCACGTTGCGCATGTCGTTCCGGGTCGCGGGCTGGCGACCGGCCTTCACCGCGGTCACGTTGAGGCCGCCGCCGCACTCGACGACCTCCTGCGACACGTCGGTCCCGTCGCTCGTCACCAGGCGCTTGCGGGTGCGGAACGCCGCGAGCGACGACCGGCGGACCCGGACATTCGGACCGCGGAGCGCCGCGTCGATCGCCCCCAGCGTGGCGATCCGCCGCTCGAGCGGCACGGCGAACGGATCCTCGCGGAGCGGGGTGAGGTAGGTCCCGCGCTGTGGCGACTGCGGCGCGAGGACGACCGGGCGCCGCTGGACCGACCGCGCGGCCTCGGCCCGGCGGAACGCCTCGTCGAACAAGGCGCGCACCGCAGCCTCCGATCCGATGCGATCCGACGCGGCAAAGCCCCACGATCCGCCGGCAAGGACCCGGACCCCGATCCCGCGGTCGCTCTTCCGGTGGACGTTGTCGAGCGCGCCGTCCTTCATCGCGAAGTCCTCGGTCTCGCGCTCGACGGCACGAGCATCGGCGTAGGCGGCGCCCCGGCCGGCGGCCCAGGCGACGGCGTCGGAGAGGAGGTCGGGCATGGGCGAGAGGCTAGCCGCTACACTGCACAAAACAACCGGCGCGCGTTCTGAGCCGAATCGTTCGTGAGAAGCGCTCACACACGTTGTGTCCCAGCGGGATAGGACGGGTGAGGGAGCTACGGAGCGGGTCCACGAATGGGTCGGGCGGCACGCGCGCCAACATCGGAGAAACACCTTGCCCGACGTCGCCCTCCTCATCGACTGGGAGAACGTCTACTACACCCTGCGCCAGCACACCGACGGTCCCCTTCCCTCCTCGCTCTCGATCCTTCAGGCGATCCTGCAGAAGGCCGCCGAGTTCGGCCCGGTCCGGGTCAAGCAGGCGATCTTCGGCTCGGAGGTCGCCAACCAGGACGAGACCCTGCTCATGGCCCTCGAGTTCACCGGCATCGAGCCGGTCGCGGTCGCCCAGCGGATGAGCGGGCGGCTCCTGAAGGGCCGCTCGGACGCGATCCTCATCACCCGCACGATGAAGCTCCTGTACAAGGACCGGCCCGAGATCCAGGTCTGGTTCATCGTCTCGGGAGACCGCGATCTCAACGCCCTCTGCAAGGCGCTGAAGGACGAGGACAAGAACGTCTACCTCGTCGCCGGCGACAAGTCGCTGGCGAACGAGCTCCGCGAATCTCCCTATCTACGTGACGACGTGTTCCTCCTCGAGGACCTCATCCCCGAAGCCCGCTGGATCCGGACCGGGCAGCTGCGGACCGACGACACCCAGGCTGACAAGCAGCCCCTCCACGCCGGCAACGGGTCCCTCGGCGGTGCCCGCCCGGCGCGCACCCGCGGCACCCGTGGCGGCCGCGGACGCGGTGGTGGCGGCAGCGCCGCCCCCCGGGTCGCGCCGGTCGTTCCGGCGGTGGTCCCTACCGGGACGCCCGAATCGGAGAAGGAGCAGCGGCGTCTGGTCGTGCTCCTCCTGGATCAGCTGGTCGCCCTCCGGGCCGACGACATGCCGCGCGGCGACTTCGTCCGCAGCGTCGTCCCGCTGTCCGAGCAGGAGGCGTCGACCGTCCTCGAGCAGCGTATCGACGCATCCGTCGACCAGCAGCACGTCCGCGCGGTGCAGGCCGCGCGGACACGGCTCGCCTCGAAGCAGCTCCTCGCACCGAACTTCAGCTCGCCACTGGTCGCCGAGACGGTCTTCCACCTCGTCCGGGTCCTGCGGCGCATCGACTCGGTCACCAGCCGGGACACCCGCCGGATCCCCGCGGTCGAGGCGGTCCTCGACCCGCTGTCGCGCGCCGACCAGCCGGGAGGGCTCGCGAAGGGCCGCACCCAACGGCGCCTCCTGCTCGAGACCCTGTTCAATATCGCCGAAGAGCGTGGCGCCATCGCGACCGAGCAGGTCGCGCGCGATGGTCGCCAGATCACGATGTGCTGGCTCGTGGACGAGCACCCGCTCGTCCGCTACGCGCGGCAGGCGTCCGCGTCCATCGTCCACCTGTTCAGCTTCGTGGGATCGACGAAGGGTAATGGCGAAAAGATCGACTGGGTCAATAACGCCCTTTTCAGCGAGCTCCTCTCGCGGGTCGAGGGCGATGCGCTCGAATCGAATCTGCGCCGCGCGGTCGAATCGGGGGTGATGCGGACCGAGGATCACGGCCGCAAGGCCGGATACGTCATCGATCGCTCGAACGGGCAGGTGACGACCATCCTCGGGAGATTCAGCGCCCTCTCCGGCGACGACCAGGACACCGGTGGGCGGCCGGGGCGGCCAGCCGCCGCCGAGGTCGCGCACGACGCCGCGGACGCCCTTGAGGCCCACGCACTCGAGCCGGAGGACAGGCTCGACGACGGCTCCGCGACCGACGATGGTCTCGCCCTGGCCCCCGGCGGCGGCACGCTGACCGTCGCGCCCTCGAAGCGGCGCACCCGCGGCCGCCGCGGCGGGCGGGGCCGACGCAAGCCCGGTGGCCCGGAGCACCCGGCGAGCAACTGACCGACGCTCGCTGACGGACCGCGGGGCCGACCGCACGCGGCGAAGCGGCCACGGCACGGTAACGGATCGGTCACGTGGGCCGCTGCGGCCCGAACCGTGCGGAGGCCCTGTTGGCGATGGCCGCGTTGGTCATCCGAACGGACGTGCAGCGATGAGGGGCAAGATCAGATGACCAGCGGCGCGACGAGCCTGCGTACGAAGCGAGCGAGCGAGCGGCGCGAGCACCACCGGAAACGGGTGGTGCTCGTCGTCGAGGATGACAAGCCGATCGGCGACGTCGTCGTCGCCGCGCTCAACGATGAGGCGGGCTACACCGCGGTGCGGGTCGGGTCGGCGGCCGCTGCGCTGGAGACCCTCGAGTCCATACCGGCGGACCTCATCGTCCTGGATCTGCAGCTGCCTGGCATGTCCGGGGTCGAGCTGTACGACCGGCTCCGCCAGGATCCCCGCCACTGCCACGTCCCGGTGATCTTCGAGACGGCGACGATGCGAGAGCACGCCGACGAGCTGCGCAGCCGGGGCATCGCGATGTACGTGAAGAAGCCGTTCGATCTGAACGACCTGGTGGGCTACGTGAAGCGGCTGGCCCCGCCCTTCCCGCTCGGCCCTCCGGCGCTCGTCGGAGCCGCGTCTCGCCGATGATCCCGCCGCCGGCCGCGAGCGCCCTGGCACGACGGTTGCAGCCAGACGCAATAACGATGCGAGTGCTGGCGGTCGAGGACGATCCGGACACCCGGCATTTCTACGAGCGGTTCCTGCGCGAGGAGGGACATGAGCCAATCATCGCGCGCGACGGGATCGAGGCGATGGCGGTGGTGGAGGCGGATGTCCCGCCGGATCTCATCATGCTCGATCTCGGCCTACCGACGATCGACGGCTATGAGCTCCTGCGGCTGCTGAAGACGAACCCCGATACCCGGGACATCCCGATCCTCATCGTGTCCGGTCGACCGCTCGCCGACGGCGTGGAGCTCTCCGGTGTGGTGGGCGTGCTCCGCAAGCCCTACGACCTTCCGCTCCTCTCGAGCGCGCTGCGGCAGGCCGCGGCCAAGTGCGAGGCGCGCAAGCCCTGACGGCCTGACCGGCCGGGACTACCGTCCGGCGCGTGCGGTGGCGTCGGCGACGCGGGTCGCCATGAGCGCGTTGACGTGCTCGCTGGTCGCCTGGGATCCCTCGACGAGGGCCCTGAATCCGTCGCGATCCAGGACAAGGAGCTCGACCGGCGAGGTCGCGCGCACCGTCGCACCCCGCTCCCCGCCGGTAAGCAGGCCGATCTCGCCGAAGAAGTCGCCCGGGCCGAGAGCGTTGATCTCGACCTCGGCGCCGGCCGGGTCGCGACGGAACACGCTGACCGTGCCCCGGGTGAGGATGTAGAGCGCGTCGGAGAGCTCGCCCTCGCGGACGATGGTCTGGCCGGCGAGGTACCGCGCCGGGCGCATGCGCTCCACCGATGCCTCGAGCGCCTCGCTCTTGGCCTCGGGGAACGACGTGCGGGCGTGCTTGAGCTCTTCGATGTAGCGCTCGGCGTGAATGACCGCGGTCGTCGCGTCGCCCACCGCCGTGGTGATCTGCTTCGCGAGCTGCGCGCGCGTGTCGCCACAGGCGTAGATCCCGGGGATGTTCGTGCGCATGTACTGGTCGGTGAGGAGGTAGTCGTCCTGGTCGTGGTCGATGTGCTCGTCGAACAGGTGCCGACCGACCGGCTTGAATCCGACGAAGATGAACACCCCCTCGACGTCGATACGCTCCTTCTTGCCGTCGCGCTCCACGTCGATCCATTTCACGTCGCCGTTCCCGCCGATCTCGGTGATCGTCGCGGGGGTCACCGGCTGGACCTGCTCCATGCCGAGGAGCCGGTCCTGAAGGATCCCCTGGGCGCGGTACTCGTTCCGGCGGTGGACGACATAGAGCTTCTTGGCGAAGCGAGTGAGGAACAGGCCCTCCTGGAACGCCGAATCGCCGCCGCCGACCACCGCCAGGTCGACGCCCTTGAAGAAGGCGCCATCGCAGACCGCGCAGTAGGACACCCCGCGGCCGTGGTACTGCTCCTCGCCGGGGACGCCGAGCTTGACCGGCTCGCCGCCCACGGTGACGATGACCGCGTACGCGGTATGGGTACTGCCGTCGGCCATCTCGATGATCTTTCGATCGCCCTCGCTGCGGATCTTCTTCACTGGCTGATAGGTCTCGATCTTCAAGCCGAACTTGCGGGCATGCGCCGCCATCTTGTCCGCGAGGGCGCGACCGGTGATGGATTCCTCGCCCGGCCAGTCCTCGATGAGGTCGGTGTTCAGGATCTCCCCACCGGTGTCCTTCGCCTCGAAGAGGACGGCGTTCATGTTCGCGCGCGCGGCGTACAGTCCGGCGGTGAGTCCCGCGGGGCCGCCACCGATGATCGCCAGGTCGTAGTCGGCCAAATCCGTCCCTTTCTGGAAGCGTGCTAACACTAGAACAGCGGGTCATTCCGCTCTTATTCGTGCTGCTCGCGCAGCTCGCGTGCCAGGGAGGGCCGGTGACGGAGCGGACGGTCGACGAGCGATACCTGGCCCTTGGTGACTCGTTCACCATCGGGACCGGCGGGACGCCGGAACGCTCGTTCCCCGCGGTCCTGGTGGCGCGCTGGAAGACGGCCGGACGCCTGGTCCAGCTGACGAACCCGGCGGTGAACGGCTACACCACCGACGACCTGATCGCGCGGGAGCTCCCGCTCGCCGAAGCGCTGAAGCCGACCCTCGTCACTCTGCTCGTCGGCGCGAACGACATCGTGCGCGGCCGGTCGGCGACGGAGTATCGCGCGCAGCTGCTGCGCATCTACGCCGCGCTCGCCGCGGCCGGCGTGCCCGCGCGCGCGCTCGTCGCGCTCCCCCAGCCCGACTGGTCGCGTTCCCCCGCCGCCGCGCCGTTCGGCCGGCCGGCCGAGCTGCGCGCAACGATCGAGGCGTTCAACTTGATCGCGAAGGAGGAGGTCGAACGGTCAGGCGGACGCTACATCGATCTCTTCCCGCTCATGCGGCGGCAGGCCGAGGCGGCGATGCTCGCGCCGGACGGCCTGCATCCCTCGGCCGCCGCGTACGCCGAATGGGCGGCGATGCTCGAGCCACAGTTGTAGCGCGGGCCCTATCGCGGTCGCGAGAGCGACTCCACGGAGATGATCGGGCTCGGCGCCTCACAGCAGCCGCCGTTCGCCTCCGAGCTGCCGCCGCACACGCCGGTCTCCGGGAGCACGAGCTCGACCGACCGGGCGGCGGCCACATCTCCGGCGAGCGCCGCGACGATCGAACGCACCTGCTCGTAGCCGGTGAGCATGAGGAACGTCGGCGCGCGGCCGTAGCTCTTCATCCCGGCGATGTAAAAGCCGGCTTCCGGATGCGCGAGCGCGGCCGCCCCGTGCGGCGGCACGGTGCCGCAGCTGTGCAGGTTCGGATCGATGAGCGGCGCAAGGGCCGGCGGGGCTTCGAGGATCTCGTCGAGCCGGATCCGCAGCTCGCGGAGCGGAGCGAGGTCCGGCCGGAAACCGGTGACCGCGACGATCTCGTCGAAAGGGCCGAGCGCGGTGCTCCCGTCGTCCACATGGACCCCCGCTCGGTCCCGACGGACCGCGGTGATGCCGAGCACGACCTGGCGGATCGCGCCGGCATCCACGAGCGCGCGCAGCCGGGTGCCGAGGGCACCACGCGCAGGGAGCCCGTCGTCCGCCGCCCCACCGTACCGCATCGCGCCGAACGCCCGCCGCACGACCCAGGTGACCACGGTCCCCGGCGCATCCGTGGCGAGCGCGGCGAGATCGATGAGGACGTTGAAGGCCGAATGCCCCGCACCGGCCACCAGGATGCGCCGGCCGGCATAGCGGTCGCGCTCGCTACCGAGCACGTCAGGGATGCCGTAGCGGATCCGATCGGCCGCTGCGGCCTCACCCGCCGCGGGGGTCCCGCCGGCGCCCAGCGGATTCGGCGTCCCGGTCGTGCCGGAGGCGTCGACGACCGCCCGGGCGAGGATCCGACGCGGCCCGTCGGCGGTCTCGATGTCGAGGACGAATGGCGCAGCGTCGCGTCCGGCGGTCCGCAGCTTGTCGAACCCTTCGCGCGTCACGCCGCGGACCCGGTGTCCCGTCCGGATCGCGTCGCGAAGCTGGGGGACCGCGGCAAGCGGCGCGAGGTAGCTTGCGACGAGGTCGTGGCCGGTGGGAAACGCTTCCGGATCGGGCGCGATCCAGCCCTCACGGTCGAGCAGAGCGCGCGCAGCCGGCGCGATGTCGTAACGCCACGGGGAGAACACCCGTACGTGGCCCCACGCTTTCACGGCCGCGCCCGCCGTTGCGCCGGACTCGAGGACGATCGGCTCGAGGTCGCGCGCGACGAGCTCGGCGGCGGCAGCGAGGCCGACGGGACCGGCGCCGATGATCGCGATCGGAAGAGCCATGGGAGCAGCATCCGCAATATATCGACTCTTGTCAATATCGAGTGCCGTCGATATCATCGAGCGATGGACGACATCGGCATCCTCCAGGCTCTCGCCGAGCCGACGCGTCTTGCGATCGTCCGTCAGCTCGCCGACACGGCCGAGATCTGTGCCTGCGATCTCACCGGGGGCTGCGACGTGAGCCAGCCCACGGTGTCCCATCACCTGAAGGTCCTGCGCGAGGCGGGCGTCATCGCCGGGACCCGCCGCGGAACCTGGATCTACTACCGGCTCGAGCCAAAGGCCGCCGCCCGGATCGCCGCCCTCGGCCGGCTCCTCGAAGCCGGTGCCGCGCGGGAGCCCGGGAAGGTGTCCGCCCGGCGCACCGCCCCCGCGGCCGGCTGACCGAGCCGAGCCGACCTACGCGCGGCCGGTGATCGGGATCGCGGCGCCGGTCACGCCGGAGGCCTCGTCACTCGAGAGGAACAGGATCGTTGCCGCAACCTCCGCCGGAGTGGCCCAGGACGCGGGATCGGCCTTCGGCGTCGCCGCGCGATTGGTCGGATGGTCGATCGTTCCGGGGAGCACGCTGTTCACGGTGATCCCCTCGGCCTTGACCTGCGCCGCAAGGGATTCGGTCCACCGCACGATCGCGGACTTGCTCATCGCGAAGCCGGCCGCGTTCTTCCCCCCTCGCAGCGCGGCATTCGCCGCGACGCTCACGATCCGGCCATGGCCCCGCGCGCGCATCGGCCCGAGGCACGCCTCGGTCGCGACGAGCGTGGTCCGCACGTTCGCGTCCCAGAGCTCCCGCGCCGCGTCGACGTCGTTCGGCGCCGCGGCGGCGAACCGTCCCGCAAGGTTCGCGAGAATGTCGAGCCGGCCCCAGGCGCGCATCACACGGTCCACCAGTCCCGCCATCGCCGCGGGATCGGCCGGATCGGCGGGGATCAGCAGCAGCCGGGGATCGTTCTCGGCCGCGTCCTGCCCGGCGAGGGCCGCACGGAGGGCCGCGCCCTTCTGCGGGTCGCGCACCGCAACGCAGACGTGGGCGTTCACCGCAAGGAACGCAAAGACCACCGCCCGACCGAGATTTCCGGTCCCTCCGGTGACCACGACGCTGCGCCGTTCGAGATCGAACACCGCTTTAGACTAGCGGTGTGACCCCTCTCCTCGACCGTATCAACGCGCCCGATGACCTCCGTGGACTGACGCGCGAGCAGCTCCTGCAGCTCTGCCGCGAGATCCGCGAGTTCACGGTCGACGCGGTGCAGAAGACCGGAGGCCACATCTCCTCCAGCCTCGGGACCACCGAGCTCACGGTGGCCCTGCACCGGGTCTTCCGGTCTCCGGGCGACAAGCTGGTCTGGGATACCGGCCACCAGGGCTACGTCCACAAGCTCCTGACCGGGCGCAAGGACGACTTCGCGACGCTCCGGCAGTTCGGAGGGATGAGCGGGTTCCTCTCGCGGACCGAGTCCGCGCACGACCAGTTCGGCGCTGGCCACGCCGGCACGTCGATCTCCGCGGCCCAGGGCATGGCCGTCGCACGTGACCTCAATGGAGGCAAGGAGCACGTCGTCGCGATCATCGGCGACGGCGCGCTCACCGCGGGAATGGCCTGGGAGGCGCTGAACAACATCGGCGCGATGAAGACCCGCATGACCGTGATCCTCAACGACAACGGGATGAGCATCGCGCCGAACGTCGGCGCGGTGTCGCGGATGCTCGAGACCGTACGGACCGCTGGGCCCTACCGCGAGATGAAGCACGTCGCGCGCTCGGTCCTGGAGCACATGCCCGGAGGCGATCTCGCTGAGGAAGCGCGGCGCCGGCTGTTCAATTCGCTGAAGGCGATCTTCATGCCGAACATTCTGTTCGAGCAGTTCGGGTTCACCTACTTCGGCCCGGTCGACGGCCATGACCTGTTCGCGGTCGAGGGCGTCCTCCAGAAGGCCCGCGACTTCGACGAGGGGCCGGTCTTCGTCCACGTCCACACCCAGAAGGGCCACGGCTACACCCCGGCCGAAGAGGACAACCAGAAGTGGCACGGGGTCCCGGCCACCGGCGCGGCGAAGGCCAGCGCGCCGCAATACACGAAGGTGTTCGCGGGCGCGGTCGCCGAGGCGATGCGCCTCGAGCCGAAGGCCGTCGCGATCACCGCCGCGATGCCCGATGGGACCGGGCTCACGCCGCTCTTCACCGAGTTCCCCACCCGGCTCTTCGACGTCGGCATCTGCGAACAGCATGCGGTGACCTTCGCCGCGGGGCTGGCGACCCAGGGGATCGTCCCGATCGTCGCGATCTACTCGACGTTCCTCCAGCGCGGCTACGACCAAGTGGTCCATGACGTCGCGATCCAGGAGCTACCGGTGGTCTTCGCCCTGGACCGCGCCGGCATCGTCGGCGACGACGGCCGCACCCATCAGGGCCTGTTCGACATCGGCTATCTCCGGCCGCTCCCGGGGATGGTGCTGATGGCCCCAAAGGACGAGGCCGAGCTGAGGGACATGGTCTGGACCGCGGTCCGCTACGCGGCCGCGGGCCACGGTCCGATCGCCTTCCGCTTCCCGCGAGGCAACGGCACCGGAGTTCCCTTGGATGGCGAGCTGCGTGAGCTGCCGATCGGGATCTCGGAGACGCTTCGCGAGGGCGATGACCTGACGATCGTCGCGTACGGCACCCTGGTCGGGCCGGCGCTCGAGGCCGCCGAGGCCCTCGCGTCCGAGGGGATCCAGGCCGCGGTCGTGAACGCTCGCTTCGCCAAGCCGCTCGATGCCGAACGCCTGCTCACGTTCGCCGCACGCACGCCCCGGATGCTCACCGTCGAGGAGCACGTCACCGCCGGCGGCTTCGGCTCCGCGGTCGGCGAGCTGTTCGACGAGCGCGGCGCCAAGGTCGAGCTGGAGATCCTCGGCGTCCCCGACGAATGGGTCGACCACGGCGCGCAGATGCTCTGGCGCAGGCATTTCGGCCTCGACGCCGCGGGCATCGCCGCGGCGGCGCGGCGCCGCTGGCCGCACCTCGCGGGCAGTCCGGCGGAGCGTGAGAGCGCCGGCTAGCCGCCCGCCGCTGCGCGTGCTCTTCGTCGATGACGGCGGCGTCCTGAATGACAACGAGCGCCGCGCACCCGAGTGGCGGCGCCTCGTCGGGGAGTTCTTCGCGCCGCGCCTCGGCGGCACGCCGGACGCCTGGGCGGCCGCGAACGCCGCGATCTTCCCCACGAGCTGGGCGCGCTACCTCGCGCACATCAGCATCGCGACCGCTGGCGTCCGGGCATTCTTCCAGGCGGAGGACCGCCGCTGGCTGCGCGGCATGTGCGCCGCGATCGGCGTCGCGTCGCCGGAGGACCGCGACGAGCTGGACGAGCTGGTCGAAGCAGCGCAGCGCTACATCACCCGGAACGTCGCGAGCGCCTACCCCGACGCCGCGCAGGCGATCCGCGATGTCGCCCGCTCCGGCATCGCCCTGCACACCGCCTCGGGTGGGACAGCGCTCCAGCTCGACGGCTATCTGCGCGCGATCGGCCTGCGCGAGCTGTTCGATCGGCTCTACGGCGTCGACCTCATCGACCGGTTCAAGAGCGGTCCCCACTACTACGCCGCGATCCTCGCCGACAGCGGCGTGGACCCGGCCGAGGCGGCGGTGATCGACGATTCTCCAGAGGCCCTCGACTGGGCCGCGTCCTGCGGCCTGCGTACGATCCGGGTCGCGCGCACCGGTGGCGGTGACGGCCGGCACGAGTCCGTCGCGAGCCTGGCGCTGCTCCCGCACGTCCTATGACCGCCGCGGTGCGCGTGCTGCCCGTCGCGCCGGACGACCTCCTCGCGCTCGACGACGAGGTCGTCGAGCTGTATGCCGCCGCGTTCGGGGCGCCCTCGACCGCCGCCGGCCCGGCGGACCTGGCCGCGTTCCGCGCATCGCTGGCGCGACAGGTCCGGAAGCCCGGCTTCCGTGCCTGCACCGCGCGCTCCGCGGACGGGAGGCTGGTCGGGTTCGCTTACGGCTGGGAGGGCGGGCCCGGCGATTGGTGGTGGGACATCGCGGCGAGTGCGGTGAATGGCGATGTCCGGCGGCGCTGGTTCGCCGACTGCTTCGTCATCGCCGAGCTCCCGGTGCTGCCAGCGGCCCGGCGGCAGGGCATCGGCCGCACGCTCCTCGACACCCTGCTCGCGGCCACCGAGCGACCCGCCGCGGTGCTCTCGGTCCGCGCCGACGCGGATGCCGCGCTCGCCTTCTACGCCGCGCGCGGCTGGCGGCGCCTGGCCAGCGACGTCCGGTTTCCCGGCAGCGACGCCGCCTGGCTCGTCCTCGGGTACCTTCGTTGATCGCGGCCGTGACGCGCGCCGGCGCGTCGTATCGGGCGGTCCTCCGCGAGCCTCGGTTCGCACGGCTTTGGCTCGCCGGGCTCGCCTCGAGCTTTGGCGACACGCTCCATTACATCGCCCTTGTCGTCCTGGTCCTGCAGCTGTCGGGGCAGGGCCTCGCCGTCGCCGGCCTGGTCGCGATCGAGATCCTGTCGGTGCTCCTCCTGGCTCCGGTCGCGGGCGTGCTCATTGACCGCTCGAGCCGGGTCGCGATCCTCATCGGCTCAGACCTGTTCCGCGCGGCACTCGCGCTCACGCTCGTCTGGCCGCAGGGCGTTTGGCATGCCTACGTGGTCGCAGCGGGCCTCTCGATCGGCACCGTGTTCTTCAATCCCGCGCACAGCGCGGTGATCCCGACCCTCACGAGCGAGGAACTGCGGCTCGCGGCGAACTCGGTGTCCTGGTCCACCGGCCGGCTGATGCAGATCCTCGCCGCAGCGGTGGCCGGCGGCGCGATCGCGATCGTCGGCACCGGGCCGGCCTTCGGGATCAACGCCGCGAGCTTCGCGGTCTCCGCACTGCTCATCGCGACGATCCGTATCCCGCCCCACGCCGGCCAGCTCGCCGGCGCGACCCGCCGGGGCCTCGGCGCCTTCTTCGCCGACGCGCGCGAGGGCCTGGCGTACGCCCGGCGCGACGCCTTCGTCTCCCGGCTGCTCCTCGTCCAGTCCCTCGCCTCGTTCGCGGTCGGCGCCACCGGCGCGATGCTCGTCGTCCTGGCCGAACGTCGGCTCGGTCTGCCGCCGGCGGGATTCGCCTGGCTCATCGGCGCGATCGGGGTCGGTGCGCTCGTCGGGCCGATCATCCCGAACGCGTTCGCCCGCGACTATCGGAGCGCGCGCTGGCTGTTCGTCCCGTACATCATTCGGGGGGTCGGCGACGTGCTCATCGCGGTCTTCACCCCGCTTCCGGTCGCGCTCGTCATCCTGTTCGTCTATGGCCTGTGCACCTCGACCGGGACGGTCGTGTTCAGCAGCACCATCCAGGGAGCGATCCCCGACACCGTCCGCGGGCGCGTGTTCACCCTGCTGGATGTGAGCTGGAGCACGATGCGCCTCGCGTCGCTCGCGCTCGGCGGCCTCGTCGTCGACCACCTGGGCATCGGCCCGCTCTACTGGATCGGCGGCACGCTCCTCGCCCTTGCCGGCGTGCTCGGCCTCACCCTGCTCAGCAAGACCGACTTCGCCTCAGCACGAGCAGCCGCGGCTACCCGCTGAAGGGGTCCGGCTGGCGTGGCGCGGCGGCCAGGGCCATCGCGACGATCGCCTCCAGGGCCGCGAGATCGAAGGGCTTCTCCAGGACGTGCAGGTCCATCGCGAGCAGCTTCGGGCGATGCGCCTCGAGTGAGTTGCGGCCGGCGGTGCAGAGGATGACCGGGATGCCGCGGGTCTTTGGATCGAGGGTGAGGATGTCGAGCTGCTCCCACCCGTGCGCCTCGCCGTGCAGGAACAGGTCGAGGATGACCAGATCCGGAGCGAGCTTCTTGATATTGCCGAACGCCTCGGCCGTCGCGGTGACCGCGTAGCCCGCGGCCTCGAGCGCAGCGGTCATGACCTCACGGGTGTCCCCATCGTCCTCGATGACGAGGATCCGGCGCCGCACCGTCGTGTGCCTAGCGGTGTTCGGTGGGCGACGGGGACGGCGATGGCGTGGGGCGGCGGGTCTCGGCCGGCCGTGCGGTCGGGGCCGGGGTACGGGCGTCCTCGTCGCCATCGGTCTGGCGCGGCTCGGGTGTCTCGGTCGCCGAGTGGGACGGGGTCCGCTCGGTCGACCCGGTCGGATCGGGCGACTCGGGCGCCTTCGTCGAGCTCGCCCCGGGAGCGGCGGCCGGCCGGTGGTCATCCGATGGCCGCAGCTTCTCGGCCTCGTTCTTCGCCTGCTCGATCGCCCCACGTTCCTGTTCGGGAACGCGCTGCTCCAGCTCGTCGAGCACGTCCAGATGCTTCGTGCCGGCGCGGTCGGCGACATCGCGGGCCTCGCCAGATGCGGTCGCGCCGGCATCGGGTTTCGCGCGAAGGGCCTCGATGGCCGTGGTGAGCTTCACCACCGCCTCGGCGTACGCGGCCGAGGCGGTCGGGGCCGCGGCGGGGCGCGTGGTCGCGGCCGTGGTGAGCTCGGCAAGGCGGTGATCGGCCTGCGCCGCGAGCTGCACGATCCGGGCGTTGTCGTCCGAGGCCAGGGCGAGTCGGACATCCTCGGCGGCGCGCTTCAGCGCGAAGGCCGGGTCGCCCGGGAGGCTGCCGGCGGCGGCAAGGCCGCCCCCGCCGAGCAGGACGACGGTGATCATTCCGAGGGCCAGGGCCGGGCGCAGCCAGGTGCGCCGTAGCGTCGTCCAAGCGGTCTCGCGCGGCGCGAGCGCCACCCGGGCCTCGGCCATCAGGCGGCCGCGCAGCTCGCGGCGGAAGGCCTCCCGCGGTTGGGGGCGCGGCAGCATCTAGAGCGCCTCCCGCGACGGGATGAAGCCGCGGAGGGCGCCAAGGGCACGGAATTCGATCCCTCGGATCGTCCCGTCACGGCGGCCGGTGATCCGGCAGATCTCGGCGGTGTCCAGACCTTCGACGTAGCGAAGGACGATGACCTCCTGCTGCAGCGGGGTGAGGTTCCGGATGGCGGCGCGCACCGCGGACGCATCCGAGCCGGCGAGCAGGCCTTCGTTCGGATCGACGATCCGGTCGGCGGCGCCGTGACTGAGGGCGTCCTCGAACGTCACCTGGGTGCGGTTGGCGAGGCGGCGGCCGCGATCGATGACGGCGTTCCGGGCGATCCGGTACAGCCAGGCGAGGAACGCCTGCCGCGGCTCGTACCGCGAGATCGCCGCGAGGGCCTTCATGAACACGTCACTCGTCACGTCCTCTGCTTCTGCCTCGTTCCGGACCCGGTAGAACACGTACCGGTACACCGCCCCCACATGGCGGTCGTAGAGCGTTCCGAAGGCCTCGGCATCCCCGCCCGCGGCCTGGACCGCAAGGGCGCGGTCCTCGGCTTCGGCCCGCTCAACAGAGGTAACGCCGGCGCCTGCCGGCCTGTTAGGAAGGTCCCTCACAGCTGGGCGAACGTACCACCTGGGCTCCCGTGACGGGAGCCACCCGAACGGGGGGCTGCCGGGCGTCCGGGTCCGGTGATGCGGCACGCCGGCCGCAGGGGGTAGGCTCACGCGGCCCGGGCATCGGGCGGTCAGGCTGGGAGGTGGCGCGCATGTACAAGCTCATCCGGTCTCTCGCGGTCCCATTGGCGATCGGCATCGTGCTCGGCGCCTGCTCGACGCAGGGAACGCCCGCCGGCGGCGGTGTCGCCGCACCCGGGAGCGGATCACCGGGCGGCTCGCCGGCCGCCGCAGGGAAGGCGTTCGTCTTCGCCTCGACGCAGTTCACCCCGACGACCGAGCAGGAGGCGATGCGGACCAAGATCCTCGCCGCCTACAAGGGCGCCGGCGTCGACTTCATCACCGACGCCGAGGGCGTCATCCTCGACCGCATCACCGCCGAGTCGAAGGCGGGCGGCCAGGGCCAGGTCGGGGTCATCGGCCTCGAGAACGGGCAGTTCGGGAGCCTCATCGGACCGGGCTACCTCCAAGACATGGGCAAGGTCATGGACAAGTACAAGGACGCCGGGATCCCGGCCGACTTCGTGTCGCTCGGCAAGGCCGGCGGCAGCACCCAGGTCTACGTGCCCTGGATGCAGGCGACCTACTTCATGGCGGTGAACAAGAAGGCGCTCCCGTATCTCCCCTCCGGCGCGGACGTGAACCTGCTCACCTATGACCAGCTCATCCAATGGGGCAAGAACATCCAGGAGAAGACCGGCAAGCGGATGATCGGGCTCCCCGCCGGGAGCAACGGCCTGCTGCACCGGCTGGTCCAGGGCTACTTCTACCCGTCGTACACCGGCGGCCTGGTGACGACCTACAAGAGCCCCGAGGCCGAGGCGATGTGGGGCCAGATCCGCGAGCTCTGGAAGGTGACGAACCCGCAGAGCACGACCTACGCGTTCCTCCAGGAACCCCTGCAATCCGAGGAGGTCTGGATCGGCTTCGATCACGCCGCCCGGCTCATCAACGTCCTGAAGGCGAAGCCCGACGACTTCATCGCCGTCCCGGCGCCGGCCGGACCGAAGGGCCGCTATTACATGAGCGTGGTGGTCGGCCTGTCGATGCCGAAGACCACGCCGAACCAGGCGGGCGCGGAGGCGCTGATCGACTACCTCCTCAAGCCGGAGACCCAGCTCGCAACGCTCAGGGAGAACAGCTTCTTCCCGGTGGTCAAGGTCGCCCTGCCCAGCGATCTCAATCCCGGCCTCAAGCTCGAGGCCGGCGCGGTGGACAAACAGGCCACGGCGAAGGACGCGAAGGTCGTGCCGCTCCCGGTCGGGCTCGGCGCGAAGGGCGGCGACTTCAACAAGGCGATGATCGACACCTTCAGCCGCATCGTCGTGAAGAACGAGGACATCAAGACCGTCCTCGCCGAGCAGGGGGCGTTGGTCCAGAAGGCGATCACCGACGCGAACGCGAAGTGCTGGGGACCGGACGGCACGTCAACCGGCCCGTGCCAGGTCAAGTAGCGACGTAGCGGAGGACTGACGTGGGCAGGAACGGGAGTGCGCGCGGGCGGGGCCGTCAGGAGCTCCTCCCGTTCGCCCTCCTCCTCCCCTCGGTCGTGTTCCTCATCCTGCTCATCGTCATCCCGATGGTGCAGGCACTCCTCCTGGCGGTCCAGGGCGATAGCGGCGACCTCACCACCGAGCACTTCCAGCGCATGCTCGGGGACACCGCGTTCCGGGATGCCCTGCGGAACACGCTCCTCCTGCTCGTCCTCATCGTGCCGCTCCAGATCGGGATCGCGCTCGCGATGGCCCTCCTGGTTCATTCGCGGTTCCGCGGCCACGCCTGGTTCCTCTACATCTACGCCATCCCGCTCGCGGTCTCGGACCTCGCGGCGGGCATCCTCTGGCTCTCGGTGTTCACCGAGCGCGGCTACCTGAACTCGGTCCTCCAGGGCCTCGGCCTGATCAAGGACCCGATCATCTACCTGTCTTACGAGAGTCTCGGGACGATCCTCGGGGCCATCGTCATCGCCGAGTCGTGGCGCGCGACGGCCCTGGTCCTGGTCATCCTCGTCGCTGGACTCCAGCTCATTCCGCGGGACTACTTCGAAGCGGCCGATCTGTTCGGCGCTTCGCGGATCAGGCGCACGATCCACATCGTGCTGCCACTGCTACGGCCGAGTCTGCAATCGGCGCTCATCATCCGCACGATCTTCGCCTTCGGCACGTTCGCCGCGGTGTTCGCGCTCGCCGGGCGGAACCTGCCGGTGCTCGCCGGCGAGGCCTACAGCTGGTACGCGACGAACCGCAACGCCCATGTTGCGGCGGCCTACGCCCTGGTCCTCCTTGGCCTGGCGATCGTCATGACCGTGGTCTACCTCCGGTTCCTCGGCATCCGCGAAGCGGAGCGCACCCGGTGACCCTCCGCCTGGCCGCCGACCGCTTCCTCATCTACGGGAGCGCGGTCATCCTCGCGCTCTGGGTCCTCGTGCCGCTCTACCTGATCGCGATCGCCGCCTTCAGCCCGCAGAACGCGGTCTACGACTTCCCCAAGCGGCTCTTCCCGACGGAGCTCTCGGCCGAAACGATGCAGTTCTTCCTGAATTCCCGCGGGGTGCTCCCCTCGGTGGTGAACAGCCTCATCGTCGCTGCGATCACCATCGTCCTCGGTCTCGGACTCGGTGCGCCGGCGGGCTACGCGCTCGCGCGATTCCGGTTTCGCGGCCGCGACGCGTTCGCGGTCCTCATCCTGGCGACGAAGATGTTCCCGATCGCGATCCTCTCCATCCCGCTCGCAGTGACCTTCCTTCAGCTCGGCCTGTACGACAACGTCGCCGCGGTCGCCCTCGTCCACACCGCGATGGCGCTGCCGTTCATCATCCTGGTCACGAGCGGGGTGTTCGTGAGCGTCTCGCAGGAGCTCGAGGAGGCCGCGCAGACGCTCGGCTGCAGCCGCTGGACGGCGTTCCTGCGCGTCGCGCTGCCGCTCGCGCTCCCCGGCCTCGCCGCAGCGGCGATCTTCACCTTCGTCATCTCGTGGAACGAGACCTTCGCGTCCACGATCCTCACCCTGCGGACCCGGACCCTCCCGGCGCAGGTCCTCACCTCGCTCGACCAGTCGCCGCTCTATTTCAAGTTCGCCGGTGGGCTGTTCATGGTGGCACCGGCGATCCTCTTCATCTTCTTCATGCGCAAATACCTGCTGAACCTCTGGGGGGGACGATGAGCGGGATCACCATCGCCGGGATCACGAAGGCCTATGGGAAGACCCCCGCGCTCCGCGACGTGAGCCTGGAGATCGCCGATGGCGAGTTCATGGTCCTCCTCGGCCCCTCGGGCTGCGGGAAGACGACGCTCCTGCGCTGCATCGCTGGCCTCGAGCAGGTGAACGCCGGGCACATCCGGATCGGCGAGCGCGATGTCACCACCCTGCCGCCGCGCGATCGGGACATCGCCATGGTGTTCCAGAGCTACGCGGTGTTCCCGCACATGACCGTCGCGCAGAACATCGGGTTCGGCCTGAAGATGCATCGGCGTCCGGCGGAGGAGATCAGGCGGCGGGTCGGCGAGGGCGCCGAGCTGCTCGGCCTGGGCCCGCTCCTCGACCGCTATCCGGGTCAGCTCTCGGGCGGCCAACGCCAGCGGGTGGCCGTCGCCCGCGCGCTGGTGATGGACGCCACGGTGCTCCTCATGGACGAGCCACTCTCGAATCTGGACGCGCTCCTACGACTCCAGGCCCGCGCCGATCTGAAGCGGCTGCAGGCGGAGGTGAAGCGGACGACGATCTACGTCACCCACGATCAGGTCGAGGCGATGAGCATGGGGGACCGCATCGCGGTGATGCGCGACGGCGTCATCGTGCAATGCGACGCGCCGATGTCGATCTACGACCGTCCGGCCACGCAATTCGTCGGAGGCTTCATCGGATCGCCGCCGATGAACTTCCTCCGTGGGGCCGTGAGCGGCGGTACCTTCCGCGGCGACGGCTTCACGCTCCCCGCCGACGGCGCGCCGGCGCGCGAGGGGCCGATCGTCCTGGGGGTGCGCGCCGAGCATCTGTCCATCGCCGCGACCGGCGTTCCGGCGGTGGTCCAGGTCGTCGAGCCGCTCGGCTCGCACGCGCTCATCACCGTGCTCGTCGGGAAGACGCCGGTGAAGATCCAGACGCCGGTCGACAGCCCGGTCCGGCCGAACGAGCAGGTCGCGCTCACCGTGGACCGCGCCCGGATCCGCTGGATGGACGACGCGACCGGGGCGGCGATCGACGCCCCCGCCTGAACGGGCTGAACCGCCTGAACGGACCGGCGGCCCGGACCGGAGGGATCCGACCGGCCCGGGTGACCGGTCCGGTACGGCGGACCGCATGGGGAGGCGACTCGACCCGGCGCGGCCGTACAAGCCGCTCGATGTCGGGAATGGGATCGTTTCGGGCACGGTAAGCGGCGACGGGCGGCTCCTGTCGATCGGGACCACCCATCCCGAACACGGCCGGATCGTCCTCACCGACGCGCCCCCATTCCCCGAGGATCGGCGGAGCGATCCCGTCGCGGTGCGCGCGTATCGCGCGGCGCTGGCGGACCCGGAGCGCGACGGGGCTGGCTTCGCGTTCGCCGCCGGGGCGATCGCGGCCCACCTCAAGGACGACCGCATCCCGGTGATCCGGGGGATGACGGACTCGGGTGCCTGGACGCTGACCACGTTCGCCCCGGCCGGACGGCGCGGCGTGCTGCAGCTCGCCCGTGGGACCGGCACGCCCCCGGCCGGGGGCTGGACCGGGCAGCTCCGGCTCGGCCGTGCGGCATACACCCAGCTCACCGAGGGCGGTCCGCTTCCGGCCGCGCCATCCGCGCCGGAGACCGCGCGCGAGGGCGATCTCCTGACAATCCACGATCCCGCGCTCGGGGCGGCGGCCGCGCTGGTCGTGCGGCCGCCCGCCGCCGATGGCGCCGGCTGGACCGCCGTCGCCGCAGCGGCGATCGCGACCGACCTCGCGACGGCGGCGGCCGAGGCGCTCGCCTTGGCCGACGGAGCGGACACGTTCCTTGCTGCCGAGGCGCCGCGTCCAGGTCTTGCCGCGCTCTCCTGGCCGGTGCGCCGCGCGCTCCACTACGCGCTCGACTGCGCCGCGACCCGCGTCGGTCAGGACACCGTCGCGGTCCTCGCCGATCATGAGCTCTTACCGCTGGTGTGGACCCGCGACGCGTACTTCGTCTGCCTGCTCCTGGATGCGCTGCCCGCGCCAGGCGGGGCGGGCGACCTCGTCCCCGCATTCGTGCGCTGGCTGTACACCGTCGCGGAGCGGCCCGGCGGCTGGTGGCCGCGCTCGTCACTGGCCTCGGGGCAGGCGAAGGACCGCGCGTTCCAGCTCGACCAGCAGCTCTACCCGGTCCTCCTCGCGCAGCGGACCGGGCTGTTCGCCGCCGAGGCCGCCGCGGTGATCCACCGGATCCTGACCCGGCGAGCCCCGTTCGGGCTCGTCGCCACGGATGAGACGCCCGCCGACGATCGGCTCGCCGAGGCCTATCACTGCTCCAGCCACGTCCTCCTCTGGCATGTGCTCGCCACGCTCGGCCACCCCGAGGCCGAGCCGGTGCGGGCGGCGATCCTTCGGCATTTCCGCTCGGGCGATGGCTTCGCCTACGCCGTTCGCGGACCGGACGGACTGGGAGCGCGGGACTATCACGACGCGAATGACCTGCCGACCGCGCTCGCCCCGGCCTGGGGCTTCTGTTCCGCCACCGAGCCGCGCTGGCTTCGGACGATCGAGCGCGCCTGGAGCGCGGCGAACCCGGGCTTCTTCAGCGGTCCACTCGGCGGCCTTGGCTCGGTGCACACCCCGCATCCCTGGACTCTCGGCGATCTCCAGGCCCGCATTGTCGCGAGCGCGCGCGGCGACCGGACGGCACTGGACGCGGCGGAGGCGCGGCTGGACCGGGTCCAGACCTGGGACGGCCTCCTCCCGGAGGCCTACGACGAAGCGACCGGTGGGGTGGCGTCCCGCCATTGGTTCGCCTGGCCGGTCGCGCTGCGGGCCTGGCTGGAGCTAACCACGCCTCGGACGCTCTAGCGAAGGCTGAGCAGGTATCGCACGAGCGCGTCGAGATCGTCCGCGGAGAGCCCGCGGGCGAGGCCGCGCGACATCGAGTCCGGGAAGCCTGGGACGATATACGCGCCGGGGTCGGTGATCGACGTGCGCAGGTAGTCCTCGGCCGAGGTCCCGGGCTGGCGGGTCTCGGCGACGGTGCCGATATGCGTGAGCGGAGGGCCGATGTTTCCTCCGCTACCCGCGATAGCGTGGCAGCTCCCGCAGCTCTTCTGGCGATAGACCTGCGCCCCACGCGCGATCGGCTCGGTCGCGGGGGCCTCGGCGCAGGCCGAGAGGAGGGCCGCGAGCGCCAAGCAGGACACCGCGAGCCGCCCCATCATCGTGTGCGTGAACATAGCGGCTGCGCTCCGCGGCGCAACGATCGTGCTGGATGACCGGGCGATCCTCCGGGGTCTGGACCTCGACATCGGCCCCGGTCTCACGATCGTACGTGGGAGCAATGGCGCCGGGAAGACGACGCTCCTGCGGGCGATCGCCGGGCTCGTGCCGCTCGCCCGCGGTACCCGCACCGTGACGACCTCGCTGCTCTCGATCGGCCACCGGCCGCAGCTGCTCCGCGGGCTCTCAGCCGGCGAGAACCTCCGCTTCTTCGCGGCGTTCCGCGGCCTGCCCTCCGATGGCGTGGCTGCGGCGCTCGCGGCCTGGGGGATCGCCGGGCCGCTCGCCCGCCGTCCGATCGAGAGCCTTTCCGCCGGGCAGCGCCGCCGCGCCGCCCTGGCGCGCATCGACAGCGAGGGCGCCGCGCTCGTGCTCCTCGACGAGCCCTTCGGCGAGCTCGATGACGCTGCGACGGCATTGCTCCACGGCGCGCTGGCCCGGCTTGCCGGCCGAAGCGCCGCGGTGGTGGTCGCGACGCACGGGCATCACGAGCTCGACGGCGACGCCGCCCAGGTCGTGCGGCTCTGAGCGCGCTCGGGCGCGCGGCGCTCGTCGCCGGCCGCGAGCTCCGCGCCGAGCGCCGCCAGCCCGATGGCCTCGTCGCCGCGCTCACCTTCACCGCGGTGCTCGTGCTGCTCGAGAGCCTGGTCATCGGGCCGGCCCAGGCGCGGCAGCCCGGGGTCGCGGCCGCGCTCTTCTGGATCGCGATGACCTTCGCGGCGGTCCTCGCGACGACCCGGTCCTTCGATCGCGAGCTCGAGGACGACGCGCTCGACGCGCTCCTCGCCCTCCCCGGCGGGCGCGACGCGCTCTTCGCGGGGAAGGTCGCGGCCCTCATCGGTGGACTCGCGATCGTCGCGGCCGGCGGCGGCGCGCTCTCGCTGGTGCTGCTGAGCCTGCCGGTGGCGCTTCCCGGCCATCTCGCCCTGGTCACCCTGACCGGCGTCGTCGCGCTCCCGCCGGTGATCGTGCTCGACGTGCTGCTCGCGCTGCGGTTGCGCGCGCGGGGGATCCTCGTCCCGATCCTCGCCCTGCCGGTGCTCATCCCGCAGCTCGTCGCCGCGACGCAGGGGGCCAGCGCGGCGCTCGGCGGCGACGCCACCGGCTCGCTCGCCTGGTCCGGTCTGCTCGTCGCGTTCGGATTGGTGTATGCGGTGGTCGGCCTTACCATTGTCCCTGCGACCATCGAATGACGACCACCACACTTCATCCCCTCCCGGCCATTCGCGCTCGCCCGTGGCTTGGCGTCGCCAGCCTGGTCGCGGCGATGATCGCCACGTATATGGCGCTCTTCTGGTCGCCCAAGGACGCCGTCCAGGGGGATGTGTTCCGGATCTTCTACGTCCATGTGCCGTCGGCCTGGCTTGCCTACCTCGCGTTCATCGTGGTGTTCATCGCGAGCGTGGGCTGGCTCTGGACGAAGCGGCCGTTCTTCGACGCCGTCGCGGTCGCGTCGGCCGAGATCGGCGTGCTCTTCACCGGGATGACCCTCATGCTCGGATCGCTGTGGGCCCGGCCGACCTGGGGGGTGTGGTGGACCTGGGAGCCGCGTTTGGTGACGACCGCGGTGATGTTCACGATGTACGTCGGCTACCTGCTCCTCCGCAGCCTGTCGCCCGACCTGGAGCGGCGCGCGACGCGCGCGGCGGTCCTTGGCGTGATCCTGGTCATCGATGTCCCGATCGTGCACCTCTCGGTCACCTGGATGAACTCGCTCCATCAGCTGCCGACGGTCCTCCGCCCCGACGCGAGCCCGACGATCGACCCGCCGATGCTCGCCACCCTCCTGGTGAGCGTCGGCGCGTTCACGCTCATCTACGCCTACCTCATGGCCGTCCGCGTCGGCATCGAGCTCCGCCGCCAGCAGCGGCTGCTCGCGGCGCGCGCGTAGATGAACATCGAGAACCTCGGCTACCTCGTCGCGGCCTTCGTCATCTGCTGGGGGAGCCTTGGCCTCTACCTCGCGTCGCTCTTCCTCCGCGGGGACGACGGTGGTCGGAGCGGGTAGCCGGCTCGGCCCCAGACGCGTGCTGCTCCTCGCGGCGCTCGCGGTCGCGGTGCTCATCGGGTACCTCGCGACGCAGAATCTCACCAACGCGGCGGTCTACTACCTCACCCCGACCGAAGCGCGCGACCGGCACATCGCGGCCGGGCAGACCGCGCGCCTCGGCGGCCAGGTGATCGCGGGCTCGCTGCGGTATGACCCGGCCAGCCGCGACCTGCGCTTCGCCATCGGCGACGGGATCGTCACCGTCCAGGTCGTCGGCAACGGTGCGCCCCCCGGCCTCCTGCGCGAAGGCGCAGGGGCGGTGGTCGAGGGCGTGTTCGCTCCGGACGGCTCCTTCCGTGCGACGCAGGTCATCGCGAAGCACGACGAGCAATACTCCGCGCCGACGGCGTCCGCCACGCCGGCGCATCGGGTGCCCTGATGGATCAGCCGGCGACCGGGGCCTGGCGCTAGATGCTCGGCGACATCGGCGCCGGAGCGCTGCGGGCAGCGCTCCTGCTCGCCGTCTGGGGCATCGCCGCCGCGGCCCACGCCGCCTGGCGGCGCGACGCGCGCTCGCTCCAGAGCGCGCGCTGGGCCGCGCTCGGTGCCTTCGGGCTGTCGTCGCTGGCGGCGCTCTGCATGACCGGCGCGCTGCTGGGACACGACTTCACCCTGCGCTACGTCGCGCTGAACAACGCCCGCGAGACGCCGGCGTTCTACAGCGCGATCTCGCTTTGGGCTGCGCTCGAGGGCTCGATCCTGCTCTGGACCGCGATCCTCGCCGGCGCGGCGGCATGGGTCGCCTGGCGCGGCACCCGGTCGCTCCCCCGCCTCGCCACGACCGCCCTGGCGGTGCTCCTCGGGATGCTCGCGTTCTTCCTCGTCCTCGATGTGAGCGCCGCCGACCCGTTCGTGCGCCTCGCCGTGGCCCCGGAGAACGGGCGGGGCCCGAACGCGCTCCTGCAGAACCATCCGCTGATGGCCCTGCATCCGCCGCTGCTCTACCTCGGCTATGTCCTGACGAGCATCCCGTTCGCGTACGCGATCGCCGCGCTCATCCTCGGCGAGGCCGGCGACCGCTGGCTCACCGAGACCCGAAAGGCCGCACTCGCCTCGTGGGCGCTCCTCGGCGTGGGCATCGTCGCCGGCGCCTGGTGGTCGTACGCGGTGCTCGGCTGGGGCGGCTACTGGGCCTGGGACCCGGTCGAGAACGCGGCAATCATGCCCTGGCTCACCGCGACCGCGTATCTCCACTCGGTGATGGTCGAGGAGAAGCGCCGGCTGCTCCGCTTCTGGAACCTCTCGCTCGTCATCGCGACCTTCGCGCTCACGATCCTCGGCACCTTCCTCACGCGGAGCGGCGTGGTGAATTCGGTGCACAGCTTCACCCAGTCGGCGATCGGGCCGCTCCTGCTCGGCTACCTCGTCGCGATCCTGGTCCTCGGCATCGGGCTGCTGCTCTATCGGGCGGCGGATCTTGGCGACCGCGGGACGATCGGCGCGCCGCTGTCGCGCGAGGCGATCTTCCTCTTCCAGAACGTGCTCTTCGTCGCCGCGACGTTCACCGTCCTCCTCGGTACGCTCTACCCGCTCATCGCCGAAGCGGTCTCTGGCGCGCAGCTCTCGATCGGCGCGCCGTACTTCGATCGGGTGGAGGTACCGATCGGCCTCGCCCTGCTCTTCCTCATGGGCGTCGGCCCGCAGCTCCCCTGGCATGGCGCCTCGCGCGCGACCCTCGAGCGGCAATTCACCGTCCCGCTCATCGCCGCCGCCCTCGGCGCCGGCGCGGGTGTAGCGAGCGGGTACACCGGCATCGCGCCGACGCTCACCTTCGCGCTCGCGGCGTTCGTTGCCGCGACGATCGGCCAGGAGTTCGCGCGGGGGGTACGAGCGCGGCGCGCGCTCCACGGCGAGCGCCCGGCCCATGCGATCGCGAACCTCTTCCGGCGCAACGGGCGCCGGTACGGCGGGTATGTCGTGCACCTGGGGATCGTCGTGGTCGTCGTCGCGATCGCCGCGAGCCAGGCCGGCACGACCGAGGTCGAGCGGACCCTCGCCCCCGGCGACCGCATGGAGGTCGCCGGCTACACCGTGCTCTTCCGCGGCCTTCGCGACGTGGTCGAGCCCCAGCGGGCGCAGACCGTCGCCGATCTCGAGCTGAGCGGGAACGGCGCCACCGAACAGCTGCACCCGGCGCTGGTGAGCTACCCGAACAGCCAGCAGGCGATCGGCGCACCGGGCGTCGCCGCCGGGCCCCGAAACGACGTCTACACGATCCTCGCCGCGTACGACGTCCGCGGCCAGGCCTGGGCGACGATCCGGGTGCGGGTGATCCCGCTGGTGTCCTGGCTCTGGCTCGGTGGGGGCATCGTCGGGCTGGGCGCGCTCGTCGCGGCCTGGCCCCCGCCGCGCCGCCGCGAACCGGCGCCCCGGACCGTCCCGGCGGCGGCCGGCGCGGGGGCCGATTGATGCGGCAGGCCCTGCGGTACCTGGCGATCGCCGGGATCGCCGGACTGGTCCTGGTGCTGCTCCTCGGGTTCCGCCGCGATCCGCAGGACATCCGCACCGGCACCGTCGGCAAGCCCGCACCGGCGTTCGATCTGGAAGCGCTCGACGGGACCGGCCAGGTGACGCTCGCCTCGTACAGCGGCAAGGTCGTCGTCGTGAACTTCTGGGCCGCCTGGTGCATCCCCTGTAAAGAGGAGAACCCGGCGCTGGTCGATGTTTGGGAGCGCTACCACGCCACCGACGTCGTGCTCATCGGGATCGTGTATCAGGACTCGCCGGAGGCGGCCCGCGACTACACCGCTCGTCTGGGGAATCGCTGGGCGAGCGGCATCGACCCCGGGGGCCGGACCGCCCTGGCCTACGGCGTGTTCGGAATCCCCGAGACGTTCTTCATCGGACCGGACGGCGTCATCGCCGGACGGCACGTCGGCGCGATCGACGCCACGACGCTCGCCGCCGGCATCGAGGCGCTCCGGCCATCGGCGAGCCGATGAGCG
>DATCNH010000030.1:0-7234 GCA_036565345.1 Candidatus Limnocylindria bacterium | reverse complement strand
TGACGAAGGTCACGCAGGGGCAGTAGGTGTTGCGCGGGCAGCGGGGGCAATCGCCATCGCAGTCGAGCGTCGCGCCGTAGCTGCACTTCAGGCAGTTGTCCTCGCAGACGATCCATTCCTTCATGCGGGACTGTCCTCTCTCAAAATCAGGTCGGGCAGGCGGCGGAACATTGACACCGCGCTGAGACCGTCCGCCACGCTCCCCACGCCGGATCTGTAACGGTTTTCGTACGAAATACTACCCGCCGCCGGGCCGCTTGAGAAGACCTTTTGGCGACCTGACCCCGGTCAGCGGTCGGAAAGGTAGGCCAGGCCGCCACCTTGGAAGGGCCGTGGGCGGATACCGAACACCTGGTCCATCGCGTTCGGACGCGGGGTGTTGTCGACCGCCAGCAGGTCGAGCTGCTGCACGGTGACCGGGGGATCGGCCATGATCCGCTCGAACACGAAGGCCGCGACTTTCATGAGCGGGATCGGCAGGTTCGCGGTCGGCCGGCGCTTGCGGTAGCCGGCCATCGTCTCGGCGAGGAGCTCGCGGTAGGTCACCGGGTCCGGGCCGCCGATCTCGTGCAGGCCGAGCACGTCGTCGCGGTGGAGCCCGGCCCGGATGGCGAGGGCGAGATCGGCGACATGGAGTGGCTGGAACCGGGCCCGGCCATCGCCGGGCACCGGCACGACCGGGAAATGGAGCGCGAATCCAAGCCGCGGGAAGAAATCGTCCCCTGGGCCGAACAGCACCGACGGCCGGAGCACCACCTGCGGCATCCGCGACGCGATGACCGCCGCCTCCCCCTCCCCCTTGCTCCGAAGGAACGGGTACGGGCTGGATGCCGATGCGCCGATCGCCGAAAGATGCACGAGGCGGCCCACGCCGGCGCGCTCGGCCTCGGCGACGACGTGTCGCGTGCCGCCCACATTCACGGCCGCGAACGAGCCGTGGCGCTCGGTCGGGATCGCGACCGTGTGAACGACGGCATCGCAGCCGTCGAAGACGCCCCGCAGGGAGTCCGCCCGAGTGACATCCGCGATCCGGATGTCGAGGTCCGCCGACGGGAGCTCGGCGGCGGCCTGCCGTGGCGTCCGGACGATCGCCCGAAGGTCGACGGCCGCGGTGTCCTCGAGGAGGAGTGCGAGGACGTTCCGCCCGACGAAGCCGTTCGCGCCGGTGATGGCGATGCGCATCGCAGACCCTCCACCCTATCTACTACTCAATTGTAGTAGGTTCGCGGTTAGAAGTCCAGGTCCGCGGGCATCCCCCTATCGGGGCTGGCCGGCCGCGCTGCCGCGCGCAGACTGCTCCCAGGGAGCCCGCGACATGACGAGATCGAGGTGATCCGTGAGATCAAATGTGACGATCCTCCTGGCATCGGGCCGGTCGGTGACCGGGGAGCTTGAACACGGCGAGCAGCGTCTCTCCGACGCCATCAACGGGAGGCTCAGCTCGGTCCTTCGAGTTGCCGGCGCGACGCTCGGACGATTCGACAACCCGGCCGCGAACGAGCCGGTCACCGTGGCGATCGTACCCAAGAGCCACGTCGCGCTGGTGATCATGAACGACGAGATCCGCCGGCCGAAGGACAAGCGCATGTATTCCTACGTCCCGAAGCAGACCTCGGAGCTGCTCGTCCTGCTCGCCGGGCTGCGCGTTCGGGGCAGTGCCCACGCGTCCGCGACGCTCGATGAGGCGACGCTCCAGCGGGAGCTTGCGGAGTCAGCCGATCATCTGATCGTCCTGACCGACGCGTGGCTGGCATTCGATGTGGAGGGCCACACCGAACGGTTCGTCGGCGTCGCGTTGCTGAACGCACGCCACATCCAATTCGCCGCAGCGATCCCGCCCGCCGCCCTGGCGACCGCGGACCCGCGTGAACAGCTGGTGGCCGTCCACTAGCGGCGCGAGGCGTCCTCGGCTCTGGGCTCCCTGGGTCAGGGACGGGGACCCGGTGTGGCGTGATCCCGGGACCACAGGCGCACCAGCATCGGGATCCCCGCGGCGACGTAGAGCAACCCGAGGATCTGGCCCTCCTGCAGCCCGGCGAGCACGATCGGGTCGAGGCGCAGGAACGAGGTCACGAATCGGGCCCCGCCGTACAACAGGAGATACATCCAGAAGACGCGGCCTTCCGGCGACCGCCCTCGGATACGGCGCCAGACGAGAGCGCACACGGCGAAGATCCCCAACACGATGAGGAGGTCATACGCCGCGATCGGGTGAACGAACTCGCGCTGCCCGAGCGTTGCCGGATTGGTATAGCGAACACACCAGGGAAGGCCGCCGCAGGCGACCCCGTGATGCTCGCCGTTCACGATGTCGCCAAGCCGACCGACCGCCTCGCCAAGCGCGATGCCGATGACCGAGATGTCGAACATGAACCCGAGCGGGAGCCGGAGTCTCCGACAGGCGATCCAGCCGCCGATGGCCGAGCCGATCGGTGCGGCGGTGACCGCGATCCCGCCGTTCCAGAAGGCGACGAGCTGTTCGGGTCGCGCGGCGTACAGCACCGAGTTGTCGGCGATGTGGCCAAGGCGAGCGGCGACGAGGCCGCCGAGGACGACGGAAACGGCGAAGGGATAGATGCGGTCGTCCTTGACCAAGATCCGGGCGAAGCGGAACGACAGCCAGCTCCCAAGCCCCATGCCGACGAGCGAGAAGAGGGAGTGCCAGGAGACGCGGAAGCCGCCGACGAGCAGGTCGGGATCGAACGGCAGGTCGATCAGACCGAGACCGTGACCTCGGGGGAGGTCGGGTCGCGGACGCCCGCGTCCTTGCGGAACAGGGTCACCAGCACGGGGAGCGCGATGGCGATGAAGACGATCGAAATGAGCTGGGCCTGGTAGAGGCCGAACAGGCCGGGCTGATCGATCCGCAGGAAGCTGATGAGGAACCGCCCGAGGGAGGCGAACGCGAGCCAGATCCAGAAGATCCGCCCTTCAGGCACCCGGCCGGCCAGCCGGCGGCGGAGGAGCAGCGCGAGCCCCACCGCGGCGAGATCCCAGAGGAGCTCGTAGCCGACCGCAAGATGGACCGGGCCCGGCTGGCCGAGGGTGTCGGGGTTGTCGTAGCCGACACAGATCCCCGGTGCCCCGCAGGCCCGCGCGTGGTGCTCACCGTTGATCACGTCGCCGATTCGCCCGATCGCCATGCCCAGGCCGATCCCGGGGCCCGCGGCGTCAGCGGTGCCACCGATGGGTACGCCGCCGCGCCAGAGCGCGGCAAGGTAGCCGCTGACGACGCCACCGATCACCGCGCCCATGATCGAGATCCCGCCGGTCCACAGCTGCGGGATGAGCTCGGGATGGAAGGCGTATCCAGGCGACAGGTCGACGCCGCAGACGGTCCAGCATTCGGCCACATGCAGGAGCCGCGCACCGACGATCCCGCCGACGACACCCCAGGTCGCGACGAAATACAGATCGTCCTCGCTCGCACGCTGCCGGAGCAGCCGCACCGGCAGCGCCACGCCGAAGAAGATCCCAACGGCGGTGAAGATGCCGTGCCAGGCAAGCACGATCGGGCCCAGGTGCACGTTGGGATCGAACGGAAGAGTGATCACCGGACGCCCAGGCTACCGGCCATGGCACTTCTTGTATTTCTTTCCGGAGCCGCAGAAACACGGGTCGTTGCGGCCGATCTTCGGTCCAGGCTGGGCGGGGCCCCCGGGCGGGCGATTGGTGGTGAGATTCGGCCCGGTCGTCGTCGCCGGGGGCGCCTCGGCCGGCCGGGGGGCCTGCTCCTGCTGCTCGGCCTGCTCCGCGGTCTTCACCGACACCCGAAGGATCGTCTGGGCGACATCGCCGGCGATCTTCCTGGTCATCTCGTCGAAGAACGCACGCGCCTCGCCTTTGTAGGCGACGAGGGGATCCTGCTGCCCGTAGCCCCGGAGATAGATGCCTTCGCGGAGCTCCTCCATCGCGGTGAGGTGCTCGACCCAGTGAAGGTCGATCGTCCGCAGGAGCAGCCAGCGCTCGACCGCCCGCGCCAGATCCGGGCCCAACTCGGCCTCGCGGCGCTCGTAGGTCTCGTCGACCAGCTCCTCCACCTTCGCGACGAGGCCGTCCCGCGTGTCGACCCCCTCGAAGGTCGCCGGCACGATCTCGCCGCTCCGTCCGAGGAGCGGGCCGAGGCCCGCGCAGAGCGCCTCGAGATCCCAATCCTCGGGATCCGGGGACGCGCCGTGCTCGTCGGCGAGGGCCGATGCGTCGTCGTGGAGGTAGTCGAGGACCGTCTCCTTCACGTCGTCCTTGCCGAGGATCTTCTTCCGCTCGCTGTAGATGACGTTGCGCTGATTGTTCAGCACGTCGTCGAACTCGAGCGCGCGCTTGCGCATGTCGAAGTTGCGCCCTTCCACCTTCACCTGCGCCTGGGTGATGGCGTTCGTCACCATCCCCGATTCGATCGGCGCCGAGTCGTCGAATCCGAGCCGGCTCATGAGCCCGGCGATCCGGTCGGAGGCGAAGATCCGGATGAGATCGTCCTCGAGCGAGGAGTAAAAGCGCGTCGACCCGGGGTCGCCCTGGCGTCCGGAGCGGCCGCGCAGCTGGTTGTCGATGCGCCGCGCCTCGTGCCGCTCGGTGCCGATGACGTGGAGCCCGCCGAGCTCGCGGATCCCGTCTCCGAGGAGGATGTCCACGCCGCGGCCGGCCATGTTCGTCGAGACGGTCACCGAGCCGCGCTGGCCGGCCTGCGCGACGATGAGCGCCTCGCGATCGTGGTTCTTCGCGTTCAGCACCTCGTGCTTGATCCCGTTCCGCCGCAGGTCCTCCGAGAGCGCCTGGCTCTTGTCGACGGAGGTCGTGCCGATGAGGACCGGCTGCCCGGCGACATTGCGCTCCTTGACCTCGGCGATGACCGCGTCCCATTTGCCGCGCTCCGTCTTGTAGATGAGGTCCTTCAGGTCCTGCCGGACCATCGGGCGGTTCGTCGGGATCTGGGTGACCTCGAGCTTGTAGACCTTGAAGAGCTCCTCGGCCTCGGTCGCCGCGGTCCCGGTCATGCCGGCGAGCTTCTCGTACATCCGGAAGTAGTTCTGGATCGTGATCGTCGCATTCGTGCGCGTCTCGCGCTGGATCTTCACGCCTTCCTTGGCTTCGACGGCCTGGTGCAGCCCGTCACTCCACCGTCGTCCCGGCATTTGCCGGCCGGTGAACTCGTCGATGATCACGACCTCGTTGTCCGGATTGACGATGTACTCCTGATCCTTGTGGTAGAGCGCCTGCGCCTTGACCGCGTTGTCGAGGTAATGGATCGCGGTGGCACCATCCTCATAGAGGTTCGGGATATTCAGCAGGCCCTCCGCCTTGGCGATCCCCTCCTCGGTGAGCGACACCGCATGGTGCTTCTCCTCGATGATGTAGTCGATCTCCGGCGCCAGGCGGGTCGCGACGCGGGCGAACGTGTAGTACAGCTCCGAGCTGTCCTCCGCCTGCGAGCTGATGATGAGCGGCGTCCGCGCCTCATCGATGAGGATCGAGTCGGCCTCATCGACGATGCCGAAGTGGAGCTCGCGCTGCACCATCTCGGACAGGTCCATGACCATGTTATCGCGGAGGTAGTCGAAGCCGAATTCGCTGTTCTGGCCATAGGTGATATCCGCGGCGTAGGCCTCGCGGCGACTGACCGGACGCCAATGCTGGTGCCGCCAGTCGAGCTCGTCCAGGGTGATCGCCGGGTCGTAGACCGCCGAGCGGTCGTGCGCGATGTAGGACACGGTCATGCCGAGACTGTCGTAGATGGGGGCCATCCAGCCCGCACCGGTCTTCGCGAGATAGTCGTTGGTGGTGATGAGGTGCGCGCCCTTCCCCACGATCGCATTCAGATAGAGGGCGAGCGAGGCCACGAGGGTCTTCCCCTCGCCGGTGCGCATCTCGGCGATGTGGCCGCGGTGAAGCGCGATGCCGCCGAGGAGCTGCACGTCGAAATGGGTCTGGCCGAGCGCGCGGGTACCGGCCTCACGGACCGCGGCGAAGGCCTCCGGGAGCAGGTCGTCGAGGCTCTCGCCGGTAGCAAGCCGCTCCCGGAAGGTGGCAGTGCGACCGCGCAGCTCGTCCGGGCCCAGCGCCGCGGTCGTCTCGCGGAGCGCATTCACACGCTCGACCGCCTTGCGGAGCCGGCGGACCTCGGATTCGTTGTTGTCGCCGAAGCTGAGGAGGCGGGTGATCGCGCTCAAGAAGTCTCCGTCACTAGGTGACGTGCAGCGGGAGCTGCGAGCCCCGCTGGTCGAATAGCTGTCCTACCGATTCGCCCTCGTGGATCCGGCGGATCGCCTCCGCGAAGAGCGGCGCGACGGTCAGGACCCGGATCTGTCCCAGGTCGCGATTCGACGGTCGGATCGGCACGCTGTCGGTCGTCACCAGCTCGACGATACCGCTCCCGCAGATCCGCTCCGCCGCGTTCCCCGACAGGGTCGGATGCATGCAGCCGACGAAGATCTCGCGGACGCCGTGCTCCTGCAGGACCTTCACCGTGTTCACGATCGTCGTGCCGGTGTCGATCTCGTCGTCTAGCACGATCGCCCGGCGGTGCTGGATCTCGCCGATGACACCGGTGATCTCGCTTCGCCCGCTGTTGTCGCGATGGGTCTTCTGCATGAAGACGAGCGGCAGCCGGAGCTTCTCGGCGATGCGGCGGCCGGCGTTCGCATAGCCCAGGTCCGGGACGACGATCGCGGTGTTCTCCCGATCGTCGTCGATGATCCCGGCGAAGTAGTCGACGATGAGGTTCGTGGCCGAGAGCTCGTCCACCGGCACGCTGAAGAACCCCTGGATCTGCATCTGGTGCAGGTCCATCGTGAGGACCCGGTCCGCTCCGGCGACCTGGATGATGTCGGCGAGCAGCCGGGCGGTGATCGGTACCCGCGGCTGATCCTTCTTGTCGCTCCGGCCGTAGGCGTAGTACGGGATGACCGCGGTGATCCGGCCGGCCGACGCCCGCTTGAAGGCGTCGAGCATGATGAGCAGCTCGAGGATCGCGTCGCTCACCGATGGACCCACCAGCGACTGGACGACGAAGACATCGTGCTCGCGGGCGTTCTCGTTGATCTTCACGAAGATGTTGTCGTTCGCGAACTTCGTGACGTCGATCAGGCCTAGTGGGATCTCGAGGTGGCGGCAGATGTCCTGCGCGAACCTCGGATGGGCATTGCCCGTGTAGACGGAAAGACCCCGGAACACGGCTCCCCTCCTGCGCGACGTGGATGTCCGCCGGGCGCACCCGGACTCCCTCACCTCAGGAATG
>DATCNH010000029.1:0-8196 GCA_036565345.1 Candidatus Limnocylindria bacterium | reverse complement strand
GCGCTGGAATCCACGATGAGCCAGCCTTCCTCGCTCGGGCAGGCCGCAGGCAGGCTGGAGAACAGCCGACGGGTTCGAGGATCGACGTGTCGAAGCGTTTCGTCTCGCGAGTCGCGTTTCGCTGGAGCGCGATGTCGAGCGACGGTCGGAGGAGCACCTTGCGCGGGGGGAATGGGAAGTCGTAGGCCGCGACATCGGCCTCGGTGGTGACGCCGTCGATCACGACGGCGAACCCAGCCTCGGCATAGAGGCGGGCCATCGCCCCGACGCCCTGGTGGGCGAGGGCGAACTGCAGCTGCGTCTCGGGCGTCCATGGATCGAGGGGATTGGCGTACCCCGATATCACCCATTCGCGCAGGGCGTCCACCTCGATCGCGATCGCCTTCGGGTAGCGACGCGTCAACGCCCGTGCAACCGTGCTCTTGCCCGCGCCGGGCGTCCCGGAAATCAGCCAGATCGGTCCCTTCACGGACGAATCATCACACCTGCAGCGAGCGTCTCGACGCTCTGGTCCAGCCCATCTAGCTGCCGGAAAGCTGCGCGCTCAGCGCCTCCGCGGCCGCCCGCATCTCGACCTCTGGACGCGGCGGGAACTCGGCGCTCCGCATCACGGTGGCGCCGTTCGGCAGCGTCTCGTAGCGCACCTCACCCCGGATGATCGCGGTGCTCAGCGCGTCGCCCTCCCGGTGTGGAGCGAGGTGCACGTGGAGGTGCGCCACGCCGCCGCCGAACACGTAGACGTACACGAGGTCGGCGCCCGTCGCCCCGCGGATCGCCGTCGTCACCCTGGCCAGGACCGGGCCGAAGGTCTGGGCCTCCGGTCCGTCCAGATCGGTGATGTGCGGGATGTGCCGTTTCGGCTCCAGGTAGGAGAAGCCCGGGACCGCGCCGTAGACCGTCGTACTGAGCCGCCAGAGGTCGTCCTCCCACACGATCACGCGAAGCAGCTCCGCGCTCGCGCGCTCGGGAGCGCACAGGACGCACGGTCCGTCGGTCATACGATCGAGCTGCTCGCCCCGTCGATGACGATCGCCTGGCCATCGCGCAGGGTCCGATGCGGCAGGCCGGCGGCCCGAAACCGCTCGACCGCCTTTCCGATGGCCTCGGTCGCCGGATGTCCGGGTGACTCGAAGTGCGGCAGGATCATGTAGTCGAGCAGGCCCAGCCCATCCCAGATCGGGTCGGGCCCGCCGTACACGCTCTGCACCACGCCGGGGTCGTCCAGATTCCCGTCGTCCAGCCCCCGCAGGCTCGGCGCGAGGACGCACCCGCCGGCGCTGTAACCCGCGTACACCAGCGCATCGCGCCGCACAAGGTCGACGAGCAGGGCGTCAGCCCCGCTCGCGGCCATCGCATAGCGCAGGAGGAAGGTGTTCCCGCCGCGCACCCATACCATTCGGTACCGCTCCAGCTCGCCCCCAAGCTGCTCACGCCGATCGAAGTAGTCGTGCAGGTCGAGCACCTGCGCATCGATGCCGAGTCCGGAGAGGGCGTCGATCTCGCGCTGCACGCCTTCCCGGCGACCGTCGGGCGGGTACCCGTCGCAGGCGTTCGGAATGATCGCCGCCGGGCCGGTCGGATCGGCGAGCAGCGCGACCAGGCGCTCCGGGTGGTCTCCGAGGCGGAATGATGAGAGGTACATCCGCACGATGCGGATTGTCCCACCGACGACCCGCAGGCCATGTCAGCCGATCGGCCCGATCTCGTGCAGCAGCCGAGCCGCTCGTAGATCCACGTCCGCGCCCCGGCTGGGGTCGTCGGCGGTCCAGATCTCGGAGAGGACCGCCTGCGCCAGCGCCCACAGCCGAATGCGCTCCCGGTCGAAGCCGGTGAGGGCGGCAAGCGCCTCCACCCGCCAGCGCATCGCCCGGACCGGGTCGGGCGACTCGTGCAGCTCGTCGATGCGATTGCGGAAGAGATCGCCGACCTCGTAGCAGGGCTCGCCGATCACGCCTTTCGGATCGATCGCGAGCCACGCTTCGCGGTGCGAGCTGAGGATGTTGCCGTAATGCAGATCGCCGTGCAGTACGACGGAGGCTGCCGAGGTCCGGCACAGCTCGAGGAAGGTCCGCTCGCCGATCTCGAACAGATCGGCGTCGATCGGACCCGTGCCGCCATAGAGCCGCAGATGGTTGGGCCACGCGCGGTGATACGCACGAACATCGGGGAACGCATGCCCGGCCGGCGGCGCGGTGCGCACCTGCAGCATCACCGTGGCGGCAGCTTCCAACGCTCGCCCGATCGCTACCTGCCAGAGCGTCTTGCCAGGGTCGACCCGCTCGAGGACCACCGTCCGCTCCGCACGGTCGAACTGGAGCACGCGGACCATGCCGTGGCCGCCATACAGCAGCAACGCTTCGAGGCCCGGCAAGAACTCGTCTTCGGTGCCTCGGTCGGGCTCGCTCTTGATCACGGCGGGAGTGCCATCCCGGAGTGCGCAGCGGTAGACCAGGTTGCCGGGATGGGTGTCCGCGTATGGCTCACCCAGCGTGACGCCCCATTGGGCGACGGCACGAGCCAGATGTGCCCCAGCAGTCAGCACGTCGTCCCGCCACTCCGCGCTATCTTGCGCCGATGGACGAGGGCGCGGCGCGCGAGTTCCTTCACCGGCGGTTCGGTCCGGAGGCTCGGATCAGCGCGATGAGCCCGGGCGAATGGTCCGCCGTCTACTTGGTGCAGGCCGCCGGGGCCGAACTGGTGGCCCGCTTCAGCGCGTTCGAGGAGGACTTCGAGAAGGACGCCCACGTCGTCCGGTACGCGTCAGCGGCGCTGCCGATCCCGCGGATCATCGAGGGGGGCCCGCTGGGCGACGGCTTCTTTGCGATCGCCGCGCGGATGCCCGGAGAGCACGTCGACGAGCTCGACGAGATCGGGCTGCGGCGCGTGCTGCCGTCGCTGTTCGCGGCGCTCGACGCGATGCGCACGATCGACCTCACCGCGGCGTCCGGCTTCGGCGGATGGCGGGCCGATGGGCGCACCCAGCACCCGACCTGGCGCGCGTTCCTGCTCGGCGTGGCGACCGATGTCAGCACGCGCGGCGGGATCGGCGCGCGCGACCAGCTGGAGGGATCGGCGGCCGGACTGGCCGCGTTCGACGAGGGGCTCGGTCGGATGCGCTCCCTGGTCGGCCACTGCCCGGAGGACCGCCACCTCGTCCATGACGATCTGGTGAACCGCAACGTGCTCGTCGACGGTGACCGGGTGAGCGCGGTCCTGGATTGGGGCAGCTCGCTGTACGGCGACTTCCTTTACGACCTGGCGAAGCTCGTGTTTTACCAGCCGTGGTATCCGGCGTGGGAGAGTATCGACTTCGTCGCGGAGGCGGGCGCGCATTACGGCGCGATCGGCCTCGCCGTTCCGAGCTTCGCCGAACGGCTCACCTGCTATTCCCTGCGGATCGGCCTTGCCGACATGGCCTACAGCGCGTTCCGTGAGCGCTGGGAGCAGGTCGAACTGAAGGCCCTGCGCGTCATGGAGATCGCTCGGTCATGACCGGCGGACCCGCTCACGGGGCGACGGGGCTCGCGGCTTCCCTCGCGCGTCGCCTGGGCCTCGCCTTCGGGGAAGCTGTGCCGATCGGTGAGGGGATGAACGTCTTGGTCCACCTGCGCCCCGCGCCCGTCGTCGCGCGGATCACGCGCCTGATGCATCTGGTGCGTGCGGCGAGTGCCCTCGCCGGTGGCGTCGGTCTCGCCCACCATCTAGGTGGCAGAGCCGTCGCGCCGACCGACCTGATCGATCCTGGCCCGCACACCGAGGGTGGGCGCTACGTCACGTTCTGGACCTATCGCCGCGGTGACGAGGCCTCTCCAGCCGAGGCGGGCGCGGCCCTCCGGGCGTTCCACGACGCCGCTGAGACGTATCGCGGCCCGCTGCGAAGCTTCGACCCGCGCCCCGAGGCGCTGCGGATCGCCGACCTTGTCGGTGGCGAATCAGCGGCGACCCTCCGAGCCGCGGCCGGGCGGCTCGTGCCGCCGGCGCTGCCGGAGCAGGCGATCCACGGGGATGCGCACTTTGGGAACGTGCTCGCCGGCGGCGTCTGGCAGGACTTCGATGACGCTTGTTTCGGGCCGCGGGAGTGGGATCTCGCCTGCATGATGCACCGCTGGGCGGTGTTCGGGCTGATGAAGAGCGAGATGCGTGAGGCTCTCGCCGCGTATGGACCACACGACCGCGAGGCAGTCAAGGCCCTGCAGCCACTCGTTGTCCTCGGACTCGCGGCCTGGGGATCGCTGACGCCACTGATCGGCGAGACGTCCCCGCGCACGCCCGATCGACTGGACTGGCTGCGCCGCCACTGAGCGCCTATCGTCGAGACGATTCGCTCGTCCGCTGGCTCGATTGCCAACTGGCTCCGCGCTCGCATACCGTCCCCCGGTGCAACAGCGGCCGGCGACGGACACCGCGATGCTCGAGCGTATCGTTCGACGGCACTCCGGCCTGACGGTCACCGCGGTCCGCCACCTACCGAGCGGCGTGAACGATGTCGTGCTGGTCTCCTGCGGCGAGCGGCAGCTGATCGTGCGGCTCAACGTCGTCGATGAGCTCGAGCGGTTCCGCAAGGAAGCGTGGTGTATCGAGCGCGCGACCGAGGTCGACGTCCGTGGGCCAGGCGTACTCGCGACGGGCACCGAAGGCCCGTGTGCCTTCATGATCGAGTCCTTCGTCGCGGGACGCCGCGGCGATCTCTTGTCAGACGATGAGCAGCCGGTCATGTGGCGCGACCTGGGCCGTCAGCTGCGCCGGATCCACGCGATCCCGGTCCGCGGCTTCGGTGATGAGCGATCCGATCTCATTGATGGTGAGTCCGAGACAGGCTGGCGACGCTATCTCGACTACAACCTGGGATCGCTGACGTCCCGCGATCCACTCCTGGAGCGGCAGATCCTTGACCAGCGGATGCAGGCGCATCTTCGGACGACCTTCGAGGGCCTGGCGGGGCTGGCCCCGCGCTTCGGCCTGAACCACGGTGACCCATCGCCGCGGAACATGATCCGGGGCGACGACGGCCTGCTGCGACTCATCGACTGGGGCGAGGCGCACGCCCATCTGGTCCCACATTTCGACCTCGGGGTGATCCTGAGCGGCCGCCTCGAGGAAGAGGCCTCAGGGTTCGACGAGCTGCTCGACGGCTATGGGCTGGACCGCGGGGGGTACGGCGCGATCCGGGGGGAGATCAGGGCCCTGCGACTCCTCATCGCGACCGACAAGGTCCGCTGGGCCATCGCTCGCAAGCCCGAGCGCCTGCAGGCGAAGGTCGAGACGCTCCGAGCGCTGCTTCGTGGGTGGTCGAGCGCATGACCCGCGCTGCGGCGATCCTCCTGAACGAGGCGGGCGAGGTCGCGCTCATCGAGCGCCGGCGCGATGGCCTCCGGTACTTCCTCTTCCCCGGCGGAGGGGTCGAGCCGGGTGAGACCGCCCAGGACGCTGCGATCCGCGAGGCCGCGGAGGAGCTGGGCCTGGGCGTGACCATCGACCGCACCGTCGCGGTCGTGGCGTTCGGCGGGACCGAGCAGGTCTACCTGCTCGCGCACACGATCGGCGGCACGTTCGGTACCGGGACCGGCGACGAGATGAGTGGCTCCGACTTCGAAGGGCACGGCTCATACGTGCCGGTCTGGATGCCCGCGGATCGCCTGCTCGACGCCGACGTTCGGCCGCGCGCGGTCGCCCGGTTGATCGCCGACGCCGGGCGCGACGGCTGGCCGGCGGAGCCGCTGCAGATCACCGAGCCGCCGCGCGTCCGGAAGGCGGTGTGCTACGTCGTCCGCGATGGACAGCTCCTGGTCTTCCGCCATCGCGACCACCCCGAGGCGGGGGTCCAAGTGCCGGCCGGCACGCTCCACGACGGAGAGTCGCCAGCGGCCGGCGCGCTCCGCGAATGCGAGGAGGAGACCGGCCGGTCCGGCTTTGCGATCGAACGTTCTCTCGGCTCGCGCGCCTACGAGTTTCGCGATACCGCCCCGGGTTTCCGGCGCCACGAGGTCCACGAGCGACACTTCTTCCTCCTCCACCCGCCGCCCGGACTGCCGGACCGCTGGTCGCACCTCGCCGAGGAGGGCAGCGGCGATTTCTGGTTCGAGTTCTCGTGGGTGCCGCTCACGCCGGATCTCGTGCTGGCCGGCGAGCAGCATGCCCTGCTCGGGCGGCTGTAGCTCGTCGGCCGTCGTAGAGTGCCGCCGGTGTGGCGCTATTGCCCGCTGTGTGCTTCCGAGCTGCAGTCCGTGGCTGTGCCGGACGGCAACACGCCTCCGAGCTGTCGCGGCTGCGGGTCCCTGGCGTACGGTCCGGAGACCCGGCGCGACCCGAACGCCGGGAAGCCCGCCTTCACCGTCGGAGCGTTCGCGGTCGTGCTCGATCCGCACGGGGCCGTGCTGCTTGGCCACCGCGCGGACCGCGATCTCTGGACCCTTCCCGGCGGGGTCGTCGAGCACGGCGAGACCGCGTGGGCCGCCGTGGTCCGCGAGACGCGTGAGGAGACCGGGATCACGGTCGAGCCGGTGCGCCTTGCGATCGTGGATTGGAAGACGCAGCTCGCCGATGTCGTCTTCGTCTTCGAATGCCGCATGACCGGCGGGACGCTCACGACCTCACCGGAAACACGCGAGGTCGGGTTCTTCGCCGCCGCGGCCTACCCCACCACGCTGCCGCAGCGTCTGGTGGAGCGGATCGCGCAGGTGCGCGCTGACGGCGCGTTGCTGCTGCGCGAGACGCCCGGTGTCCCTTGACCACCGTCCCATTCCGTCCCGGTGACGGCATCGCGTGGCGCAACTGTCCGCGGATCGATGCGACGCGCGTCGAGCGGCCGTCGTACGCGATCGCGATGACGGTGGTCCACGACACGCCGGACCAGCTCGCGCTCTTCCGGCGCCCGGGCCACCGGATGTGGCGTCGCAACGCCGAACTCAGCCGGCCGGCGGCATTCCGTCACCCAAAGGTTGCCCGGTACCTCGACGGCTGGACCGAGGAGCCGATCTGGTCGCGCTGGCGCGTGCTCGTCCTCAAACGGCCGGAGTCGCACCACGCGATCTCGCTGTTCTGGGCCGACGGATCGGACGAGCTTCACTCTTGGTACATCGACCTCATCGGGCCGCTACGGCGCAGGTCCTTCGGCTTCGACTTTCCGGAGCATGGCCTGGACATCGTGGTGGAACCCGATCTCTCCTCGTGGCGCTGGAAGGATGAGGACGAGCTGGAGTGGGATGTCGAACGTGGCATCTACACCCGCGCGGAGGCGGACGAGCTGCATGCCGAAGGCGAGCGGGCGGTGGAGCTGTTGCTGCGCGAGCGTGTCGGCTTCGAGCGCTGGGTCAAGTGGCGCCCGGACCCACGCTGGCCGACCCCGACGATGCCCGCCGGCTGGGATGTCGCGTGAGGCGCGGGGCCCGATGCCCGGTCGCGACCACCTGTAGCGTTGAGCGAACACGCTGCGGTGCCATCGGGACCCGGCGGCGCACGCGGGAGGGACGGCCAGGACATGAAGGACCCGGGCGCGACGGCGAACAGCTCGACGCAGGCGCCCCTCCTCTTCTACGGCGACTCCTACCGCTTCCCCGATATCTATCACACGACCCGGTTCCTCGCGCCTGACGCATTCATCGCGTTCGAGGATGGCGACGAGCTCGTCGTTCTCACGAACTCGCTCGAGCAGGGACGTGCCGAGAAGCAGTCCCGCGCCAGCACGATTCACAACGTGGACGAATTCGGCTATCGGGAGCTCGTGAGTGACGGCCTCTCACGCGAGGACGCCGAGGTCACGGTCATCGAGCGGTTCCTGGCCAGGCGCGGGGTGGGTCGGGTCCAGGTCGCGCCGTACTTCCCGGTCGGCCCAGCCGACCGGCTTCGGGCCGCGGGGATCGACCTCGTCGTCGCCACCGGCCTCGACGCGCGTCGGCGGACCAAGCGGCCCGACGAGGTCGCGGCGCTCGAGGCGATCCAGCGCGCGACCGAAGACGCCTGGGCCGAGGGTGTCGATGCGATCGTCCGGTCGACCGAGGGCCGCGATGGGGTCCTCGTGCTGGACGGGGAGGTGTTCACCGCCGAGCGCCTGCGGGCGATCATCGAGGGCGCGCTCCTCGCCCGTGGCGCCGTGGCCGACTCGACGATCTGCGCGCCCGGCCCGCAAGCGGCGGATCCGCACATGATCGGCTCGGGTCCGCTTCACGCGCGCGAGGCGATCGTCATGGACATCTATCC
>DATCNH010000028.1:0-22889 GCA_036565345.1 Candidatus Limnocylindria bacterium | reverse complement strand
TTCAGCGCACTTCGCCTCGCGGCGGGGAAGCGCCACCGGAACGAGCATGCCGACCGCGAGTCCTGCATCGTCGTGCTCGGCGGGCGCTGCGACATCCGGGTGGGGGACACTGAATGGAAGGACGTCGGCGGCCGGGCGACGCCGTTCGACGGTCCGCCGCACGCGATCTACGCCCCGCCCGGCGCCCAGTACCGGGTGAAGGGCGGCGACGGCGGGGTCGAGATCGCGATCGGCACCGCGCCCGCGCGCGGCGGGGTCCCGGCGCGGCTCATCGGCCCCGCGCAGGCCCGCCTCGAGGTCCGCGGCACCGGGGTCACGGAGCGGCGGATCCACCACATCCTGATGGAGGACGGCGCCGCCGAATCGCTCCTGGTGACCGAGGTCCTCACCGCCGGCGGCCATTGGTCGAGCTACCCGCCACACAAGCACGACACCGAGGACCCCCCGAACGAGACGCGGCTCGAGGAGACCTACTACCACCGGCTCCGCGACCCCCGTGGCTTCGCCGTCCAGCGCGTGTACACCGCCGATCGCACGCTCGATGAGACCGTCACGGTCCATGACGGCGACCTGGTGCTCGTGCCGCGCGGCTTTCACACCGTCTCCGCCGCTCCCGGCTACGACCTCTATTACCTGAACGTCATGGCCGGTCCGCTCCGATCGTGGAAGGTCACCTTCGACGACGCGCACGCCTGGCTGCGGGGCTGAGCCGATCCTGACCGACCCTGTGCCTGCCGTCCGGGGCGTGATCTTCGACCTGTTCGATACGCTCGTGCCGTTCTCAGCGCAACAGTGGGATGCGCTCTCTGCGGAGATGGCCGGCCTGCTGGCCCCCGCGGATCCGTCGCGGTTCATTCAGGAGTGGCTCGGCTGGACCGCTGCGCGGATGACCGGCGATCTGGAGGCGGTGCTGCGGGACGCCTGCGCGATCGCCGTCCCATCGGCTCCCGAAACCGCGATCGCCTTGGCGCTTCAACTGAACGCCGCGCGGCACGAGGAGTGGCTGACCCTCCCACGTCCGGACGCGCGGAGCGTGCTGGTGGAGCTCCGCCGGCGCGGAGTACGGACCGGCCTGATCAGCAACTGCTCGTCGTCGGTCCCCGGATCGTGGCCGGCCTCACCGCTGGGCGATCTCATCGACGTCGCGGTCTTCTCCGCCGCCGAGGGCGTCGCGAAGCCCGATCCGCGGATCTACCGCCGGACCATCGAGCGGCTCGGCCTCACGGCGAACGAGTGTCTGTACGTCGACGATTCCGCGGGAGCATGCGCCGGCGCCGCCGCCATCGGCCTGCATGCGATCCAGTACCTTCCGCCGGGCGGGCGCGATGGTCGCTGGACCGGTCCGGCGGTGGCGTCACTCAGCGAAGTGATCGCACTGCTGCCCGATGCCAATCCGTAGGTCCGAGTTCGCGTTTCCAGGCAGTTCGGCCAGGCTGGGAACCGTCCTGGGCCCCGCGTTGTACTGGGAGTAGGAGTGGGTTCGGAGGCTTCGACATGCGAATGCGCTTCGCGCTTGTCAAGTCCGCACGCCCTCCTTCCTACCCGTTGGCTGCCGCGGTTGTCGTCGCGGCGCTTGGCGCTATGGCCGTGCCCACTGACGCCGCGATGTGCATGGACATTTCGACCGAACCACCTCGTCCCGTAGCACAGAACGTCACCACGGTCCTCATGCGGGAACAGTGGGCGGTGATCAGCGGGAACAGCTTTGCCCTCGTCGCGAGACGTGACGGCCACGCGGATATTCCCATCAGCGTGTCGCGCCTGAGCACCGGCTCGCTCACATGGGGCGGACAGCTCGTCTTTCCGCAGGCCGGGGAGTGGAAGCTCCGCGTTGCGATTGCCCATCCCGACAATCACTACCCGTGTTTCGAGGCGGCGGTAGTCGTTGCGCCCGCCGGTACCGCCGCAGACGACACGTCAGATCGGGTTCCCCTGGTGCTTGCTGCCGTCGCCGCCTTGGGCTTGGCTCTCGCTATCGCGGCCGCGAGCGGAAGTGGTCGAGGAGACGCTGGGCGTCCTCGTCGGTCAGCTTCCGGTCCGTGATCTGATCCGGACGCAATCCCAGCCGTCCCTCGAGCCGGCGAGCGATCCAGGCGGACAGACGAGCCGGTGCCTCCGGCGGCAGCGGCGCGATGTCCTCGCGCTTGCGTCAGCCGTTCGCGGCGAGCCAGACACTGCCCGATGATCTTCCATGGTGACGCCTTACGGGGACCTCCTACGAATATCGCCATCGACCACTTTCGGGTCGAACTCACCACCAAGTGAACGCAACAGGAAGCTGATGAAGCCGTAGACCAACACGCCGATGAGGAGGACACCCCCGATCCACTCGGCGATGAGCGTGTAGTTCCCGGTCCCAGCCAGACCCGGAAACGGGATCAGCAGTAGCAGGCAGAACAACAACGCGTAGACGAGCGCCGCGCGTCGTGGTGAGGCGCGCCGCAGGAACCACAGGCGGAGGGCGTACCGCCTCCCTAGAACCGCCGCGGCCAGCGCGAGCGGCAGCACGCTCGCAAGCAGCACGGAAGCGCCGAGCGCAAGGATGGCGAGCGGCGCATCGAGCAGCATGCTCGAACGCAACGTCCCGCGAACTCCGACCCATCGAATGATCGCGACCTTCAGCAGCACGTAGAGGGCGCCGATTACGACCCAGATCGCCCAGCCATTCGGCACGTCGATCAGGGTACAGGCACGCCACGGCTCGCTGGAGCCCAATACCGCGAATCGCACGCTCGCGACTTCCGGTCGCGGCGATCCGATCGGCTTCTCGTGGTCGACGACAGCGCGGAGTTCCGCGATGTCCTGAAGGCCATGCTCCCCCGATCCGCGATATGACGATCCTGGCAGAGGCGGCGAGCGGTGCGGAGGCGATGTCGGTCGCGGCGCACCTGCAGCCGGATGTCGTGCTCATGGGGTAGACGGGCTCCCTCGACTGCGGCGCGCGGACCTCGGCCGCGGGCGGCTAGGCTGCCCCCGATGCACATCGAGATCGTCGGCGTCCCGATGGACCTCGGCGCGGGGCGGCGTGGGGTGGACATGGGCCCCTCGGCGATCCGGCTCGCCGGCCTCCGACCGCGCCTCGAGGCGCTCGGGTTCACGGTCACCGACCGCGGCAACCTCACCGTGCGCGACCGGGTGGCGATCGACGCGGGCACGCCGAAGGCGCGGCACGCGGCGGAGATCGTCCGCGTCGCCCTCGAGCTCGCCGACGTCGTCGCCGACATCGAGCGGGCCGGTGGCTTCCCGATCGTCATCGGCGGCGACCATTCGCTGGCGATGGGCACGCTTGCCGGGATCGCGCGCGGTGGCCGGCGGCCGGGGGTCATCTACATCGACGCCCACGGCGACATCAACACGCCCGAGACGACGCCCTCGGGGAACGTCCACGGGATGCCGTACGCCGTCGCGCTCGGGCTGGCCGCGGAGCCGTTCCCGGAGGCCCTTCGCGGCACCGTCGATGGCGCGCACTGCGTGCTGTTCGCGATCCGCGACATCGATCGCAGCGAGCGGCCGAACATCGCCGCTACCGGGGTCACCGCGATCACGATGGCCGACATCGATCGCGGGGGCCTGGCCGCCGCGATGGAGCGCGCGATCGGTGTCGCCGGCGGGGGAGACGGCATCCACGTCTCCCTGGACATGGATGCGATCGACCCCGACGAGGCGCCCGGCGTCGGGACTCCGGTGCGCGGCGGGCTCTCGTACCGCGAGGCGCAGCTCGGAATGGAGATGCTCGCCGCCTCGGGGAAGCTCCGCTCGCTCGAGATCGCCGAGGTGAACCCGATCCTGGACCGGGAGAACCGCACCGCGCTGCTCGCGGTCGAGCTCATCGCGTCCGCCCTGGGACAGACCATCCTGTAGCGCGGCTGGCAGCCATCTTGCGGCCTTTCCGCTCGTGCGCACGTCCCACGTCGTTGGCGCGATCGCGATCCTGATCCTGCTCGTCGTCCTGACGGTCGTGTTCCTCACCCCGGTCCGCAGCGAGCAGGCGATGACGCCGTCTGCCGCGCCGGCCACGTCGGCCGCGGCCCGCCCGAGTGCGACACTGCTGCCGACGACGCCCGCGCCGACGACGCCCGCACCCTCGCCGATTCCCAATTTCGTCGATCGGACCTATGGCTTCAGCCTCGTGCTGCCGGAGCCGTATCGGAAGTCCGAGCGCCTTTCGCTCGCCAACACCGGGAGCGATCGCCCGGCCGCGCAGGACGCCTTCACCGCGCGCACCGTGGAGGACGAGACGTCGCTCGCCGGGCAACGCTGCGAGACCGCCTGTCCGATCTGGAACTACGTCGCGATCGTCGAGATCCACACCCGCGTCGGCTCGCAGTCGCCCCGGGACTGGTACACCGCGTTCGGTGGCGCGACCGGCGAGCGGATCGAGGAGCTCACCGTCGACGGCCGCCCGGCGGTGAAGGTCACGAACGGCGTTCCATACCCGGTGCAGCTCATCGTGAAAGATGGCGACCGGATGCTTCGGGTCGGATACGACCTGTACGACGGCAGGTCCGTGCCCCCGGGGGCGTCGAAGGACAAGCTCGAGCGCATCCTGGGGTCGTTCCGGTTCCTGCGCTGAGCACGATGGACCGCACGACAGACCCCCTGCCGCTGGAGAGCCAAGCAGGCGCTGACTGCTAAGCGGACCGGCCGCGCCGAAGCATTACCGCACGCCGATGGAGATCACGACCGACCGGTGGGCCGAGCTGTACGACCGGGCCTTCCCGCAGGTCTACCGAGCGTTGGTCGCGGCGACATTCGACCGCGAGCGCGCCCTCGATGGGCTGCAGGACGCGTTCGAAGCGGGCTTGCGCCATCCGCCGCCGGATGATCGCAACCTCGAGGGCTGGCTGTACCGCGTCGCGCTCCGGAAGACCCGCGGCGGACTGTTCCGGAGCCGGCGGGAAGCGCCGATCGGCGACCGCGCGGCGGCCGACGAGATCGCGGCGGTCCTCGACCGGCTCGAGGTCGGCCGGCTGTTGGCGCTGCTCACCGAGCGGCAGCGCGCGATCGTCGTCGCCCACTACTACCTCGGCCTGACCCAGGAGGAGATCGCCGCCGCGCTCGGAGTGAAGCGCGGCACGGTGAGCGCGACCGTCTCGCAATCGCTCGCGCGGATGCGCGAGGTCGCGCAATGAGGGACCGGGAGATCGGCAATGGATGACCGTGACAAGGGCCTGACCCACCTGTTCGTGCGGGACCTCGACGAGATCCCCCTGCCGCCGCGCGGCGCCTGGCGCCGCAGACAAACAAAGGAGCACATCCTCTTGCGTACCTCACGCTCGCTATTGACCGCCGGGGCCGTCGTGGCGGTCTTCGTCCTTGCCGTCATCGTCGGCCTGCAGCTGCGAGACCGCAGCGAGACCGCCACGTCTCCGAGCGCTTCCCCGCCGCCGTCGCCCGGCGCGACCACACCGGGTGCACTGACGCCCTCGGCGAGCCCGGGCGGGGCGACAACCCCGACGGCCATCTCATCCGCCTCCGCGGTGCTGAGCGACGGCTTCGGTTTCCTGGTCATCGATGGATCCAGCGCGACGCTCCGTAGCGAGACCGGCACGGCCGTCGGCACGATCGACGGGGTGCTGTACGCCTTCTCGCCGACCGGCGACCGGGTCGCGTACGTCGTGGTCGACGGCGGACGCGGGGTCGTCCATATCCGCACCTTCGCGGGCAATGCCGACCGGACCGGGCCGAGCTTCGGTCAGGACGACAGCGGCGTCACCGGCATCGCCTGGTCAGGCGACGGCACCGGTCTGTTGATCGGCACCGGACACGGTGCGGACACCGGCCCGCCCCCCCAGGGTCCGGCGCGGCTCCAGACCTTCGATCTGGCCGATGGCACGCTCACCGTCATCGCGACCCGACAGGATGGCAAGGTCTACGCGCCGATCGCCTGGGACCGCGCGGCGAAGGTCGCGGCCGCGGCCGAGACCGGCGCCGGAGGCTTCGGCTCGGCCTATCTCACCTTCGACCTCTCGCGGTCGCCCGTCCCGGTCAAGAGCACGCCGATCGCGGGCCGCATGAGCATCCCGCGGGCGTCGAGCGACGGAACGCTCGTCATGTCTCAGGACATCGACTCCAAGGAGATCGAGTACTGGCCGCTCGGCTACATCGAGGCGATGAAGTCCATCGGCACCGCGACGCTGGGCGCCCTCTGGCAGCCCGGGTCCCACCGGATCGGATTCATCAAGGGCGACGCGTTCCAGCTGTTCGCGGCCGATGACGGCTCGTTCAGCACCGCGTTCCGTGGCATCAAGGCCGGGACCGCCACCCAGCCCGGACCGCAGCTCCGTGCCTTCCGCGCCGACGGGAGCGCGGTGGTCCTGGCGATGCCGGTCGGCACCGGGCAGGGAGCGACCGACTACACGCTGACGCGGCTCGCCGATGGCGCGAGTGTGACCTTCCAGGCGTCCGGTGTCCTCACCGCAGCGGTGCGGCTCCGGTGATCCCGCCTCGCGCCGCCTGACGCGCCCTGGTCCACCGGCGCGCTCGGGTGCTGCGGCTCCCGTCGGCCGCCGGGACGCGGTGTCCCGTCAGCTCCGCAGAGCGCGAAGGACGAGCACCCGCCAGACCGCGAACGCGCCGAACAGGGCCGCGACGCCGCAGAGCAGCGCGTTGCCGGCCCCGGTCGCCGCCGCGCCCGTGACGACGACGACGCTCACGACCTCGGCAACGAGGCCGGCGACGAGGACCGTGCGCAGCGACGCGCCGGTCGCGGCGCGCGAGGTGAAGTCAAGGACCATGAATCCGAGCAGCTGCGCCGCGAGCAGCCGCGCGACAAGGGCTCCATCCCCATCGAGGCGGAGTCCGTAGAGCGACACCAACAGGCCCGGCGCGATGAGCAACCCGACTCCGAAGAGGCCCGTGGCGACCGCGGAGGCAAGAAGCAGCATCGAAGGCGATCGCATCGGCGGGAGGGTAGTGCGAGCAGCGGCGTCCGGCAAGGGCTCCGTCGCCGGAGCGGCCCGGACCGTAGACTCGGCGCTGGGATGGAAGAGAACGGCGCGCGCCGCCGGGTGGTCGTCACCGGCCTCGGGATGATCACCCCGCTCGGCGCGTCGGTGGAGACCTCATGGGCCGGGCTGAAGGCGGGAAAGAGCGGCATCCGCCGGATCACCCGCTTCGACGCCTCCGACGTGGAGGTGAAGATCGCCGGCGAGGTCCACGATTTCGATCCGCTCGCCTATATGGAGCGTAAGGAGGCCAAGCGGGCCGACCGGTTCGCCCAGTTCGCGGTCGCGACCGCCGGCCAGGCGTTGACCCAGGCGAAGCTCGAGATCACGAAGGACCTCGCGCCCCGCGCCGGGGTCATCTTCGGTTCCGGCATCGGTGGCGTGGAGACGCTCGTCGACAACATCGTCGCCCACGACAAGGATCCCCGGCGGGTCTCGCCGTTCATGATCCCGATGATGATCATGGACATGGCCGCCGGCGAGATCGCGATGAAGTACGGCGCGAAGGGCCCGAATTTCGCGACGGTCTCGGCCTGTGCCTCGAGTGCGCACGCGATCGGCGAGGCCGCCGACGCGATCCGTCGCGGACAGGCCGACGTCATGCTCGCCGGCGGCAGCGAGGCCGGGGTGATCAAGGTCGCGATCGGGGCGTTCGCCGCGATGCACGCCCTCTCGCGCCGGAACGACGATCCGGAGCGGGCCTCCCGCCCGTTCGACAAGGAGCGCGACGGATTCGTGTTCAGCGAGGCCGCCGGCTGCCTGGTCCTCGAGGAGCGGGAATTCGCGCTCGCCCGCGGCGCGACCGTCCTGGCCGAGGTCGTCGGGTACGGCGCGACCGCGGACGCCTACCACATCACCGCACCGCCCGAGGGGGCCGAGGGCGCGGTGCGGGCGATGCGGATGGCGCTCGGCGATGCGGGCATCGGTCCGGAGCGGATCGACTACGTGAACGCGCACGGGACCTCCACCCAGGCGAACGACAGTGCCGAGACCGCCGCGCTGAAGACCGTCCTCGGCCCGCGCGCGGCCGCCGTCCCGATCTCGTCGACCAAGTCGATGACCGGGCACACTCTCGGCGCGGCCGGGGCGATCGAGGCGGTGATCTGCGTGCTCGCGATGGATGAGGGCATCCTCCCGCCGACGATCAACCAGGAGGTCGCCGACCCCGCGTGCGACCTCGACTACATCCCGAACGTCGCGCGCACCGCGCGGGCGGACTATGCGCTCTCGAACTCGATGGGTTTCGGTGGACATAACGTGGCCCTGATCCTGAAGAGCGCCCGCGACGGTGCGGCGTGAGCGACGAGTCCGGCGCACACACCGAGGCGACCGCGCTGGCGAAAGAGCTTCTCGCCCGGCTAGGGACCAGCGGCGCTCGTGAGCTCGAGGTGAGCTCCGGCGATCTGCGCGTTCGGGTCAGCCGTGACGGAGCGACCGCGGCGGCGCCCGCGGCCGTGGCGAACGTGGGGCCCCCTCCGGCACCTGCCGCCGGCGGTCCGGCGATGGCGACGGTCGTCACCGCGGCCGATGCGGCGAACACGGCGGACGCGATCGTCGCGCCGCTCACCGGTGTCTTCTATCACTCCGCCTCGCCGCAGTCCCCGCCGTTCGTGCAGCCGGGGAGCGTCGTCGCCCCGGGCGACGTCATCGGCCTGATCGAGGCGATGAAGCTGTTCAACGAGATCCGCTCGACCAAGAGCGGCCGGGTCCGCCGCGTCGTCGCCACCAACGGCCAGCTCGTCCGGGCCAAGCAGCCGCTGGTGGAGCTCGACCCGCCATGACCGGCCCGGTCATTCGGGCCTGCCCGATCTGCCACGGCGAGCTGCCCGATCCGCCGCCGTTCCGCCTCCGCTACGAGAGCCGCCTGTATGTCTTCGACCAGGAGCGGTGCAAGCGCCTGTTCCAGGAGAACCCCGACCGCTACCTCGACGCGAACGGGAACGTGCTCGCCGAGCCGCGATAGCCCGGCGCAACCCGCAAGCTCGGCCGCTTGAAACCTTTCACCCTTCGGCGCGTCATACCGGTATGGCGATGCTCTCGCGCGGCCTCCTCGCCGCCGCGCTCGTGCTTGGGGCCTGTGCCAGCCCGGAGCTCGCCGTGGCGCCGGCGACCGCGGTCCCGTCCGCCACGGCTCGGCCGACCCCGGCACTCACGCGCGTGGTCCGGTTCGCCGTTCTCGGCCTCGACCGCTCGTCGCCAGGCCCACCGTCGCTGGTCGCCGACATCCCCACCGCCTGGCCGGCGGACCTCGAGGGTCGCAGCATGAATCGGGTGATGTCGCAGCTCCTCGCGGTCGGCAACGGCGACCTGCGGGGCCTGGCCACGGTCCCGGGGAACGGGGACCTCGATCCGCTCCAGCTCCCTCACGACCGGGTCGTCGTCGAGGTCCAACACGTGTGCCGGATCGTCTGCCCGGGGCCACCCGAGGAGACCTCGTTCCCCTTCGACTGGGCGGCTGCGACCGCGCCGTCGGCCGAGCGTGAGGCGGCCCTCGCTGCCGCCGGCGTGCACGAGCGGGTGCTCCGGGTGCGCTACTTCTCCACCCCGCTCACCATCGTCGCGCGCTGGGGCGACGCGGCGCCGGCGGCCGATGTCGCCGCCATCGGCCGGATCGTCGCGAGCATCCGCGCCGACCCGCCGCCCCCGACATCGGGGGAGTACCGCGGCTGGGCCGCCGCCGGCCCGCTGAGCGACCTGCCGGTGGGTACGGTCCGTCTCGTGCCCCTGCCGCCTGGCGCGGTCATCCGAATGCCGGGGCAGCTCTTCGACAACGCGCCGTTCTATCTCGTCCGCGGCCGGCAGAACCTCTACGCCTTCTCCGTGCGGCCGCTCAACGACCAGCGCTGCATCGCCACGTACGAGCCGTCCGATGACCGGTTCCACTGCACGGTCGATGGCCGGCAGCTCTCCTGGACGCGCTTCGGCCACTACCTCGGATCCGAGCCGGCGAGCGACCTGTCGCAGCATCAGGTCATCGTGCGAGACGGGACCGTGTGGGTCTACTACCTCGACTCGTTCCGCGCGCTGCCGGCGGTCCGCGATGAGGCGGCCGAGCGGTAGCGAGCGGCCCCTACCCGCCCACGCCGGCGAGGCTCACCGCGATGTAGGCGACCGAGAGCGCACCGGCGCCGCCGGCCACGGCCCACCCGAGGATCCGGCCGGTGCGCCCGTTCACATCGGCGCCCATGATCGTGCGGTCGTTCGCGAGCTTCATGATGAAGACGAGCATCACCGGCAGCAGCAGCCCGTTCGCGATCTGCGCCGCGATGATGAGCGGGACGAGCGAGATCCCCGGGATGAGCACGATCAGGCCGCCGGCAACGAGGAGCAGGGTGAAGAGGCTCATGAACACCGGGGCCTCGCGGAAGTTCTTGCTGATCCCGGACTCCCAGCCGAAGGCCTCGCAGATCGCGTACGAGGTCGAGAGCGGCATGACCACCGCGCCGAGGAGCGACGCGCCGCAGAGGCCCATCCCGAACAGCAGGCCGGCGCTCACCCCGGCCAGAGGCACGAGGGCCTGCGCCGCCCGGTCGGCCGAGTCGACGTGGATCCCGGCCGGGAACAGGACCGTGCCGGCGACGACGATGATGAAGAAGGCGAAGATCGCGGCGACGGCCGCGCCGAGATACACGTCCATCTTGGCGTATCGGAAGTTGTCCCGGTCGACGCCCTTGTCCACCACCGAGGCCTGGATGTAGAAGAGGAGATACGGTGTGATCGTCGTGCCGACCAGGGCGAGCGCGAACACGAGCGCGAGGTTGCCCTGGGGGACCGACGGGACGAAGCCGCCGAGCACCGCGCTCCATTTCGGATGCAGGATGACCGCCGAGATCGGGTAGGCGACGAACACGAGGACGAGGATGAAGAGCGCCCGCTCGACGATCCGGTAGCTGAAGAACACGACGAGGCTCCAGATGAGCACCCCGGCCGTGGGCACCGACACGATGCGGGGGATCCCCAGCAGCTCGAGGCTCGCGGCGATCCCGGCGTACTCCGCGACGACGTTGCTGCCGTTCGCGACAAGCAGCGTGAGCATCGCGACCATCGTCCAGCGCACGCCGAAGCGCTCGCGGATGAGATCGGAGAGGCCCTGGCCGGTCGTCACGCCCATCCGGACGCACATCTCCTGGACGATCGCCAGGCCGGCGCTCGCGATCAGGAGCAGCCAGAGCAGCGCGTACCCGAACTCCGCACCGACCGAGGTGTACGTCGTGACCCCGCCGGCCTCGTTGCCGGCGAACCCGGTGATCACCCCGGGACCGAGGACCGCGAGGAACGCCGCCACCGTGGCGCGGCGCGGCAGGGTGCGCCGGCGGACCCGCCCGATCGTCCCGCGGCCCGGCCGGCGGCGGAGCCCTGCCGTCATCGGGCGATGGACCGGAGCGACCTCTTCTTCCATCCGCGCGGCAGCATCAGCTCGACGACGTCATCCACGGTGACGGTCCCCAGGAGGACCCGGCGCGCGTCGACGATCGGGAGCGCGAGCAGGTCGTACTTCGCGATGAGCGCGGCGACCTCTTCCTTGTCGGTGTCGGCCTCCACCCGCAGGACGTTGGGATTCATGATGTCGGCGAGCGCGGTCTCCGGCCGGGCGACCACGAGGTCGCGCAGCGAGACGTTGCCGTCGAGCCGGCCGTCGGCGTCGACGACGTAGAGGTAATACGCCGCCGCGGGGTCGGGCTGCAGCTCGCGGAGCCGGTCGATCGCCTGGCCCGCGGTGAGCTCGCGGGGGAGCGCGACGAAGTCGGTGGTCATGATGCCGCCGGCGGAATCCTCGGGGTAGGCGAGGAGCTCGGCGACATCGTCGCCCTCCTCCTGCTCCATAAGCTCGATGAGCTCCTCGCGGCGCTCGACCGACAGGTCCTGCAGCAGGTCCACCGCCTCGTCGGGATCCATCTCGTCGAGGATGTCGGCCGCGCGCTCCTCGTCGAGATCGTCGAAGATCGCCACCTGCATCTCCGGCTCGATCTCGCCCAGGGCCTCGGCCGCGGTCTCCACATCCAGCTGCTCGAACACCGCGCGGCGCTCGTCGGCGGACATCTCCTCGACGATGTCGGCGATGTCGGCCGGGTGAAGGAGCGCGAGCTTGGCGTGCGGGACGGTCAGCCGCACGTTCGCCTGGGCCGCCTCGAGCGGCTCGACCAGGTGCCAGGGGATGATGCCGCGCGGGAGCTTGCGGCCGACGATCCCGGCGACGCGCTCGGCGACCTGCTCGCCACCGACCCGCCGGAGGAGCCCCCGGAGCCCGACGTCGGCGCCGACGAGACGCAGCTGGCCACCGGTGTCCTCGAGCTGGAGGTCGTTCACCCGCACCACCTTGGCCCCGTGGGTGTCGACGATCTGCTTGTCCAGGAGGTCGCGGGCCAGGCGGAGGGCCTCCGGAGGCAGCTCGGTCGCCTCCCCGGCCCCCGCGGCGAGGCGGTACTGGCGGCCGGCGGCCTCCAGATCGCCCCAGCGGAGCGTCCGCTCGCCGTTCGGGCCGCCCAGGACGGCCCACTGGACCGCCGGGAACTGCTCCTTTGGGATGACCGCCACGTCCACGAGCTTGCCCAGCAGGGCACCCTCGCGGTCCACGATCCGGCGGTGCTGGATCTCGCTCAGATAGGGCATCGCGCGGAGCGTACTCATAAAAAGGGTAGAATTCACTCCATCACCCCGGATGGCGCGACACTTCGCCTGCGCCTGCGTTGGAGGCAATGACCGTGGCAACCATGACCGATGCATCAGTGCGCACCCGCGCGTACGCCGAACAGGCCGTCCAGGCGGCCCTCGACTCGGACTGGGCCCGCGCGATCGAGCTGAATTCCAAGACCGTGGACGCGGCGCCCGACGACATCGAGGCACGCAATCGCCTTGGCCGCGCCTACCTGGAGCTCGGCAAGCTCGACCTGGCGAAGGCCGCCTATAGCGAAGTACTGAAGACTGAGCCGAACAACCCGATCGCGCTCCGGAACGTCGCACGGATCGCCACGCTCGCCGAGCACAAGTCCAAGGTCAGCGTCACCAAGTCCAAGACCCAGCCGCGCCTGTTCATCGAGGACATGGGAAAGACCGGGATCCTCCGGCTCATCAACCCCGCTCCGCCGCAGATCGTCGCGAAGTACTCGCCCGGCGCCGAGGCGGAGCTGCGCGAGCAGGAGGGCCTGGTCGCGGTCCACGCTCGCGACGGCGAGCTCCTCGGATTCCTCGAGCCGAAGGTCGGCCGGCGGCTCCTTGATCTCATCCGGACCGGCAACGAATACGTGGTCGCCGTGGTGAGCAACGACCAGCAGAACCCCCGCATCGCCATCCGCGAGACGTTCCAGAGCCAGGAGAACGCGCAACGGATCTCGTTCCCCGGTCACCACCGCCCGGCCGAGACGAAAGAGCGGGCCTATATCAAGGGCAACTTCTTCCGGTTCGGGGCCGAGGACGAGCCGGAAGGCGACGACGAGGGGGATCCGACCGAGGACAAGCTCACCCCGGAGTCCGACGAGGACGCCGACGCGACGCTCGAGCCGCTGACCGCCCTCGCCGAGGACGACGACGATGACGAGGATGAGGCTGACGAGTAGGGAGCGATACCGGGGCACCACCGGTCGGATCCGCCGATCCCTGGTGCTCGTCCTTGTGGCAGTCGTTCTCGCGTCGGCATGCACCGCGGAGCCGAAGCCTCCGCCGTCCGGGGATGTCCCCGCCGCGCCCAAGCTCGCGCGCGACGCGGCGACGCTCCTGCTCCAGTTCTCGGTCTACGACTATGCCCTCGCCGGGAGCCTGGCCGGCGAGAAGGCCCGAGCCGTTCCCCCCGACCGCTACGCCGTGGTGGCCCGCACGGCGGTCCGAGGCCTCCGGACCTTCACCTCGAGCGCCCTGGCCGCCAGCGCGAACACCACCGGTCCGGTCCGCGACCGCCTCGTCACGCTCGCCGATGCGGTGAACGACCTCGCGAACGATGCGGGCACGTACGCCGATACCAGCGACGCCGGCACGTTCACGAAGGTCGTCGGCGATCTCACCCGGTCCTGGCAGCAGCTGCGCGAGCTGGGCGCTCGCCTCCCGGCCGATCCCGAGCTGGAACGGACGATCGCGCGCGGGCTGTCATTCACCGTCACCACGAAGGCCGATACCGTCTTCGTCCTGACCGCCGGACCGTATTCGACCCAGGCTGACGCCGAGGCTGCGGCAAAGAAGGCCGGCGCCGTCGAGTCGGTGACCAAGAGCCCGCCCTTCGTCGTACGGATCGCGACCTACCCGACGCGTGCCGCCGCCGATGCCGCGACGGCGGTCCTCGTCCCCAAGGGCCTCGACCTCTCGACGATCGCTCAGGAGGAGCGGTATGCGTTCTCGCGCGGCCCGGTCGCCCCGGATACCGAGCTCTGGCGCGAGCCGGTGCGGATCTTCGACACCTGGGGTGCCGCCCGCCGGGTCGCGTTGTCCCCCGACGGGGCCTGGATCGCGACCGGCAGCGACGACGGAACGGTGGCGATCTTCTCCGGTGAGGGAGTCCTCCGGGCGCTCCCGAAATTTCAGGCCGGCGTCTCCCAGATGCTCTTCAGCGATGACGGGCGCTGGCTCGAGGCGGGCGGCGCGACCCTGGTGACGCTCGGCGTCCCCAGCGGCGCGACCTTCGGCGCCACGATGCGATTCCCCGCCGCGACCGGCCAGCTCCTGTTCGTGCCGACAGCGCGCGTGTTCGTCGCCGCGTCGAAGGGCGCGACGGGCCTGCCGGCCGGCGGTGGCGGTGTCGTCGGCGGCCGGGCGCCGGATGGCTCGGCGATCGCGCCGTTCCCGCTTCCCACGCCGGCCAGCGGCGCAGCCATCGCCGCGACCGAGGCCGGCGACCTCTATATCGCGACCGCCGGCTCGGCCGGAACCGACGTTGAGGTCCTCCGGATGGCGGGCGATCGGCGCATCCGGGGCGTCCTGCGGCTCCCCGGGACGGCGCGGGCGATCGCGGTCGATCGGACCGGCGCATTCGGTGCGGCGGTCACCGATCAGGGGACCTTCCGGTTCGGGCCGAGTGACGCCGACCCGGAGAAGACGATCATCCGGGTCGCCGACCCGGCGCGCGACATCGCCTTCGGCGCTGACGGCACGTTCTATCGCCTCGAGCAGAACCGCATCATCGCGACCGCGCCCGGCGGCGCGCCCCGCTGGCAGGCCGTCCTCGTGGACGGTCGCCGCATGGTCATGGGTCAGCGGACGCTCGTCCTCGACGGGACCGATCGGGTCGCGGTCATCGCCGCCGACGGGACGATCGACGACCTGGGGATCGGCGGGACGGTGCAGGACCTCGCCGTCTCGCCCGACGGACGACGCGTCGCGGTACTCCTCGAATCGAGGCGGGCCGTACTCTTCGATCTGCCATGATCACCGAACGGATCGACGCGTTCGTTCCCGTCGAGACCGTTCCGCTTCCCCGGCCACTTCACCGCTTCGGCACCGCGTTCCCGCAGGCCCTCGCCGAGGCCTACGCGAACGCCTATACACCGCGCCGCGGCGCGGTCCTCGACCCGCTCGCCTATCCACGATCCGCGGCCGACGCCGCAGAACGCGCGGATCACATCGGCATCGCCCACTCCCCGCAGCCGCTCGGGGCGTGGGCCCGGGGCGTGGTCGCGGCGGCTCCCGGCCGCGACCAGCTCCACACCGGCCTCGAAGCGGTCGGGGACAGCGCCCTCGGGGGGGTGGCGCATCGGGTCGTCATGCGCGACCTCTATCGATCCGAGTGCGGGACCTGTCGCGCCCCCGTCATCGTCGAGGCCTTCCTGTGGGAGCGCGACGCTCCGGCCCCGGCGAAGAAGGCCTTTCGCTGCGCGGTCTGTGCCCGCGAGGGGCGGGCCCTGCTCATCGAGCCGGTCAGCGCCTCCGATGAGGAGCATGCGCGACGCACCGAGCCACGCGGCCTTGCCTACTGGCAGTTCGTGGAGCGCTTCGGTGCCGACCCCGAGCGCAAGGCCCTGGCCGAAAGCGTCGCGGCCCTGTACACCCCGCGGAACCTCGCGGCGCTGATGGCGACGATGCGCGCGATCGAGACCGCGCTCCCCGACGGCCCGGTGCGATCGCTCCTGCGCCTCGCGCTCCTCGAGGTGATCGTCGGCGGGAGCCGGCTGAACGCGGTCGCCGGCCATGGCGCACCGCTGCGGCTCGAGAAGGGCCGGGCCCGGCGCGGCCATGCCGCGCAATCGCGCGAGGTCAACGTCTGGCTGGAGTTCGAGCGCACCGCGCGTGAGCTGGTCGCCTGGCTCGCGGCCGACCCGGCGGCCTCCTCCGCGGCCGCCGCGCCACGGGCCCGCACCTTCGCCGTCCCGAGCGCCGACCTTGTCCTCTTCCAGGCACCGGCCGACGATCCGCTCGGCGGTTGGGCACACGTCGCGAGCATCCTCCTCGCCGGCCAGGTGGACGGCGCGCCGCCGGATGCGGACGGCCGAGTGGTCGGGCGCGAGCGGCTGCTCCGCGCCGTCCGCGCGGCGCTCATCGATGGCCACCACGGCTCGGGGCCGGACGCGCCGGCGGTGGTGTATCTCCCCGGCGCCGAGCTCGCGAGCATCGCCGCCTGTGCCCTGGCCGGTGCCGGTGCGGGCTATCGGCTCCGCGGGATCGGCTACCAGCGCGACGCGCTCCCGACCGGGTACGGGGGCACCTCGGGCGCCGCGGCGGTGTTCGACTTCGATCGCGACGTTCCCCTGCTGCGCGATCAGCGCGCCGCCGACGCGGCGGCGATCGAAGAGACGATCCGAGCCGGTGTGCGCGAGGCGATCGTGTCGCGCGGCGAGCCGGTGACCGAGGATCGCGCGGCGATCGCCGCGCTGAGCGCGCTCGCGGCCAGGCAGCTGCTGGCGCCGCTCGCTCTCGCCAGGGCCGGCGGGATCTCCGAGCTCGAGCTCTTCCTTGACCACTTCCGCTCGGCGCTTGGCGATGCGCACCGTTCCGGCCTCACGCGCACCGCCGGCGACGCCCCGCACTACGCGCTCGGGCCCGACATCCTGACCGAGGCGCCGCTCGACGATCGGGTCGAGTGGGGTGTCTGGGGGCTGCTCGCCGCCGGCCGCGAGACCGAGACCCGGGCGCTCCTCCGGCGCACCTACGCGCTCTTTCGCGGGACCGAGACTCCCGACCGTGAGCTCGTGGAGCGCTGCATCGCGGCCTACGGCGTCCAGGGCGACGACGGGCGGTGGCGCCTCCGCGAGAGCGATGGCCTCGTCCGCCGGCAGCAGGACCAATCGCTGCTGGCGGCCCAGCTTGTCGAGAGTGGCCACCGCATCGGCTTCAAGGTCCACATCGGCCGTGACCTGCGCCGCCGCGCGCTTGGCGAGGCGTACGCCGGCCACGCGGCGATCCTCGCCGACCTGGTGAGCGACACCGAGAAGACGGTGTCGCTCAACCGGTACCTCCGCGGCCCGGCCGAGGTCCTCGACGCCATCGACGTGGTCTGGTACGACGCCGGGAAGATGGTGTTCCTCTGGCAGCTCGACTGGACCGCGCGGCTGCACCGGAGCCTGGTGACCCTGGGGGAGTCGATCCCCGACGATCCCAAGGTCTTTCGCTTTCTGGCGATCGCCGACGAGCGCCGCTCGCTCGCCGGCTACAAGCTTGCCCGCTCGGCCACGCTCGCCGAGGCGGTGCGCCACCGGGGGTGGCGGTTCGTCAAATGGGCGCCACTTCGGGCGTTTGCCACCGATCCGGCCGCCGGGCTGGAGGGCCTGGAGCCGGTCCTCGGTCTGGAACCTGCAGTGGAACAAGCTGGCCAGCAGCTCGCGTTCAAGTGGTGACACACTTGTCCTGGCCGGTCGACCCGACCGTCAGAGGAAGAAGCAGCTTCAGAACACAGTTCAAAACCATGAAAAGGGAGCGCTACAGAACGATGGGTAAGCCGAACGCCGTGACCGATCAGACCTTCGAGCAGGAGGTCCTCAAGTCGGACACGCCTGTCTTGGTCGACTTCTGGGCGACCTGGTGTGGGCCTTGTCGGATGGTCGCTCCGGTCCTCGAGGAGATCGCGAGCGAGAGCGATCGGGTGAAGATCGCCAAGCTCGATGTGGACGCCAATCCGATCACCGCCGGCCGCTTCGGCGTGCGGGCGATCCCGACGATGATCCTGTTCAAGGACGGCAAGGAGGCCCAGCGCCTGGTCGGCTACATGCCAAAGGAGCGTCTCCTCCAGCAGATCGAGCCGCACATGGCCAGCGTCTAGCCCCAGTCGCTGACGACGGTCCGGAGGTGACGGCTTCGTCATGACACCGCCCGCGGATGCGCGGACAGTGTGGTCGATGACCGACGGCGCGATCTCCGGCTTCACGGTCCACGAATTCCGCCTGCACGATGACGTCGATCGCGCGACGGCGCAGGAGCGCCTGGGGGGCGTCGACGGCGCCGACGTGACGGTGCCACTCATGACCCGCATCGACGATGTCCGTTCCTTCGCGCTCGTCCGAGCGCACCACCCCGGCGGATCGGCCGCCGAGGACCGCGAGGACCGCGAGGTCCGCGCGGCCATCGACCGGATCGGCGACGGCGTGCGCTCGCGTGATTTCCGGGCCCGGGTGGCGCTCGCGACACCGGACGCCGGTGCCCACTTTCGCCTTGCGGTGACCGAATTCGGGCGGAACGACGCCGCGCCGAGCGCCCCGGACACCTGGGTTGCGGCCGACGGGGTCGACCGGCCGGACGCCGACAGCCAGCTCCTCTGGATCGGCATCACCGCCGACTCACAGCAGGGCCTGTTCGTGCTCGTCGGACACGATGTCGAGGAGCCCCGTCGTTCCGACGAGGCGAACCGGGGGTGGCCGCTCCCGCTCAGCTCCGACCTCGGCGTGCGGATCTATACCGGCACAAGGGCGTAGCTACCTAGGCGTAGGATTCGTCTGACATGAGTCGTCGGGCGGCGGAACACGGCCCCCTGCGCAAGGTCCTGATCTCGATCGAGGACGACGAGCTGGCGCGCCTAGCGATGCTCACGCTGAAGCACGGTCCCTACGATTGCCGCCGGGTCGACGCGTACGCGGCACTCCCGGCCGCGATCACCGAGTTCGCGCCGCACCTGGTCCTGCTCGACATCGACGATGCGGGCGGCCGAGCGATCGACCTGATCAGCGATCAAGAGGAACAGGGCCTCGCAATCCCGCTGATCGCCCTCACCCGGCGGAGCGATCTCCGCCGTCAGCTCGAGGCGCTCGACCGCGGCGCGGACGACTGCATTGGGGTCCCCTTCGTTCCCGGCGACCTCATCGCCCGGATCCACGCCGTCCTTCGCCGTTCCTACGGCAAGAGCCTCACGACCTTCCGTCCGGTCCGGATCGGCGATATCGAGATCGATCTGGTCGGCCGCGATGTGCGCCGGAGGGGCGAAGAGGTGCACCTCACTGCGCTTGAACAGGCGCTCCTCTATCTGCTCGCGTCCAACGCCGGGACCGTGGTCACCCGCGACCGGATCCTGGACGCGGTCTGGGGCGCCGACTTCCTGGGTGAGAGCAACATCATCGATCGCCACGTCCGCTCGCTTCGCGCCAAGCTGCAGAACGACTACCGCCAGCCGAAGTACATCGAGACCGTTGCCGGATCCGGATATCGCTTCGTCGGCGAGGCGGAACGCACCTAGCGGCCACGTCTCGGGGGTGAACCGAACCGGCGGCCGGGCGGTACCCTCGATCACAGGTGCGTAGGCGCGACCAGGGCGGTCGGCGGCTGCGCGATGATCCCTCGTCCACGCGCAGCGTCGTCGGTATCGTGGGGGCCGAACGATGATCATCGACGCGGAAGGTCCCGACCGACCGACACGGCGCTGGCCGTTCCTGGTGAGCTGGTCCCTGGTCGCGGCCGCGATCCTCGGCGGATTCTTCCTAACGCGCCCTTCGGATCTCACCAAACCGACCGTACGAACGCCGGACCGGCCGGCCCCCGCGGCCATCGCCTCCGGAAGGCCGAGCGCGATCTTCCTGGACGCGACTCCAGGGTCCCGCGGCCCGCGGGGCGGCGCCGGGGTCCTGGAACTGCCGTCGTACTCGATCGAGTCCGGCGTGATCACCTACCGCGACTACGCGGGACGCTGGATCGCCATCGGGCTCCAGGACGATCTCGGTCCGGCGGACGCCCCCGATCCCGGATCGTCGCTGCGCCGATAGGGGTCGGGCGAACGTCCGGAGTCCCGGGCCCGCCGGCGGTCAGCGTACCGATGCGGCGATCTGATCGGCGAGCTCCCTCGTGAGGCCGCGATCCAGGCGGACGGTGAGGGTGTGGAGCAGCCCGCCCCGGGCCCAGGTGTAGAAGACCAGCGAAAATGGCGCGGAGCCGCCCCGTCCCGGGTACGTCCGCTCACGGATGTTGGCTGCCGACCCGCTGACCGATCCGTTCAGCTCGCTCGCGCCGCCCGGTGGGATGCGGTCGCCGCGCTGTATATCCAGATACACCACATTCGAGGTCTCGATCGCGTAGCTCAACGAGACGCGCCGGTGGGTGTCCGCACCCACCGGCGGCGGACCCTCAATGGTGAGCGCGCTCTCCTGCAGTCCGAGCGGCAGATCGCGGGCCTCCGGCACCGGTCGGCCGAGCACCGCGCAGGCTTGTGACCGCGTACCCGTCGCCGGGCGGTCCGGATCGCTTGGCAATGCGACCGGAAGGAGCGAGCAGCCGGGCCGGATCGCGGCATTGCCCGCGGCGACGAGGCCGAGCAGGACCGCGACCGCGATCGCGGTGCGTCCCAACCAGGCAGCCGGCCCTCCGGCTCTCCACAGCGCGAGCGGCGCGAATGCGTGGGAAGGTGTACACATCGGCTGATTCTCTGCGCGCCGCGGTACTCGTGCCAGTGCGTACGGTTCATCGCCGCACAGACACATTCATCGCGTTTGGAGCCTCTGAACACAAGCCAGCGTGCGATATTCGCGTTGTGGGTGAGGACGCCGTGAACCAGTCTTGGCGGTGCTGACCCATGGTCCATCGTCGGTTCGAGTCCGGCACGACTCGACATCCGGTGGGGGTGGTTCGGCCGAATCAGCGCCGGGGAAGGCGTTGCGTGCTCAGCAACGCAAGAAGACCAGGCGGGTGGAGGGGCTCGCTGTCGGTGAACGTACTGATCGGCCGCCAGAGACAATCGATCGAAGAGCCGTCGGCCTCCGTCGCGACGATGGGACCGGCGCGAAGCGAGTCGATCTCGGTGACCGAGACCTCATAGATGAAATCGATCTCGTGACCGGCTTCGCGATTCGCGGTGAACACGTTCTCGATGACTCCGAGGAGGTGCGTGCTGGTGACAGTGACATTGAGCTCTTCGCGTAGCTCTCGTCGCACTGCGGCCTCGGAGCGCTCGCCGAACTCGATCGTCCCGCCCAAGGGCCGGTAGTAGGTCTGGTCTTTGGAGCTGTCGTACCCGCGGAACACGAGCAGCTCGTCGCCAACGCGTATCCGGCCAAGGGCCACCGGCCGCGCGAGCGTCCTCGCCTCGCCACGCATTCTGGGGCCTGACCACTCACGACTTATCATGAGGCGTGTTCCCAACGATTCCCCGAGAGAGTGCGAGGCATCCGGTGATGTCCTCGGTCTTCAAAACCGTTGACGGGGCGTAGCACGTTCCGTGGTGGGTTCGACTCCCATGCACTCTCGCAGTGACTGACCGCCGGCCGGCCGCAGCCGACCTCGCTGGGCCGGCGACCGACCTCGCGGCCGATCTCGAGCCGGGCCGCACCTCGGCGATCGCGGCGCTCCGGTATCGTGACTTCCGGCTCTTCTGGTTCGGACTGCTCGTCTCGAACATCGGCACCTGGATGCAGATGTTCGGGCAGGGCTACCTCGTCGTGCAGCTCGCCATCCGCGACGGCGTCCCCCAGCTCGCGCCGCTCTACCTCGGCCTGGTCGGCCTCGCCCGCGCGGTGCCGGGGCTCTCCCTCGGGCTCTTTGGCGGCGCGCTCGCCGATCGGGCGGACCGCCGCCGGCTCCTGATGGTCACGCAATCCTGTGCGCTGGTCATCGCCGGGATCCTGGCCGGCCTCACGATCTTCGGCCACATCACCGTGCCCGAGATCCTCCTGCTCGGGGCGCTCAACTCGACGATCTTCGCGTTCGACGCGCCCACCCGGCAGTCGATGGTGCCGCGCCTCGTCCCCAAGCGCGACCTGCTGAGCGCGATCGGGCTGAACTCGGCGGCCTTCACCGGACCGCAGGTCATCGGCCCGGTCATCGGCGGCCTGATCTTCGCACCGTTCGCCGCGACGCCGTTCGTCGGCCTGGGCATCCTGTTCGCGATCAACGCCGCGAGCTATCTCGCGGTGGTCATCGCGCTCCTCGCGATGCGCCCGATCCCGGTGACCGGCCGCAGCCGCGACCTCGCCATGCTCGACTCGATCCGCGAGGGCCTGCGGTACATCCGGCGGGATCCGGTCATCCGCTGGGTGATCCTGCTCTCGGTGGCCTGCTCGCTCTTCGCCCGCCCGTACATCCAGCTCCTTCCGGCGTTCGCCCACGACGTGCTCCGGGTCGGCGCGGTCGAGCTCTCCTGGATGCTCGCCGCGGCCGGGGTCGGCTCGCTCGCCGGCGCGCTGGTCACCGCGTCGCTCGGCGCGTTCCAGCGGCGGGGCCTCCTCCTGCTCGGGAGCGTCGGCGCGTTCGGGCTCTCGCTTGCCGGGTTCGCGCTCCAGCGCGAGCTCGTGCTGACGCTCCCGTTCCTCGTCGCGCTCGGCCTGGTGACGATGCTGTTCAACGGGATGGGGAACACGATCCTCCAGACGAAGTCCCCGGATCATCTGCGCGGCCGCGTGATGAGCGTCTACACGATGGTCTTTCTCGGGCTCATGCCGCTCGGCTCGATGATCCTGGGGGTCCTCGGGACGTTCGTCGGGACCGGGACCGCGCTGTTGGTCGGCGGGATCGTCCTTCTCGGCGCGGCGGTCTACGCGGCGGTCCGCGAGCCGCAGGTCCGGCGGCTCACCGGCTCGTAGTATCACGGCGATGCCCCGTGTCACGGTCCGGCTGCAC
>DATCNH010000027.1:0-4433 GCA_036565345.1 Candidatus Limnocylindria bacterium | reverse complement strand
CAGGCGCTCGAACGGGTCGCCGCGCGCCTACGGACGATCCGCTACGGCGACGGCGAACAGGTGTTCGGAGCAGGGGATCCGGCCGATCGCTATTACCTTGTCCGGGAAGGGAGAGCGACGGTGACCCTTCCCGACGGGACGGTCGCTCGCACGCTTGGCCCCGGCGACGGGTTTGGCGAGATCGCCCTGTTGTTCGGCCGTCCCCGGACCGCGACGGTGACTGCCGCGGGACCGCTGACCGTCGCCGCCCTCGAACGGATCGATTTCGCGGCCCTGGTCAAGTCGTCCGGGGAAACAATGGGTGAATTCCGGACCCGGACGGGCCATTATGTCGGCGCGCACCTCGGTGCGTCGGTCGGAGGGTAAGTGGACTGTTGGAGCTGTGAGCGGACGGCGCTCGGCGCGTGCCGGTTCTGTGGCCGGGGGGCCTGCCGGCAGCACGCCCGGACGCACCCGTTCGTCATCGACATCTTTCGCGGCAAGCGGCACGACGTCCTGCGGGCCCTGGTCGTGGAGGATGCGCTCCATTGCGGCGTCTGCAAGCCGCGGGGCGATCCAGTGGAGGTGGGGGAGCTTGAGTAGGTTGCCGACTGTGATCGAGAGCACGTTGCGGGCGTGCCCGGGGGCGTCGCCGGACCAGCCGGCGAAGCGCAATCTGACCCGCAACACGATGGCGACGAAAGGGGCAAGCAGATGACCAGCAAGCAGCTCGGCACGGTGATCCAGCGCGCGATCAGCGACGGAGCCTTCCGTCGCCAGCTCCAGTCCGACCCGACCTCCGCCCTCCGCGGCTTCGACCTGACCTCCGACGAGGTGGCGGCGATCCGTGGCGGCGACCCGACGAAGCTCAGCTCGCTCGGGGTCGACCAGCGCCTGAGCAAGACGTTCGCCCTCGGCGACGCCCTGAGCTCGGTGAGCCGGGCGTCCACGGTCGGCGATCTCAACACCAGCGGCTCGACGGCCCTCCCCGACGGCGGCGCGTCCGGCGGGCAGAACGCGCTCATCGATGGCGGCCGCGCCGACGGCCAGGCGCTGATCTCCGACGGCAACTCCGACGGCATGGCCCACGACGCGCTGCGCGGCGGCGACGCCGATGGCGCACGTGCCGGTATCGTCGGTGACCCGACCACCAGCCGTTTGGCGGTGGATGACAACCGCGCGGACGGCCAGACGACCGTTTCCGACGGCAACAGCGACGGCATCGCTCACGACGCAATGCGCGGGACCGACGCCAGCGGCACTCGGGCGATCAACGACTCCGAGCCGGCCGACACCGGGACCTACGTCAACACCGGCGGATCCGACGGCACTCGGGCGATCAACGACTCCGAGCCGGCCGACAGCGGCACCTACGTCAACAGCGACAACACCGCGGGCACTCGGGCGATCAACGACTCCGAGCCGGCCGACACCGGCACGCTCAGCAACGACGGGAACGCGACGACCTTCGGCGACCGGTACGACGACGCACCGGCCGACGGCACGACGCTCGCCGCCAGCTCGGACGGCAACGACCGCTTCGGCGACGCGTTCATCACCGCCGACGAGGCGGGCCGCTACGGGGTCGTGGATCACGTCGACGCTGCGGCGACCGCGAACAGTGGCGGCGATGGCCTCGACCAGTCGATCATCTCCGCCGGCTCGGTCGATGCGGCCGACGCCCACGGCAGCGGCGACGCGCTCGGGACGACCGGCGACTCCGACAACGACGCGCACAGCTGGGGCTAGCCCCAGTTCATCCCTCGCGCTCGCGAAGAGCGGCCTCCCTCGGAGGCCGCTCTTCTTCTTTGCCAGCCGTTGGGCGGATCAGCGCCGGATCTCGCGCCGGAGCAGGTCGCGGTCGGCGAGCCCGATGTGCCGGCGGCCGACGGTGACGGCTCCGCGGCGCTCCAGGTCGGCAAGCACCCGATTCACCGAGACGCGGGTCGCGCCAACGAAGGCGCCGAGGTCCTCCTGGGTGAGGTCGACCTGTTCGGTGCCCGATGCATCCGCGAGGTCGAGGAGGCACTTCGCGACGCGTGCCGGTAGATCGAGGAAGACGAGGTCCTCGACGTGGCCGGTGCTCCGGCGGATCATTCGCGCGAGGAGCGCGAGCATCTTCCGCATCGCCTCGGGGTTCCGCTCGAGGACCCCAATGAAGTCGGACCGCGACAGAGCGAGAGCGATCGTCTCCGTGATCGCGGTGGCCGTCGCGGAGCGGGGGCTGTCGTCGAAGAGGGCCAGCTCGCCGAACACGTCGCCGCCGCGCTCGAGCGCGACAAGTACCTCGTGCCCGCTCTCGTCCGGCACCGAGATCTTCACCGTCCCGGCGGCGATCAGGAACACGTGTCCGGCCGGGTCGTCGCGATGGAACACGATCTCGTCCCGGGCGAACTGCCGTGAACGCATCCGGCCGGCGACGGCCGTGCGATCGGCCCCGCCGAGGCACGCGAAGACCGGATTCTCCGCGAGGTAGTCGGCGACCCGTGCGACATCCACTGCGTGATAGTGAGGCAGCGGTCAAGCCGGACCCTTCCGCGGCCGACCGTTCCCGATCAGGCCCCGATGAGCTCTAGGAACCGCGGCTTCACCTCGGTCATCGCCCGCTCGATCGTCGCCTGGTCGTAGGGCGGAGTCATCCCGAAGAGGAAGCCACGGATCCCGGCCTCGTACAGCGTCACCAGGCGCGCCGCGATCTTGTCCGGAGACCCGCTGTTCGCGATCGGATTGATCGACGCCGCCCGGTTCCGCTGCATCATCGCCCGAGTGCGGGCGTCGATGGCGTTCGGGTCGTCGGTGACGAAGATGCTGCCGCCGGCGGTCGGCATGATCTTGGAGGGATCGCGCCCGACCTCTTCGCAATGCCTGCGCAAGACCTCGAGCTTGTGCCGGATCACCGCGGCGTCGCCGAATCCGTGCCACCAGTCGGCGTGGCGGGCGGTGATCCGCAGGGTCTTCTGCTCTCCGCCGCCGCCGACCAGGATCGGCAGCCGCTTCTGCACGGGCCGCGTGCCGAGGGTGGCGTTCGTGAGCTGGTAGTGCTTGCCGACGAAGGTGACGGTGCCCTCGTCGAGAAGCCCGCGGATGATCGTCGCCGCTTCAGCGAGCTTCGCCAGCCGGATGCCGGGCGTGTCGAACGGGATGCCATACATGTTGTGTTCGTGCTCGTTCCAGGCCGCGCCGATGCCCAGCACCGCGCGGCCGTGACTGATGTGATCGAGCGTCGAGGCCATGTTCGCGAGCACCGCCGGGTGACGATAGGTGTTGCCGGTCACGAGCATCGCGATCTGGACGCGTTCGGTCATCGCGGCGAAGGCCGCGAGCACCTGCCAGCCTTCGAAGTTCGGTCCGGTCACGTCACCGACGAGCGGGACGAAGTGGTCCCAGGTCATGAGCACATCCCATCCGGTCTCCTCGACCAGCCGGGCGGCGGCAGCCATCTCGTCCCAGGTCGTGTACTGCGGGTGGAGCTGCAGCCCAAAGAGAATGCTCTCCTGCGACGTGGTGGATGCGGACATCGGGACTCCTTGCTTGCGGGGTGGGGATCGCTCAAGGGTATAGTCAGCCGACCGATGGCCGTACAGACCGAGCGACCGACCGACCCCGCGGGCATCGCCCGCGACACGAAGGCGCATGTGCTCGTGAACTGGTCGGCCCAGGCGTCCGCGGCGCCGCTCCCGATCACCGGGGCCGAGGGCTGCTGGCTCTTCTCCGGCGAGCGCCGGATCCTCGACTTCAGCTCGCAGCTGGTGAACTCGAACCTCGGCCACGGCTACGCGAAGGTCGTCCGCGCGATCCAGCGGCAGGCGGAGACCCTCTGCTATGTTTCGCCGGCGTTCACGACCGAGCCGCAGGCCACGCTCGCCGAGAAGCTCGCCGAGATCGCGCCGGGCGATCTGGCGAAGACGCTCTTCACGACCGGGGGAACCGAGGCGAACGAGAACGCGATCAAGCTCGCCCGGCTCTACACCGGCCGCCACAAGATCCTCACCCAGTGGCGCAGCTTTCACGGCCAGACCCAGGGGGCGATGTCCCTGGGGGGCGACAATCGCCGCTGGGCGAACGAGCCGGGGATGGGAGGGGTCGTCCACTTCCTGAACCCGGATCCCTATCGCTCGCTCTTCGGCGACGACCCCCAAAAAGCCCTGGCCCACGTGGAAGAGGTGATCTGGTACGAGGGCCCCGAGCAGATCGCCGCGATCCTGCTCGAGCCGATCGTCGGCACCTCCGGCCTCCTCGTGCCGCCGGACGGATTCCTCCAGGGGCTGCGCACGCTCTGCGACCGCTACGGGATCTTGCTCGCCTTCGACGAGGTGATGACCGGCTTTGGCCGGACCGGCAAGTGGTTCGCCTCCGAGCACTGGGGCGTCGTGCCCGACATCATGACCTTCGCCAAGGGCGTCACGAGCGGCTACGTGCCGCTGGGCGGCGCCATGGTGAACGAGCGGATCAGC
>DATCNH010000026.1:0-21907 GCA_036565345.1 Candidatus Limnocylindria bacterium | reverse complement strand
GACCATACCGTGATATCGAGACCGGCGAAGCGCACCGCCTGGTCGGAGCTGCGGAAGCGCCGGCAGTCGCCCAGCTCCGCCCAGATGATCGCCCCCAGGAGCGGGCCGATCCCGTACTGCCGGGTGCGTGAGCGGGCCCCCGGCTGATGGCGACCGACCGCCTGCAACTGGATTCGCAGCGGGGTGACGAGTTCGCTGAGCTGATCGATCGCCGCAAGGGCGGTGTCGACCATCTGGCGGCCGGCCGGCGAGAGCGCCCCGGCGCCCAGCGCCGCGCGGCCACTCTCGGTCAACAGGCCGCCCAGCGCCGGCACGCCCTGATGGAACAGCTGAGCGTGGATGCGCTGCCGCCAGGTGCGCCGTTCGTCCAGCAGCGCGACGTACAGCCGGGCCAGCGTACGCACCTCGAGGACATGCGACGGTGCGATCCACGACTCCGGCAAGCGCCGTTGGCAGAGCAGTTCGCGCAGCAGGCGGGCGTCAGTGCGGTCGGTCTTCGCCCGCTGCTTGCGGCCGCGCGCCGTCGCCGTGTCGGCGGGCTCCGCCAGGTGCGGCCTGATCCCCGCGACCAACAGCTCCTCGACCACGAAGCGCCAGCCGGTACAGCCCTCCACGGCGAAGGAGACATCGCTCCGGCCGGCGAAGCGGCCGAGCCAGGTCCGCAGCACGCTGCGGCTCGCCGGTCGGATTTCGCCTCGGGTCACCTCGCCGGTGTCGGTCTCCAGATAGTCAAACGTGATCTGCGCGCGGTGCCACATCAAAGCCACCGATGATCGCCATCGGGACCTCCGCGACCTCCTGTATTTGCGCACCAGCTTGCGCGTGTGCCGAGGGGGTCCCATCACATGTCATCTTTCAAGGAAGAGGTCATGGGTTCGAATCCCATCCGGGCTACTGATGTGCGCATGAATGTTCGTTCCCGAATTGGTGGGACGGACCAGCTCGCTCTTCGACGGTCAAATGAGCGCGGGGTCGATCGAGGCGACCTCGATGCGGCTGCGGAGCCCAAGTTTGGAAAGAATGTTGCTTACGTGGTGCTCCACGGTCTTTGGTGCGATGAAGAGCCGCGTGGCGATCTCCCGGTTGGACATGCCCTGGCCGACCAATGTGAGCACCTCGCGCTCGCGACGGCTCAGCTGGCTGAGGGGGCTTGATGGTGGCTTCGGGGTGTAAGTAATGGACACGCCCAACCGCCGGAGCAGACCGATGCTCTGCTCCGCCTCCGGCGCCTCGAGCCGTCCAAAGATCAGGAGCGCCGCATGGGCTTCGGCGACCGCGGCCACTTGATCACGGCTCCCGAGCGCGCGGCCCAGGTCGAGATGGAGCGCGGCACGGATCAGGAGGTCGTCGGTCCGCGCGGCGGCTCGTAAGCCCGCTTCGAAGTCGGCGACGGCGGCAGCGCTGTTACCCGCCGCGGCGTGCGCTCGGCCGCGCGCGAGCGCCGCCTGGGCGATCAGCTGGGGTGCACCGACCTCATCGGCCATCGCGCAGGCCTCCGCGGCGGCGTTTCCAGCGGCTTCGACATCGGTGCGCCCGAGCTCGACGTCGGTGAGAAGCGCGAGGAGTGGAATGGCGCGGACTCGGTCCGCGCCGATCTGCCGCAGGGCTTGCTTGACCAGAGCCGCGGCGTGATCGAACTCGCCTCGTGCGAAGTGCAGTCTCGCGCGCGGGGGCATCGATTCCCATCGGTCCCCACAGTCAGCCAGCAGCCGCTCAGCCTCCTCGAAGCGGCCTTGACGGGTGCGCAGGTCAGCCAGTGCGCCCCGCGCCATGACGCGGTGCAGGTAAAAGCCGCCTCGACCGACCGTGATGCTCATCGTCAAGGCGGCCTCCGCCTCCGCCCACCGTCCAAGTTGACAGAGGAGGGTGCCGTAGGCCCCCTGGCAGTGCACGAACAGGATCGGATTCTGCTCATCGGGTCGGGCGACGCCTGCCTGCTCGAGGGCCCGCAGCCAAGCGTCAGCCCGGGCGAGGTCGCCGGCCCGTTCACAGGCCGTGAGCGTGCAACACCCTACCTGCCCCGCCGCGAACGGCTGGACGTCCCCGGTACTCACGATGGCCATCGCCTCGTCGATGAGTTCCATCCCATCTTCGATGCGGCCCAGCGACACCAACGCCAGTCCGTGGTCCGCCAGAGCCTTGCACTCGAGATCGATGTCGTCGAAACGGCGTGCGAGCTCCACGGCCTCAGCGGCCTTCTCAGCGAGGACGCTGACGTTCGGGACCGAGCAGCCGACGAGCCCCAGCTCCACCCAGCCTCGTTCGACGCAGTCTCCCTCATCCCTAAGCAGGGTCCGGCCGCGGGCGAACCAACCCCGAGCTGCAGGGTGATTGTCGAAGCCTTCAAAGTGGATACGGCCCACGGCGGCCGCGGCGAGCGCCGCGCGGCGGCGCTGTCCCAGACGCCGGAAGTCGCGGTACGCGATCTCGCCATGGAGCCGTGCGCTGTCGAAGTCGTGCATCAGGTAGTCGATGTACGCGAGCTTGAGCTCGAGTTCGGGGTCGGCCCCTGACTCGATCTGCTTCAGGAAGCGCTGGCGCTGCTGGCGTAAGCCTGATACGCGCACCGATGCGCGCAGGCCGGCCGAAGGATCGGCTGCAGCTCCGGATCCTTTCGCGTTCTCGACGTCCATCCAGCGTCCTCCCACGACGATCGTACGCAGGCTGGCGCTCGGCCGCGCTGCGGACGGGGGAATTGGGGGTATCTGGTAGGGGTCTCCCCGATGCGCGGAGGGCAGTGACCGACGAAAGTGCGCCTGGACCTGGAATCGGGCCGTGATCGGAGGGACAGCCGTGAGCGCAGTGTCAACGACGCCGAACCGCCGGTTGAACGCAAGCCCCCCGGCGAACGTGGGGAGCGACGCCGGCCACATCGGGGCCCGCACCTGGGCCGCGTTGGGCGTCCTGTGTCTCGGTGCATTCGTTGTGGTCCTGGACACGACGATCGTGAACATCGCACTCCCCGCCATCATGTCGGGACTGCAATCAGGGCTTGATCAGGTGCTCTGGGTCCTCAACGCCTACATGCTGGTCTACGCGGCGTTGCTCATCACGGGTGGTCGCCTTGGAGATCTGTACGGTCCTCGTCGCGTGATGGTCGTCGGTCTCCTCGTCTTCGTGGGTGCGTCGGTGGCGTGCGCGGTCTCCCAGTCGGCCGCCCAGCTCATCGCCGCACGCGTGGTCCAGGGGATCGGCGGCGCACTCCTGACCCCGCAGACCCTCGCGTTCATCCCGATGATCGTTCCCGCAGAGCGGCGTGGCGTAGCGATCGGGATCTGGTCAGGCTCCGCCGGACTTGCCGCCGCCGTCGGTCCCAGCCTCGGAGGCCTCCTGGTGACGACGGCCGATTGGCGTGCGATCTTCCTGGTCAACGTGCCGTTGGGTCTGTTGGCCGTTGCCGGAGCGTTCTGGCTTCTTCCGGGCCATAACCCGGGTCGCGAGCATCGTGTGGACCTGGGCGGGATCGCCCTCGCGACCGGCGGCCTCTTCGCGATCGTCTATGCCGTGGTGGAGGGGGAGCGCTATGCCTGGGGCACGATCGCGGGGCCGTTGTCGATCCCGGTCGTGGCCGTTACCGGCATCGTCCTACTGGCCGGGTTCGTGGTCTGGGAGACGCGGCAGCCCGAGCCTCTGGTGCCACTTGCACTGCTCGCCAACCGGAACTTCGCGATCTCGGCCCTGGTCATCGTCGTCTTTCAGCTCGTCATGCTGAGCCTGGTGGTGGTCGCCAGCATCTATTTCCAATCGGTGCTGCACCTGAGCGCCCTCTACGCGGGGTTGGCGCTGGTGCCGATGCCACTCGCGGTCATGCTGGTGGGTCCGGTCGCCGGGCGACTGTCCGACCGGGCGGACCCAAAGTTCATCCTCATGGCCGGGTTGTTGATCGCGGCGGCGGGGCTCGGTGCGGTGGCTGCCATGGTTTCCACGACCGCGACCGGTGCGACCTTCATTCTGCCGCTGATCGTCACCGGGACCGGCCTGGGTACCGGCTTCGCGTTGGTGATGACGATGGGCATGCGAGCCGCGGGTGCGATGGCCGGGGCGGCTTCAGGCGTGCTCAATACCTGCCGCCAGGTCGGCGGCGCGCTCGGAGCGGCAATCGCCATCGCTGTGCTGCAAAATCGCCTCGCCGCGGGCTTTCCCGGCGGCGCGTCGGCAGCGGATCCAAGGACCTACGCCGGTGGTTTCGTCGGGGCGATGCAATGGACGTTGGCCCTTCCGATCGCGCTCCTGATCCTTGCGGGACTCAGCTGCCTCTGGATCAAGGGGCGCATCCTCGCTGGAGCGACCGCCGGCCCATCCGGGTCCGTTGACCGTCGCGCGGAAAGGCCGCGCGACGACCAGCCCCTCCCGCGAGTCCATCATCGCGACCCCAGGGCCGTTCGGGTGCGGCCGGCAACGGAGAACGAGCCATCTGCTGAAGATGCAGACCTGTGGGAGCTGGGCGCCGGGCCCGCGCACGAATCGTGACACAGCATCGGGAGTGCGCCTCTGGGGACGAATCTGCCAAGAGTCAGGAGTCTCGTCTCCGGCCCATCCGGATCAGGCGCAGGGCGAGGCCGACCACGAGGAACGGCAGGGCCATGCAGACGACGATCGTGACTGCGATGAGGGCGAGCATGTCCCGACCTTAAGTCGAGGCGAAGCGCCGCGCTGGGAGCCTGGCGGCACTCGCTGTTCCAGGCGACGGTAGAGTGCCGCACCGGGCAGGTCGGCTGGAGCGTGGTATGCGGCTTGCGTAGCTGCGCGCGTGAGCGCAGCCACGAGCGCCCCAGCCGAGGCCGAACCTGGCGCCGACGCCCGGGATGGCCTGACCGGACGGGCGGCCGAGATCGAGGCCGAGCCGTCGGCAGTGAAGCGGGCCGGGAAGATCCTCGGCCCGGGGCTCATCACCGGGGCAGCCGACGACGATCCGAGCGGGATCGGCACCTACGCCGTGGCCGGGGCGACCCTCGGTCTGGCGACCCTCTGGACCGCCTTCATCACGTTCCCGTTCATGGCCGCGGTCCAAAACATCGCCGCCCGCGTGGGGATCGCTACCGGGATGGGCCTGGCCGGGGTCATCGTCCGGAACTTCCCGCGTTGGATCGTCGTGCCGGTCGTCCTCGCCCTCGCCGCGGCGAACACGGTGAACGCCGGCGCCGATCTTGGGGCGATGGCCGACGCGGTCGAGGTCGTCACCGGCGTTCAGGCGGTCTGGCTCGTGGTCCCGATGGGCGCGGCGATCGTCGCGCTCCAGCTGTTTGCCGACTACGCGCTCATCACCCGGGTGTTCCGCTGGCTCACCCTGGCGCTCTTCGCCTACATCGTGAATGCGGTGCTCCTCAAGCCCGACCTGCGGGAGATCCTCCGGGCGACAGTCATCCCGACGTTCTCCCTCGACCCCAACTTTCTCAAGGTCCTCATCGCGGTGCTTGGGACGACGATCTCGCCCTATCTCTTCTTCTGGCAGTCCGGAGAGGAGGCCGAGCAGAAGCGCGATGCGCAACGGAAGGACCCCCAGAGTCACCGGCGCTGGCGATGGCTCCCGCGGTACCACTGGAGCGAGATGACGAAGAAGGAGATCCGTTACTCGACGATCGACACGAACGTCGGGATGGCTTTCAGCAACCTCGTGATGTACTTCATCATCCTCACCACCGCGCTCACGCTCTTCAAGGCCGGAAAGCACGACATCCAGAGTGGCGCCGACGCGGCGCAGGCGCTCCAGCCGCTCGCCGGCAGTTTCGCCGGCCTGCTGTTCGCGTCGGGGATGATCGGCGCGGGCATCCTGGCGGTTCCGGTGCTCACCGGCTCCGCGGCGTACGCGCTCTCCGAGGTCTTCGGCTGGAAACGGGGACTCCATCAGCGGTGGAACCAGGCGAAGCCGTACTACGCCGCGATCACCGTCTCGACGTTCATCGGCGTCGCGATCAACTTCACCGGGATCAACCCGATCGAGGCGCTTCTCGGCTCATCGGTCCTCATGGGAGTGCTGTCCCCGCCGCTCCTCGTGCTGCTCATGCTGTCTGCGCGGAGCACGAAGATCATGGGCGAGCACGCGATCGGGCCGCTCCTCACCACGTTGGGCTGGCTGGTCACCGCAGCGATGGTCCTGAACGTCGTCGCCCTTGCCTACATCACCTTCTTCAGCTAGCCGGACCGCTCCCACGTCACTCCGCCGTCGGCGGAGTGCCAGACCTCCAGCTTGTCGGTCAGCACGTAGACGGTCTTCGGGTTCGTCGGCGCCGCCGCGACGAGCACCGCGCCGCCGCGCGTGAAGGTCCGCCGCTGCCAGGTCATCCCGCCGTCGTTCGAGGCGAGCACGACGCTACCGGCCGCGGCATAGACGGTCTCGCCGGTGGCGTTGAGGGTCGCGCCGCCGACCTCGCGCACCGATTCCCAAGACCTCCCGCCATCCCGTGAGCGCTGGACGCCCTCCATGGTGTTCGCATAGAGGATGTCCGTGCCGCCAGACTTGGCGACGGTCATCGACATCGTGCCGCCTGAGATATCCCCGGCCTTCTGCCAGGTCGTACCGGCATCGGCACTCTTGAACAGGCCGCTGCCCACGACGTAGGCGTAGAAGGTGTTCGGGATGACTGCGCTCGCAGCGAATCCGTGGATATCGGTGCCGGGAAGCCCAGACTTGACCGAAGCCCAGGTGCGGCCACCGTTGTCCGATCGCATGAAGATGTCGTGACCCGCGGCGAACTCGGTCTGCGATCCGGGTGGGAGCGCGACGCCCATCGCGTCCCCACTCGCGCCGGAGGCCGGGACCCAGATCGCGCCGGCGTCGTGGCTTACGAGCATGCCGCGGTGGTGGCCGAAGACCACGGTCCGCTCATCGGTGGGGGAAACCTGCAGGGCGTGGACATCGGTGGGACGGTAGGCAGCGAGCGCCGCGCCTCCTCCCGGCACGGCGGCCGTCTCCGGTTGCCGCAGGAAGAACCACCACCCGGCCAGGAGCAGGAGTGCGAGCGCCGCGAAGAGCAGCCGTGGTCGGCGGGACTGTTTCGGTGGCGGCAGCTTCCGGCGAGTCTTCGCGCTCACCTCGTGATGGTAGCGCCACTACTACAGGCGGTAGTAGAGGTCAACGCGTCGTCGCCCACGAGACCCGTACCGCACCGGAGAAGGCCGGGACCTCCAGCCGATCGGCGCGCCCGACGGAGAAGCCGAGGCCGAACGAGGTGCGGCGCTGCTTCTGGTCGGCGAGCACGCGCGGATCGTTGAACGCCGCGAGCAGCTGCTCTGTCGGTCCGATGATCTGCACGACGAACGGCGGCGAGAGCAACGTCCCGTTGATCTGGATCACGGCTCCGACGCAGGCGGAGCTGCCAGTGATCCGCTCGCCATTCACGGCGACCGCTTCCGCGCCGCCTCTCCAGGCGGCGTTGAACACATCGGTGAGGTCGGTGCTGTGCACGATCGCCAGCTCGATGTTCCGGGTCGGCGCACCCGCAGGGACGCGGCCGTCATCGAGGGTGACCGTCAGGCCTGGACCCGTCACCGGCGACAGGCCGGCGGCGCCGCGCAGCCGGTCCAGATCCGTCTTCAGGACCGCTGACTGGCCGCCGAACGCCGCGGTCTGGGCATCGATCGCATCCAGCTGGGCGCGTAGCTGCACGACCTGGGCCTTGAGCTGCGCCTGCTCCGACTGGAGGGATTGCGCCGCTTCGGCCAGTTGGATCTGGTTACGCGAGGCGAGGGGTGTTCGCCGGCTCTGCGTCTGCCACTGCGTCGCGACCAGCACCCCGAGCAGGAGTGCGGGCAGGACGAGCACCAGCCCGTACTTCGTCCTGCTCTGCGCGGTCGTCGGTGTCAGGCTGCTACTCCTCCGTCGATCATCCAACCCGGATGCTGCCGCTCGGGCCTGGCCTCATCGAGTCGTTCGCTCCTGATCAGGTCGCGACCTCAATGGACCGACTCACCGCAACGGTTCATGTCCGTCCCTGCCTACTACAGATGATAGTGTTAGGTTGCCTCCGCGAGTGACCAGCGAGCCCGCGCGAGCTAACCTGTCTGGGATGGCCCATCGCTCGCTCTCGCTGCCCCGTGCCTTCACCGGGCGGCTCGACCGCCCAAATGGCAGGCCCGAGGAATGGTTTCTTGGATCGCTGCAGACCAAGGTCCTTGCCGCGCTGAGCCGCCGTGGTCCCAGCAGCGTCCGTGACATCGCGGGCGCACTCCCCAAGCGGGATGCCCTTGCGTATACGACGGTGATGACCGTCCTCGGTCGACTGCACGACAAGGGTCTGGTGACGCGCAGGAAGATCGGGAAGGGCTACCTCTACGAGTCCCGCTTCACGTCCGACGATCTGCGCGACCGGATGGCGAAGCACCTGGTGGGGGAGCTGGTCGGCGATTTCGGCGATGTGGCTCTCGCGCACTTCGCCACCGCCCTGGACGGCGTCGATCGCCGACGCCTGGACAAGATCCGCAGAGGTGCCAGGTGAGCCAGTGACGGCGCCGTGATCGATCCGGTCCTGCGCTCCCTCGGTCTGGCCGCGGCGATGACCTGGGAGGTCACCTGGGCGCTGATCCTCGGGTTCGCGCTCTCCGCGGTCGTCCAGGCAGTGGTGTCAAAAGCGCAGATGAGCCGGCTGCTGCCGGATGACTCGCCGCGGACGATCCTGATCGCTTCCGGCCTGGGCGCCGCCAGCTCGTCGTGCTCGTACGCGGCCGTCGCGCTTGCCCGATCGTTGTTCCAGAAGGGAGCGAATTTCAGCGCGGCGATGGCCTTCGAGTTCGCCTCGACGAATCTCGTCATCGAGCTGGGTCTCATCCTGGCGCTCCTGATGGGTTGGCAGTTCACGCTCGCCGAGTTCATCGGCGGCCCGATCATGATCGTCATCCTTACCGTTCTGTTCCGCGTCTTCCTGAAGCGCCGGCTGGTCGAAGCCGCGCAGGCCCAGGCCGAGAAGGGTCTCGCCGGCTCCATGGAGGGACACGCCGCGATGGACATGAGCGTCACCGAAGGGGGGACCATCCTGCAGCGCGCGCTCAGCCCAAAGGGCTTCACCGCGATCGCACACCTCTTTGTGATGGACTGGGCGGCGGTCTGGAAGGACATCGTCGGCGGGCTGCTCCTCGCCGGCGCGCTTGGGACGCTCGTTCCGAACGGCTTCTGGCGATCATTCTTTCTCACCGATCAGCCCACGCTCGCGGCGATCTGGGGGCCGATCGTCGGGCCGCTGGTCTCGGTCATCAGCTTCGTCTGTTCGATCGGGAACGTGCCGCTCGCAGCGGTCCTCTGGAATTCGGGGATCAGCTTTGGCGGGGTGATCAGCTTCATCTTCGCCGACCTGCTGATCATCCCGATCCTCAACATCTACCGGAAGTACTACGGCGGACGGATGGCGGTGTTCCTGTTCGTTAGCTCGTACGTCGCGATGATCGTCGCCGGGTATGCCGTGGAGATCATCTTCGGGGCGCTGCGTCTCATCCCGCCGGCCCGCGTGGCGATCGTCGCGGACCCGCAGATCGCGTTGAACTACACCACGGTGCTAAACCTCGCGTTCCTCGGGCTGGCCGCCGTGCTCGTCATTCGTGCCGTCCGGACCGGGGTGGGGCCGATGCTCAGGATGATGGGCGGCGCGCCTGAGGCGATGGCCGGGATGGCGCACGACTGAGGCGCGGCAGTCGCAGCCTCAGGGGTGCGCTCGTTCCTCGACCAGCTGGCGATCCTCGGTCTCGAGCTGGAAGGTCGAGTGCTCGATGTCGAACTGGGTCGAGAGGCATTGACAGAGCGCATCGAGGACCGCGGCGTTCTTTACCCCCTCGTCCACGATGACGTGCGCGGACAGGACGTTGAGGCCGCTGGTGATCGTCCAGGCATGGAGGTCGTGCACGTCCCGGACGCCCTCGGCCTGCAGGATGTGCTCCCGCACCTTCGTCATATCCACGTTCTTCGGGGTCGCCTCGAGGAGCACGTCGACCGCCTCCCGGAGCAGGCCGTAGGTGCGCGGCAGGATGAGCAGCCCGATGAGGGCGGAGGCGATCGCATCCGCCTGCAGGAACCCGGTGAATCGGATGACCAGTCCCGCGACGAGCACCGCGGCCGAGCCAAAGGCGTCGTTGACCACCTCGAGGTAGGCACCGCGGAGATTGAGGCTGTCCCTCTGGCCGGCGCGCAGCAGTGAGACGCCGACTCCGTTCAAGATGAGCGCGCCGGTGGCCACGACGAGCATCGGGCCGCTCGCGACCTCGGGGGTCTGGGTGATGCGCCGTGCCGCCTCGAAGAGCACGTATCCCGCGATCGCGAACAGGATCAGCGCATTGACGACCGCCGCCAGGATCTCAAAGCGGTAAAAGCCGAAGCTGCGCTCTCTGGTCGCCGGCCGTGCCGCAAGCCAGATCGCGGTCAGTGCGAGTGCGGTGCCCACGACATCGGCGAGCACGTGTCCCGCGTCCGCCAGGAGTGCGAGGCTGTTCGCTGCCAGGCCGACGACGACCTCGGTGACGAAGATCGTGCTCGAGATCCCGAGCACGATGAGCAGCCGGCCGCGGTGCGCTCCCGCGGCGCTGTGCGTGTGAGCCACTAGCCGGCCGTGCGCTCGGTCCGGGTGGGCGACTCCTGCGCGTGGCGCAGGCCGTCGGCCAGGACGTGTCGGATGTGATCGTCGGCGAGGCGGTAATACACGATCCGCCCCTCCTTGCGTCGGCTCACCACCTGGCGGTCGCGCAGCAGGCGCAGCTGGTGCGAGAGCGCCGATTCGCTTCGGCCGAGGAGGAGGGCAAGATCGCAGACGCAAAGCTCGTTCGATAGCGAGAGTGCGTGCAAGAGCCGCGCACGCGTTGGATCGGCAAGAAGCTCGAAGATCGCGGCGAGATCGTCGGCTTCGGTCCCCGAGACGACCTTGCCGAGCAGTGGCCCGACCTGCTCCGGGTGCAGGCACTCGACTTCGCAGCGGTCGGCTGTCAGTTCCATAAATGCACCATCGTTCAGATAATATTGGGGCGGTGATCCTTCGTCCACGGCTGATTGCCCTCGCGGCGGCCTCGCTGCTGGTCGTCCAGTGCGGTGCGACGCGTCAACCCGACGACGGCCCTCCCTATGTCGAAGGGTCACCGATCCAAGCACCGGCGGCGCCGAAGGGAGCCGCGCTCCTCGACACGCTGCACGTCCCGGAGAGCGTCCCGGCCGGCAACGTCTACGCCGCGACTGTGGGTGGACTTGCCCCCGCCGTCGCCGACATCCCGCCACGGGTCTACGTCCCGAACGAGCGGTCCGGCATGGTGAGCGTGATCGATCCGGTGACCCTCACGGTCGTGGGCAAGATCAAGGTCGGCTCGTACCCGCAGCACATCACCCCGTCCTGGGACCTGACCAAGCTGTACGTGAACGACAGTGCCCTTACCGAGATCGATGCCCGGACCGGGAAGGTGCTCCGGTCGATCAGCGTGCCATCGCCGTACAACCTGTACTTCACCCTCGACGGAACGAAGGCGATCGTGGTCGCCGAGGATCTCAACCGCCTCGACTTCTACGATCCACACAGCTGGACGCTGCTGAAGAGCGTTCGCATCCCGTGGTCGGGGATCGATCATCTGGACATGAGCGCGGACGGCTCGTACCTCCTCGCGACGACGGAGTTCAGCGGCCGCGTGGTCAAGGTCGACACCAACCTGATGGCCCTCGTGGGCAGCCTCGAGGTCGGCGGGCTCCCGATCGATGTCAAGCTGGCGCCCGATGGCGCGGTCTTCTACGTCACGAACCAGGGGCGGGGCGGCGTCTCGATCGTGGACCCGGTCGCGATGAGGGAAGTGGGCTTCCTGCAGACCGGCCGCGGCGCGCACGGGATGACAATCAGCCGGGACACTCGCTCGCTCTACGTGAGCAATCGACTCGCCGGAACGATCTCGGTCATCGATCTCGAGTCGCGACGCGTCGTGGCCAACTGGGTCGTGGGCGGCAGCCCCGATATGCTCACGCTCTCGGCCGACGGCAAGCAGCTATGGACCGGCAATCGCTTCGGCTCGAGCGTCATCGTCGTCGACACAGCGTCCGGACACGTCATGAAGGCGATCGCGGTCCAAAGTGCGCCACACGGGCTGACCTTCTTCCCACAGCCCGGACGGCTCAGCCTTGGCCACAACGGCGTCTATCGCTAGCCATCGTTGAGCCGCCTGCGGCCGCGCGCGGCGCGACCCACCCGCCGCGCCGCTAGCTCCCGGTCAGGCTGACCTCGGCCTCGTTCGCGTCGGTGCCTTCGCGCGCGGTGCCGGCGTCCGCCGCCACGATCTTCTCGAAGAAGTCCGCGCACTGTTCTGCCATCGCCAGGTCGTCGTCCAGGTAGCGTTCGCTCGAGCGGCCGAGCGCCAGCAGGCCGTGGACGCCATGATCATCGCGCAGGGGGGCGATGATCAGCTCTCGGGTCCGGGATCGGATCCAGGAGCGAAGCGAAAGATCGTTGACCTGGACGACCTCGCCCTCCAGCGATCGCGCGAGTCCCGCATGGTCCCGCGGACGCGCGATCTCCAGCACGAGCGACTCTGCCGGATAGGCGGCCCGCAACCGAAGGGATCCTCCGCCGCGGAGCAGCCAGAGCTGGGCGACCTCGTGGCCGAGCGACTTGGCGGCCATCTCGACCATGACGAGGAGCCGCTCGCCGAGCTCCTGTTGCCCGAGTCCGGCCCGGGCCAATTCGAACAGCGCCAGCGCCTGACGCCGGGTCCGATCGTCCTGTCGCCCGAGCGCCGCACGCGTCACCTCGAGCGACACGTCCGTACCCACGCTCGAAGCCGTGACCGCGTCCGTCGCGCTGAATCCGCGGCCGACGCGCAAGGCGACGAGGACGCCATCGACGCCTTCGACGGCGGTCAGCGGCACCACCATGATCTCGTTGGCCGAACGCCCGTCGGCAAGGATCGTCGGAGCGCGCAGCTGAACGGCCGCGCCTCGCCGCTTCGCCTCGTCGGACGCAGCGGCGACTGCTTCGTGAAGCACGCGTGGGTCGGAGACATTGTGCGACTGGGCAAGGCGCACCGGCGCGGTCGCCACCACGGCGAGGGCGTCATAGGTGCCGAGAGCGGAAAGGGCTGCCAGGCGGGCGTCCCAGGCGTCCTGCTCGCTGGTGATCGGCCGAGGTCGTTCGGCGACCGAGCTCAGCAGCCCGAGCGCATCGGTAGATGCGGCGGCGGCGGACTCCTGACGAACGATGCGGTCCGCAGCCGCCCGGAATGACTTCACCGGCACTCCCACCCCGCTTGAGGATCCCCAGAACGACCCGTACATGATTCAGCGAACCTCTGGTCAGGACAGCATCACCGCGTTCTGTCCGCGCGTCAAACCGACCATGAGCGCGGTTCGGCGGTGCCTACGGCTGATGCGCAGCCCCCATGAACTTCGCGAGATCGGCTCGGCCTTTGCGGCGCACCGCGGCCTTGAGGACCGGGGTCCAGCCGATGAGCAGGCCCAGGAGCCCGAACGCCTGCCGCGACCAGGTCCAGAACGGGAACGCATCGACGTGTTCGGTCACCTTCCCATCGGCGAAACGGAATCGTGCCCGAACATCGTTCACCACAGGCTTCCCGGTCGGTGGGAAGGTGTACCGGGCGATCCAGTGCGCCGTGCCTGTGGTCGCGTCGGCCTCATGCTCCCGGAGCTCGATCCGGAGGTCCGAGTCCGGACGACTGGTGAACATCCGCCACATTGCGGTCGCCTCCTCGGCGGTCAGCCGACCGAAGACCGGATCCGCGAACCCCGCGCTCGGCGCATAGGACGCCGCCATGGTATCCCCATCGTGCCGATCGAACGCCTCATAGAACTGCCTGATCAGCGCCCTGTTCGCCTCGGCGACGCTCATCTGCCACCTCCATCCCGAGTCTTGCAGAACGACGAGCCCGCGGGAATGACAAGGAGCAGGAACGGCCAAGCCACGAGCGGTCGAAGCTGTTATCACCCGCGAACGCCGGCGGTGCTGCCGCTGCCGAGCGTGTGGGAGCAGTCCAGTCGAGGGGATCGGGTACGTCGAACGCCGGGGGCAGCGAGGGTGGCCATGGCTCGACCGAGCATCCGAAGCCGGTCCCTTCAGGGCGCCCGTCGCTCCGAATGATCGCGAACGTGCTGTGACACTGCGGCGTTGCGAGCAGTCCGCCCCGTCCCGTGGCCGGTGTTTGCAGGACCGCGACGTACACGATGAGATCGCGCGGGATCTGCACCATGTCGCTGCCGGAAAACTTCACGTATTCGCCGTAGGTCATCGCGCGCACGGCCTCTCGCGTGATCGGTCCGGCCGCTCCCTGCCGCGCACCCCAGAGCGCACGAGCTGTCCCCACCGCCCCATTCGGCTCCTTTGGGGGGCCGTGCGTGTACACCGTTGGCTCGGCGCTGCCGGTTGGCTCGGCGCTGCCGGTGCCCACGTAGATCTGAAGCGCAGGATTCCCACCGGCACTCCATTCGACCGGCGTCCGCTGCTTGGTCGCGACATTGACGCGCTCGCCGAACCAGCGTCCGCCGGCGCTACTGTCGAGCGCAAGGTACGTCGTCGCAGTGCCGTCGGGCCGGGTGTAACGAGCATCGACGCGACTCATCCTGGTCCCGGGGTCGGCATCCGCCCGCGGTCTCGTCTGCGCCGCCGGATCGGTCAGATCGAGGGCTCGCACCTCGCCGCTTCCAAGATCGACGAGGGTAAGCTGACCTTTCGCGGACTTCAGGACGAGGCCCGCGGGCGTCCACGCCGACAGACTCCAGCCGCCGGGGATCGGGACGTCGACGCTGCGGCCGTTCGCGGTGTCGACCAGACGCACGGCATTCGGGCCATCGGGCAGCGAGAAGGCAATGACGCGGTCGTCAGGGGACCAGAGCCTTTGGACCTTCGCGACGGAGGTGGTCGAGAGGACCACGGTGGGCGCCGTCAAGGTAATCGTGTCGAAGAGGTGGAGCTGCCGGATGCCGCGTGCCTCGTACGTCCAGTACGTGAGGTGCTTGGCACCGGGGCTCGCTTCGACCGCCGTGTGGAGGTCGGCCAGGATGGCGGCGGCTACGGTCTCGTCCTCCCCTCGAATGACGACGCCGCCGGTGTCAGTGAGCAGCCATCCGTACCGCACCGGAACGAGGCCGCCTTTCGGAGGGGACTGCGCGAGAAAGCGAGCGAGCTGCTCGCCGGTCGTCTCGAGCGCCGAGTGACTGGGTGAAACAGACGGCGAGGGCAGCGGGGCTGCCTGACTGCAAGCCGCGAGGAGAAGGGCGAGGGCGGTCGGCCAAAGAGCGGCGCGGCCTGATCGCTTCGACATGGAGACACGCACACTCTAGTGACGTCTGTGGTCGCCAAAAGGTTCAGAGATCCGCGAACATCCAAACGATGTGGGAGACTCCGTCGCTCGAGAACGCGCATCTCCAGGCGAGCGCGACGAAGAGGTGAAGCACGGTCACAGTTCGGGATCTGCGACTCGCGGATGGCCGCACCCTGCGGGTCCACGACAGCGCCGACCGGGATGCGCGCGAGGCATTCGCAGTGCTCTGGCACCACGGCTCGCCGCAGACCGGCGCGCCGCTTGTACCCCTCCTTTCTGCGGTGGCCGAGCGGGGGATCCGGCTCCTGTCGTATGGCCGGCCCAGCTATGGCGGATCGTCGCCACACCCGGGGAGGGATGTGGCTTCCGCTGCCTCGGATGTGGAGCAGATCGCCGACGCCCTCGGCCTTGCGCGGTTCGCGGTGATGGGAGCATCCGGTGGAGGTCCGCACGCCCTCGCCTGTGCCGCGCTCCTGCCGACCCGGGTCTCCAGCGTGGCCTGTCTCGCGAGCCTCGCTCCGTTTCTGGCCAACCGGGCCAACGGGGCCGACGGCGCCGATGGACCCGGTGCGATCGACTGGTTCGGAGGCATGGCGTCCGACGGCGCGTCCCTGCGCGCCGCCCTGGCCGGCCGACCAGCCCGCGAGCACCATGAGCGAACCACGGTGTTCGACCCCGCGAGCTTCATCGCGCGCGACTACACGGCGCTGGCAGGCCCCTGGTCGTCATTGAGCGCGGACGCGGGGAAGGCTGCGGCCGCCGGGTCCGACGGGTTGATCGACGACGACCTCGCCTTCGTCGCCCCGTGGGGCTTCGACGTGGCGTCGATCACCGCCCCCGTCCTGCTGATCCACGGCGGTCAGGATCGCGTGGTGCCGCCGGCGCATTCGGAGTGGCTGCACCGCCGCCTCCCCCGATCGGAGCTCTGGTCCCGTCCCGACGACGGCCACATCTCGATCCTGGAAGCATGCCCGTCGGCCCTGGACTGGCTCCGGGCGCATCCCTGAACGCGATGCGGGTCATGGCCGAGACGTCGCTAGCAGTGGCCGTTCGGAGCGACCCAGGGACTGCGGTAGGGAACGCAATTGCCTGGGAGGAGCTCGGCCCTCGTGTAGTGATGCACGGCGGTCGACCACGTCCAGCGTCCGTCGAGCTCCGTCAGGTCGAGATCGATCCGCGTCGTCCGATCGGGCTCGCGCCAGTCGGAGCGGACGACGAATTGCTCACTGCCACCTTCCGGCCTGGCCTGAAGGGTCGGATCCACCGTCACGGTCAGGTCACCGCTCGCGAATCGATCACGGAGCCCCTGGGCGAAGAGCGCGACGGAGCGGTACAGAACGCCGCCGGGTGGCTGGCCGTCGATCAGCGGATAGACATTGATCCAACAGGTGGGCATGAGGCGCGCCACCGCGTCCGCGTCCCGGTCCTTGAACGCCTGCGCGAGCGCGTCGGCGAGCCCGCGCGCTGCCACGCGCGGTGCGGCGGTGGGGGTGGGCGTGGGAATCGGAGTGGGCGGGATCGCGACGAAGGTCTTCGCGATGTCGTCGAGCCAGGTCCGCTGCGATCGCAGGCCCTGGATCGCGTCCAGCTCGTACATCCGATCGTTCGCGCGGATCACGAACGCCGTCGTCAGGGCGGTCGCGTTGTCCGCGATGAGCCTGACCGCCTCGTGCCCGCCGATCGTGATCGGCTCCACCCGCTGGTGCGTACTCAGCGGCTGCGCACCCGGAGCGCGTGGCGTCGTGACCCACTCCACCGCCGAGATCCCGCCGGGGTTGGGCGCCACCCCGATGCGGAGGTCCGGATCGCGATCCGAGAGCTGGGACCCGACATCGCCGCTGTCGCGTTGGCACTGCTCGCGCGCCTCGCGTTCCGTCTGCTGTGTGTAGAGGTCGACGCCCGATCCCTGCTGCCCGGGCTCGATCCTCGCCAGGGACCGCCGGTACGTCTCGGGCAGGCCGATGCGGTACCCGAGGACCGCGTTTTCATGCGTCACGAGGCCGCCTGTGGGACCGGTCGTGGGCGTCGGCGAGGGGCTCGCCGTGGTGCCCCAGATCGGCGACGTATCCGGCGACGCGCTGGGGAGGGCCGCGGATCGCGATTCGCGAGCCGCGCGGAGCGCCAGGCCACCCGCGGTTGCACCGACGAGCAGGGCCGCGATCACGACGACGGTCACGACGACGCCGCGAGGGGACCTTGCCCGCGTGGCCAGCGACCAGGTCGGCGGCGGGGGCACGCCCGCGAGCTCTCGATCGAAGCGTGCCTGCAGGTCGCGGTCGAGGTCATCGCTCATCGTTGTCCCCCAGCCGCAGGCGCAACCGGCGGGTCGCCTGCGCCTGCGTCGCGGTGACCGTCCCTTGCGCGATCCCGAGCGTCGTCGCCGTCTCTTTCTGAGAGAGTCCGAGGACGTACCGCGCGACCATCACCTGGCGCTGACGCTCCGGGAGGCGCGCGAGCTCGCCCAGCAGGGTCACGCGTACCGGATCCGGGCCAGGTGTGCTTCCCCGGAACCACTCGATCGGGCGCACCAGCCGGTCGCGGACGCGGCGGCCGCGCCAGATGCGGACCGCGACGACGAACAGCCAGCCATCGATCCGCTCGATCGTCCTGGTCGATCCGAGGGCGCGGACGGCGGCATCCTGGACGGCGTCCTCGGCCTCATCGGCACGGGCGCCCATGGCGACCAGGGCGCGGAATGCCCGCGGGAGGGCGTCCAGGAGGTCGCCCTCGCGGACCCGGACCGCGGCCGCCGGGAAGGTGGTCTTCTCGGTCACCGTACGCAGCATGGACTCGGCGTGATCGGCGTGATCGGCGTGATCGGCGTGATCGGTGCGCTCATGCGATAAAGAGCACGCCGTGCCGCCGAACGGTTAGTCCCAGCCGAGCGAATGGCGAATTTACCCAATGTTGACCCTCGGCGGCATGCCGTTGGCAGTACGTTGCCACGCCGACACATCAACGTCACCTGGAGGGACCATGCGGCGCGTCTTCGGCCTCTGCGCGATCCTTGCGCTCCTGCTCACGCTCCTCCGCCCGTCGACGGCCCGCGCGGACTCGATCGTCGACCTCCTCCTGGAGATCACCGGCGACCAGCTCGAGCTCAGCCAAACGATCTCCGGCAACGCCGATGTCTTCGTCGACCTCAGCAAGGTCCCGGCGGCGTTCTTCACGAACAACTACGCCGTGCTCGACGCGTCCATCACCTACGACCTTCCGACCGTCCTCAACCCCAGCTGTCCGCCGAATCTCTCGCTGTTCCGCTCCGACGCCACGAAGGTGGCCGGCGACCGGATCCGACGATCGGCCGCCCCAAAGGTGGCGATCCAGCGCACGGCTATCGGCCAACCCGCGGAGCGGTACTACGTGCTCCGCATCAGGCGCGCCTCGGCGGGCGATGTCTCGACCGCCGGTCCGTGCGTGACGGTGCAGACCGTGACCTACACCCTGCGGGTCCGGCTGTACGCGAGCGCGCCGAAGGCGGCCGGGCTTGGATTCGCGCCCGCGCACCTCCCGGTGCGCGGCGACGGCGAGCCCTCGATCGCGGTCGACCGGGTGAATGGCGATCAGGTCTACATTTCGGCGCCCGTCGGGATCCCCGCCGCCGCGGGCGGCAACAGCGGCGGCGTCGACTTCTGGCGATCGCTCGACGGTGGCGCGACCTTCGCCTACCGGCAGGCGGGAAACCCGCTCGGCGGAGGCGACTCGCATGTCGCGGTGGCCCGGAACGGATCGGTCTTCCTCGCCGATCTGGGCGGCGCCGCGATCTACACGAGCAAGAGCAGCGACCATGGCGCGACGTTCGTGGACTCGACGCCGGCGGGGGCGAATTCCGATCGCCAATGGCTGGCGACCTACACCGCGCCCGGGGCCGCGGTGGGGACCGAGCCCTCGAAGGTCTTCGTCAGCTACCACGACCTCGCGCCCGACAATCTGCCGTACGAGTGCATCAGCCTCAATGGCGGGACGATCTTCCAGCCCGTCTGCAACCCGATGGCGACCCGTCCTGACGTGATCGCGAACTCGACCGGGAACACGATCATCGGGAACCAGCTCTTCGACTCTCGGGGCACGGTCTACGCCGTCTTCCTCTCGCCGAACCAGACCGAGGTACCGCCGGACACGTCGATGAGCATGCGGCATCTCTGGCTCGCGGTCTCGACCGACGGCGTCACGTTCGCGAATCAGCTCGTGGCAAAGGCGCCCCTCGGTCGCGACATGGGCGGGCTCTTCCCGGTCATCGCGATCGACAAGAGCGACAACCTGTACGTGGTCTGGTCCGAGCGCGTTGCGCCCGCGGGGACCAGTGTCCTCAAGCTGGCGTTCTCAACCGATCACGGGGTGACCTGGTCGAGCCCACGCACGATCACCACCCCCGGGCAGTCGGCCCTCCTGCCGTGGATCGTCGCCGGGAACACCGGCCAGGTGGACGTCACCTGGGTCGGCTCGACGAGCGGGTCCGCGAACGACCCCGGTGCCGATTGGTTCCAGTACCACGCCCAGTCGACCGATGTCCTTCACGGTGGCGCCTTCACCACGGTCGCGGTGAGCCCGCAGCCGACCCGGTACGGGAATGTGTGTCTCCTTGGGCTCCTGTGCTCGACCGAAGGCGATGACGGGCGGATCCTGCTGGACTTCACCTCGATCGACATCGACTCGCACTGCAACGCGAACCTGACCTATGCGAACAGCGGCCCGGAGGGCCGTACGGCCGATCCGCGGTCGCCCTACACCGACTACGCCAAGCAGACGGCGGGATCGTCGATCTGCCGGCCGGTCCCGCCCCCGCCGCCGCCCTGCGATGTCGAGAGCGAGGCCGACGGGAAGGGGGAGATCGCCGAGGCGAACCGCTCGAACGGCAAGTTCCGCTTCCGGGCCTGTAGCCCGAAGGGGGACGATGACGGTGCCGACTACACGGATGCCGATCGTCAGGTGGCGTTCCACTCCACGAGCTTCACCGCAGTCGTCCACAACGTCGCCACGCACACGCTCACCATCAGCGGGACCGGAGTGAACGGCGACCACCTCGTCACGTTCACCATCACCGCCATCGACAACGGCCTCTCCGGGCTGACCGATACGTTCAGCATCGCGCTGTCGGATGGCTACCAGCGGAGCGGGACCCTGGCCGTCGGCGACATCACGCTGCACTGACCCCTCGCCGCGCGGGAGTGAGGCCCGGTCCTCCCGGACCGGGCCTCGCGTCCTTCCCGCGGTGCGCTACCGCTCCTCCGCGAGCAGGCGCAGGTCGGCGGCGAGCACGTCGGGAGTGACGGTGCTGCGGAGGAGGACCCGACCGCGTTCCTTCTTGTCGATGAGATAGATGACGTCGGTGTGGACGAGGTCCCCCTCGGTGGCCGCCTGGACGATCCCGTAGGCCTTCCAGACCCGGCCCAGCGCGGCCTCCGGACCGATGAGGAACCGAAGGGAGCCCTCAAGACGATGATCCGCGACAAAGCGCTGCGTCGTCGTCGGTGTATCGCCCCTCGGATCGACGCTGACCGCGAGCAGCACGACGTTCTTGGCCGAATCGCCAAGCCGATCCCGCGCCTGACGGATGGTCTCCGCGGTGAGGGGGCACGTGTCGACGCAGGACGTGTACAGAAAAGTCACCAGGACCGCGCGGCCGGCGAGCGCGGACAGCGTGACCGTTTCACCGGTCGGCCCGTCGGTGAGCGTGAAGTTGGGCGCGAGGGCACCCGGCAGTGGGTCCCCGATGAGCTTGGCGGGCGTGCACGCCACCGCAGCGATCGCGGATACCACGAGCAGAACGCTGAGCCGGAGCGACATCAGCACACACCAAATCTACGTCTTGACCGGCACTCCGTCGGCGCGCATGCTCCCGCTCGGGTCCACAGGGGCCCGGAAGAGGGGAGCCACAGCCATGCGTAAAGCCATTTGCGCCACAGCGCTGTCGGCGGTGCTTAGCGTCACCGGGATCTTCGGATCCCCCGCGCTCGCCGCCGGCACTCATACCTGGCAGGTCCAGGCCGGATCGTTGTCCTTCGATGCCGCCGTGCCTTCTGGAGGCGGGAACCGCTTCTATCCCGCGGCCATCGCGATCCATCAGGGCGACAGCGTCACGTTCACACCGATGGGTGCGCACACCATCACCTTTAACCGGCCCGCCGGTCCGGTGTTTGGGCTCTTCGGACCGTTCGGCAACACGACCATCAGCTCGCCCGGTCAGCAGGTGAACTCGGGGATCATTGGCGATGGCCCGGGCGGGAGCTTCACGCTCACCTTCGCCTCCACCCTGCCGGTCGGTCGCTACATGGTCATCTGCGGGCTACACCTCGGCATGACCGAAAGGATCCAGGTCCTGCGGCCCTCCGCGGAGCTGCCGAAGACCGACGCCGAGTACCGCGAGATCGCGCAGGAGCAGATCGCCGACGATCTCGCCACGCAGGCCGAGATCGCAGCGGACGCCCGCAGCGACGGCGAGGACGAGGATGGCAGTCCGAGCGTTCTGGTCGGTGCGGGGAACAAGCGGGTCACGAATCTGCGCTTCTTCCCGGCGGCGATCACGGTCCACGTCGGCCAGACAATCACCTTCCTGAAGACGCACGATCCGACCGAGCCACATACGGTCACCTTTGGGACCGAACCGCAGGGGCCGCCCGTGGCCGGAGGGGGGTCGACCTACAGCGGGACGGAGAATCTCAGCTCCGGTCTGATGACCACCCGGGCGCAG
>DATCNH010000025.1:0-3101 GCA_036565345.1 Candidatus Limnocylindria bacterium | reverse complement strand
GTCGCCACCGAGTTCGTCGCGCAGATCGGCGGTCTGGGGAACTTCGTCGCCGCGACGGCACTGCGCTTCCAGACGAGCGCGACCTATGCCGGCATCGCCATGGTGATGGTCACCGCGGTCAGCTTCATCGCGATCACTCGCGGGCTCGAGCGACGGCTGGCCCGATGACCGACGCCTGGCGGGTTCGGTCGCTGCGCGTCGGCGGCTTGATCCTGACCGTCGTCGTTTGGGAGGTCCTTGGGCGCTCCGACCCGGTGCTGCGCGACGTTCTCCCGCCGTTCAGCAGCGTGCTCGGCGCGCTGGGCGAGGTCCTGCGATCGCCTCGCCTCGCGACCAACGCGGTCACCACCGGATATGAGATCGCCGCCGGCTTCGGCATCGGGACGGCCCTCGGGCTCGCCGCGGGCCTGCTGGTGGCCGCGAGCGCCTTCTGGCATCGGGTCTTCGAGCCATTCCTCTACTACCTGGGAGCGATCCCCAAGATCGTCCTGTACCCGGTCCTGATCCTCCTGCTCGGCGCGGGCGCCAGCTCGAAGGTCGGGATCGCGGCCGTCTCCGCGTTCTTTCCGATCGCCATCAGCGCCGCGGTCGCCGTTCGACAGGTCGACCCCCGGCTGGTGCGAGCGGCGCGATCGCTGGGGGCGCGCCGGACGCAGGTCCTGCTGAAGGTCTACCTGCCCGCGACCGCCGGTCCGATGCTGTCCGGGCTCCGGCTCGGGCTCGCGGTGGCCATCACCGGGGTCCTCCTGGCCGAGACCAGCGTGGCCCAGGCCGGACTGGGCGTCCAGGCGATCGGGTACTACGAACAGCTCGAGATCGCACGGCTCTATGCCCTGCTCCTATTGATCTTCGTCGTGGTCACCGCGCTGAACGAGGGTCTGAGCCGGCTGATCGCTCGCTCGACGCGCTACGATCGCTTCGCGGCACGGATGCCTGTGGCCTGACGGCCACGAGATCGATGTGAGGTAGGGGTGATGGGCAAGACTCGGATCAGCGTCGTCGCGATGGTGGTGACATTGGTGGCCGCGGCATGCGGTGGCGCCGGCGCTCCGAAGCAGCTGACCGATGTGAAGATCGTGATCCCGCTGCCGACCCTCTTCACGACCGGGCTTCCGGTCTACGTGGCCGAGGCGCAGGGCTTCTACGCCAAGCAGGGTCTCAAGGTCGAGATGGTCAACACTCAGGGTGGAGGCAGCAACGTCCAGACCGTCGTTTCTGGGAGCGCCGACATTGGCCTGGAGACCGGCCCGTTCGCGGTCCTCGCAGCCTACGCGAAGGGGGCGCCGGTGCGGATCGTCTCCGCCTCGACGACCGGTCTGGATCTCTTCTGGTTCGCGTCTGGGACCAGCACTTACCACGCCCTGACCGACCTCGCCGGACAGAAGGTGGGCTTCAGCGAGCCCGGCTCCTCGAGCGACGTCGGCGTGCACGCGATGAACGCCGCGCTCACGGCCAAGGGACTGAAGCCCGTGGTCCCACAGGCCCTCGGTGGCATCGCCCAGCAGCTGGCCGCGGTCAAGACCGGGCAGGTGGCCTCCGGGTTCTCGGCGCCGCCGACGTTCCTGGATCAGGTCGCGTCGGGCGCCCTCCGGATCGTGGTCAAGGGCTCCGACCTCGGCGAGTACCGTGACGTCGCGGTTCGCGTGAACTTCGCCAACAGCAATTTCATCAAGGCTCACCCAGATGCGATGCGTGGCTTCCTCAAGGCGGAGCAGGACGCGATCGCCTGGATCTTCGCGCACCACGACGAGGCGATCGCGCTCTGGAAGACGAAGGCCGAGCTGAAGGCCGACGACAAGACCCTGCAATCCGTCTTCGACTTCTACTCGCCGCAGACCCAGCGGCTGGCGCCCCTGGGCGGCCAGGACAAGATCCTGGCGGACGCGACGTCATATGGGTTTCTCACCTCGCCGCTCTCCAGCGCTCAGATCAAGGAGGTCTTCGACCTCACGTACGTACCTTAGGGAGTAACGGAAGGGCGGCGGGTCACGTCCGTCGGGCCGGGTGAGTCCGCACCCACCGTTGATAGGAGATCAGCGGCCGTAGCGCCCCGTCAGCTTCGCCTCGCCCAGAACGTGTCCCAAGATGGAAAAGTGGAAGAACGCGTAGGTCGTGTTCGGGCCGAGATCCAGTTTGGGCAGATCCAGCGCGTACACGGTAAGCGCGTAATGGTGCGGATCGTCGCCGGGCGGCGGCAGCGGCCCGCCGTACTCGCTCGCGCCCCAGTCGGTGTGGCCGAGGACGCTCCCCGCCGGGTTCTTCCCCGCCGCACCGGTGCCGGCCTGGAGGCTGCTGATGCTCGGAGGGATGTTGAACAGCAGCCAGTGCACGAAACCCACGGGCGTCGGTGCGTCCGGGTCATACATGCTCACCGCGAAGCTCTGCGTCGCGGGCGGCGCGCCGGACCAGGAGAGGTCCGGGCTGGTGTTCTGGCCGCCACCCCACGTGTGTACCGTGGACATCGGCATCGTGCCACCGTCTTTGAACTGTCCGGTGGTCACCGAGAAGTCCGCCATAACAAGTCCTTTCGCCGTGGCAGGTCAGATTGGGTCAAAGGGTATCAGCCTCGTCCATGACCGCGCACGCCGTGGCGGTCCGCGGCCCGGAGAGACGTTCGTCCTCATTCTCCGGGCAGCCCCTGTCGGACAGGGTCTCTCGTCGTCCTCGACCAGATCCAACGACCAGCGGTCGAGCTCCTCGAAATGCTCGCGGATGAGGCCGAGGAGCGTCTTACCCGGCGAGCGGCGGTTCAAATAGTGTCCGCTCTCGTCGACAGTCACACGCGCGCCAGCGGTGAGCGGTCAGGCGCGGCTAAGTACGTGGTCGAGCGCGGTGCTGAGCGTGGCGTCTGGGTCGACCTCCCCATGGGTGGCGCGCCACGCGACGTGTCCGTCGGGGCGGACCAGCACGGCGCCATCGGCGCCGACCCCATAGAGCTGCAGCCACACGTTGCCAGGATCGTTGAGATCGCCGCTCGCACCGATCATGAAGCGATCGAGCGGAATTCCAGAACGCCGCTGCACGCGCTCAGCGGCATCCATCCACGCCACGCCTGCCTCCCCAGTCAGCAGGACGCACCGTGTGTCGAAGAGATCGATCTG
>DATCNH010000024.1:0-6387 GCA_036565345.1 Candidatus Limnocylindria bacterium | reverse complement strand
GCTGGGGGGTAGTTCGCGAACAAGGCCGGTCCGGCAGGGATGCGCATCCACCCGATGACGCACCTGGCCGGCGCAGTGAGCGGAATGCCCACCAGCCTCCGACGCAGGATGCGACCGCGGATCAGGGGAGCGGCGATGCCTTTGGAGCGATGCTCGTGGGCGACGCCGTTGAGCGATGCCTTGGGGAGCGATGCCGTTGCCCACCGCTCGTGGGCGATACCGTTGGTGGCCGCTAGATGGCCGGCTCGGAGTCCCCGTTCACCGGCAGCACCGCGCGCACCCGTTGAGCGAGCTCGCTCAGCTCGAACGGCTTGGTGATGTAGTCCGCGGCGCCCAGCTCGGTGGCGTACAGGCGCTCCGATAAGCCGAAGATCGCGGTCACGACAATGACCGGGAGGGTCCCGATGCGACCGTCGGCCCGGAGCTCGCGCAGCACGCTGAAGCCGTCACGCCGCGGCATCATCAGGTCGAGGATCATCGCCGCGGGCGAGAGATCGTCGACCAGGCGCATCGCCTGGTCGCCGTCGCGCGCCAGCTTCGCGTCGAGGCCCTCGTCCTTGAGGAAGGTCACGATCGCATCGCCGAGGTCGGGGTCGTCCTCGACCACGAGGATCAGCGACCGGCGGGGGCGGGCCATCAGACCCGGATCTCGCGCGCGAGGGCATCCGCGTCCTTGATCGCGATCTTTCGGCGGCGGATGCTGATGAGATCGCGTCGCTCCAGATCGCCGAGCACGCGGTTCACCGACACGCGCGACGCGCCGATGAAGGCCGCGAGCTCGTCCTGGGTGAGGGTGAGCTCGGGCTCGCCGCCCGCGGCATCGGCATTCACCCGTGCGAGATCGAGCAGGTACTTCGCGACCCGGCTCGGGACATCGAGGAAGATGAGGTCCTCGACCCGGTCGGACAGGCGGCGGATCGTCCGGGCGAGCGCTTCGAGCACGACCCGGGTCGCGGCGGGATGCGATTCCAGGAATGCCACGAAGTCCTCGCCGGCGAGAAGGCCCGCCCGGGTGTCCTCGAGCGCCGTGGCGGTCGCCGATCGGGGACCGCGGTCGAAGAGCGCCAGCTCACCGAAGAACTCGCCGTCGCGGACGAAGGCCACCAGCGCCTCCTGGCCAAGCTCGCCGGGAAGGGCGATCTTCACCGCGCCCTCGAGCACCAGGAACAGGTGGGTCCCCGGATCGTCCTTGCGGAAGATCGTCTCGCCGCGCTTATAGGACTTCATCCGGAGCCGTTCGGCGAGCGCCCCGAGCTCCTCCGACCCGAGCTTGGCGAAGAGCGGGATCCGCCGAAGATGAAGCGCGACGTTCGGAACAGCCATGCTCGCGAACGGTAGCGCAGGCCGCGTTCCGGGAGTCATCCACGCTCACGACGGCCGCCAGGAGGACAGCGAGGCCCCGCGCATAGGACAATGGCTGGGTACGAACGAGGGAGAGCCATGAGCAAGGGCCAGAAGAAGCAGAAGACCACCGGCAAGCTGGGCTGGCGGTCGAAGAAGGCGAACCACGGGCGCAAGCCGGGAATGGGCCGCGGCAAGCGCAATTAACGCCCCCGCCACTAGACGCGCCGCCTCTGGGCCCGGCCCGCAGGCGGCGCGTCGCGTTTCCCCCTACCGGCGCGCGCGGCTCGTCTTCTTACGCGTCGTCTTGCGCGTCGGGGCCGCTTTGCGCCGCGGCGCGGCGGTGGCCTTTCGCGCCGTCGTCCGCTTGCGCACCGCGCTCGGCTTCTTCCGCGGCGCGGTCTTCGTGCGGGAGGCGGCCGGCTTTTTGGCGCGGGTCGCGGCCGACGATGCCCGCGAGGCGGCGGCCGTTCGGGTCGCGGCCGGCCTCTTCTTCTTCGCGCCCGCGACGGACCTCGGCCGCGCCGGCGATGTCGCCTTCGGCGCCGCGCGCCGTCCCGACGGCCCGGCCCTTCGGGGCCGGGAGACGCCGGCGCCGGCCGGGCCGGGCATGCCGGGCGTGGGGATCGGCCAGGTCGACGCGGGCTCGGCCTCGGAGCCGGACCAGGTGTCGCGTTGGTCTTCGGACATGGATCCTCCTCTGAGCGGACACGCTCGGTGCGGTCGCGCTCGCGGTGAAGCAGGCATATCGCGTTCGCCCGGGGACCGCAACCGCCGGCAGCACGAGCGGCGGTCTCGCGTGGCGCGTTCGGCCGCTCAGCGCTGGCACGAGCGCCGCGCCGGGCCGGCGCCCGGCCCGACCGCCACGTCGACCTCGGTCGCGCCGAACGACATGCTCGCGCGCACCCGATAGATCCCGGGTCGCATCGTGCCGCCCAGCGTCCCGGCGTAGGCGCCGGCCGCATCGGTCGCGACCGAGAAGGCGAGGTGCGTGGTCGCTCGATCGACGGTGACCGAGACCGCCGCGTTCGGCGGGAAGCCGTAGAGCTGATAGACCGTCAGCCCATCCGCTCCGGGGGCCGTCGCCACGATGCCCCGGCCGCAGCTGGCGGCAAGCGCCCGTGAGGGGAACGCGGCGACGAATGCCGCGAGGGACTCGGGCGCTCGCGCCGCATACGCGTCCGCCAGCGGCACGCCGTGCCCGAGCGCCTCGAGCAGCGGCACCAGACCGTCCGGGGTCACCCGATCCACGAGCATCGCCGCCGCGCCCGCGGCGATCCCGTACGCGTGCCCGAAGAGGTCTTCGTTCCGGTTGAGCCACTGTCCAGGATCAGCGAGGGAATCGAGCGAGATCCGCCGGTCGGCGGCAAGGGAGAGCGACACCAGGTCGTCGCGGGTATCGGTGCCGGCACGCTCGATGAGGGTCGCCAGTCCCTCGTCCAGCCAAGCCGGCATCGTCCCATCCCCGGCGAGCTCGTGAAGGAGGACGTGCGCGAGCTCATGGCGCAGGATCGTGGGCGGCCGGACGCCACCGAGCACGTTCTCGGCGTTGATCGCGATGGCGTCAAGACCGGTGATGAGGAGTCCGCCCGACTCCGCCGCGAGCCGGGCCGAGACGGGCGCCGGATAGCCGAGCTGGCGCTCGAGGGCGGCAGCGAAGCTTCCCCGGGTCGCGAAGACAAACACCGCCGGCGCGCGCATGAACTCGCGACCGAAGTAGTCCTGCACCGAAGCCATGTCCGCCTGCAGGATCGAGCGCAGCCGGTCGGCGCTCGCCAGCGGCAGACCGTCCTCGACCCAGAGATCGGGCGGCGCCGCGCCGACGCGGCGGACCGACTCGCCGAGGCGCTGGCGCAGGAGGGTCAGCGCGACGTCGCGCTCGAGCGCATCGGACCCCGTCCGCGGCGCAAGCGACAGGCAAAACGAGGGCGCCTCCCGCGGCGTCAGCTGGGCACAGGCCCGCTGTCGCGTGACGGCGAGGGCCACCGGATCGGCCGTGCTGCCCTGCCTGGGCAGGGCGACGCAGAACGACGGGACCGCCGCGCCGGGATCGCAGGGCCGCAGCTGGTCGACCGCGACGGCGGTCTCGTCGGCCGAGGCGTGCAGTGGCCGGACATCGGGGCAGAAGCTGAGCGCGAGCCCGGTCGCAGGCCGGCAGCCGTCAGCGGTGGCCGTCAGCGGGGCCGCATCCGGGGCGCGGGCCGCGGCGCCGATGAGGAGGACGCCGAGGAGGAACACCGCGACCGCGAGGAACGGCCGCAGCCGGGTCAGCTCTGACGCTCGACGAGAAGATAGCCGCCCACGCCGACGAGGATGAGCGGCACGAAGTACGGCTGGAGCGCGAGCGGGACGAGCGACGCTCCGGTGAGCAGCTGCGTGCCCGCGACCACGCCAAGCAGGGTCGCCGGAACGAGCGGCCAGCGGCGGTCCGGGGCGAGCACGAACGCCCCGGCGAGGCCGAGCGCCACCAGCCCGACGAAGGCCGGGGCCTCGGCTTGCGGGCGAAGGGCGATCCACGTCGGCAGGAGGAGCGCCACTCCGAATGAGGTGAACGTGACCATCGGGATGAGGTACACGTACTGCCGGCCGCGAAGATACGAGATGAGGAACGCGATGCCCATCGCCAGGAACAGATAGGACGGTGCGTTCGGTACGCCCAGGGGCTGCAGGATGAACGGCACGCCCATCGCGATGACGACGAGGCCGGCCAGGACGCCACGCGGCCGCGCCGTCGCCGGGGGGTGCGGGATCGCCGCCATCGGCTCGTATCGCGGAACGGACGGACCCGGCCCGACGGCGGCCGCAAGGGCGTCGCGCAGCGCGCTCAGGCGGATCGGCTTGCCCAGATAGCTGGTGAACCCGGCCTGTTCGCCGACGAGCCGGTCGCCGTCGGCGTTGTGAGCGGTGAGCGCGAGGATCGGGATCCGGATCCCCTGATCGCGCAGGGCGCGGCAGACGGTGAAGCCGTCCATCCCGGGCAGCTCGATGTCGCAGAGGATGAGGTCGAACCGTTCGGCAAGGGCGCGGCGGCGGCCGCCCACGCCGTCGGCCTCGGCGACCACGGTATGCCCGTCACGCTCCAGGAGCGCGGTGATGAGCTCGCGGCTGCGCTCGTCGTCCTCGATGACCAGGAGGTGCATCAGGCTTCCGCGCCGTTCGCGAGGGGCACCGGCAGGCCAAGCTCGGGCACGACCTCGACCACCCGGGGCAGGCGGAGGAAGACTTCGACGAACCGCTGGTCCCACTGGGTGCCGGCGCCCTCCTGCAATCGGCGGATCGCCTCCGCCGCCGGCAGGCCCTTCCGGTATGGCCGGTCGGTGACCATCGCGTCCCAGGCGTCGGCAACGGCGACGAGCCGCGCACCGACGGGGATCGAGTCGCCGGCGAGCCCGTCGGGGTACCCACCTCCGTCCAAGCGCTCGTGGTGGTGCCGGATGATCGGCACGTAATGCTCGGTGCTATGCAACGGCTCGCAGATGCGCGCGCCCTCGTCGGCGTGGGTGCGCATGATCGCGAACTCCTCGCTCGTGAGCGGGCCGGGCTTGAGCAGGATGGCATCGCGGATCGCGATCTTCCCCAGATCGTGTAGCACACCCCCGCGGTACACGATGTCGACGTCCTCTTCGTCGAAACCGAGCGCCCGTGCGACCACTGCGGCCTCGGCGCCGACGCGCTCGGCGTGATGGACGGTGTAGCGGTCGCGCGCCTCGACCGCACGGCCCATCGCGAGGAGCACCGAGTCCGCGGCGTCGAGCCGGATATTCAGCGCGCGGTCGCGCAGCAGGACCTTTGTGCGGAGGAGCAGCTCGTTCGCGTCGAACGGCTTGGTGAGGAAGTCATCGGCGCCCGCGGCGATGCCCGACAGGCGTGTCGCGCGGTCCGCGCGCGCGGTGAGCAGGACCACCGGAACGAGTCGGAGGCGCGGATCGCCCTTGATCCGCCGACACACCTCCAGCCCATCCAGCCGCGGCATCTCGATGTCGAGGAGGATGAGGTCCGGCTCCTCGACCGTCACCGCGGCGAGCGCGGCCTCCCCGTCGTTCACCGTCCGAACGTCGTGGCCGAGGTCGTCGAGGAGCGCCTTGAGCAGCTCGCGGTTCGCCGCGACATCGTCGACGACGAGGACGATCGATGGCCGGATCGGCCGGATCGGCCGGATGGATTGGATCGGTTGGATGGGTTGGATGGGCTGGATGACGTTCACGGTGCGACGACCTTCTGATCGGAAGCCACGTTCTGCGACGCCGTCACCCGCGCAAGCCAGCCGCGAAGGCGGGCATGGTCCAGCGGCTTGGCGAGCCGCTCGTCCGTGCCGGGCACGCCTGCGGCGCGGGTGTCCCCCTCGCCGGTCACCACGATCACCGGCAGGGCCGCGGTGGCCGGATCCGCCCGCAGGGCGGCGAGGAACGCTTCGCCCCGCCCGTCGGGAAGCTGCAGGTCGAGGATGACCGCGCGCGGGAGCGCACGCGCGATCGCCCGCCGCGCGTGGGCGAGGGTCCGAGCCACCTCGGCAGCGAGCCCGGAGGCGACGACCAGCTCGACGAGGAGGTCCGCGTCGTGCCGGTGATCCTCCACGACCAGGACCCGATCGCCGGGCATCGGCCCCTCGAAGACGTCCGGGAGCACGATGCTGAAGGTCGTGCCCTGATCCGCGTTGCTGCGAAACGCGATCGCGCCGCCATGCAGCTCCACGAGCTGGCGGCTGAGGGCCAGGCCCAGCCCCGAGCCCGAGATCGCCGGATGGTCCTCATGCATCGTCTGAAAGGCGCCAAAGAGATCGGCCTGACGGTCCGGGGCGATCCCGTAGCCGGTATCGGCGACGGTGAGCTGCAGCGACCGGCCGTCCATGACGCCGCCGAGCGTGATGGACCCGCCGGCCGGCGTGAATTTGACCGCGTTGGTGAGCAGATGATCGAGGATCTGCCGGACCCGTGGGGCATCGAGGCAGAGCAGCGGGTCCTCTGGCGCGGCGACCGACAGGGCGATCCCCTTCGCCGCGGCCTGCGGCCGGGCGGCCGCGACGACCGGCTCGAGCAGCCGCTGCAG
>DATCNH010000023.1:0-4369 GCA_036565345.1 Candidatus Limnocylindria bacterium | reverse complement strand
TGCTGCCGTCGCTTGCGCTGCTCGTTCTCATCCAACGCCAGATCCGGCCCGAGGCGATCCTCGGAGGAGTGAAGGGGCTATGAGCGAGACGATGATCGAGCTGCGCGGTATGGTGAAGGCATTCGGCGGCTTCGTCGCGCTGCGGGGCATCGACCTCGAAGTCAGCCGTGGAGAGCTGATCACGTTGCTGGGCCCCAGCGGCTGCGGCAAGACGACCGCGCTCCGTTGCATCACCGGCGGCCTGCGCCCCGATTCCGGCCAGGTGTGGATCGGCGGTCAGGACGTGACGGACGTGCCGACCCACAAGCGAAATATCGGCCTCGTGTTCCAGAATTTCGCACTCTTCCCTCATCTGAGCGTCTTGGACAATGTCGCCTATCCGTTGCGGGTCCGCGGCGTAGCTCGAGCGGAACGGCAGCGGCGGGCGATGGAGACCGTGACCATGGTCGGCCTCAAGGGTCTTGAGCAGCGCTTCCCGCGCGAGATGTCCGGTGGTCAGCAGCAGCGGGTCGGGCTGGCGCGAGCCGTGGTGTACCAGCCGACGGTGGTCCTCTTCGACGAGCCGCTCTCCAATCTGGACGCAAAACTACGGTTGGAAATGCGCGAAGAGATCGCCGCGCTCAAGGCGCGGCTGGGGTTCACCGCGATCTATGTCACCCACGACCAGGAGGAGGCACTCAGCCTCTCCGACCGCATTGCCGTCATGGAAGGCGGCGTGGTCCATCAGATCGGCACGCCAACCGAGGTCTACACCGCACCGCGGACCGCATTCGTGGCGGCCTTCGTCGGGAATCCGAACCGTCTCATCGGGCGTTGCGTCTCCACCGGGGACGGGCGCGCGACGGTGCAGAGCGGTCGGGGTCAGCTCGTCTGCGCCACCGGCGCCAACCCGCCGGCGGCGGGCGAGGACGCGGCCGTGTTCGTCAGACCGGAGGACATCCAGATCGCGGACGAGGCCGTCGCTGAGGGATCCGCCCCCCTCGTCGCGAGGGTCGTGCGGGCAGCCTTCCTCGGCGATCGGACCGAGTACAGCGTCCAGCTCGAAGATCACACCCAGTGGCGGCTCCGCCTTGAGCATGACCACCGCCTCGCGATCGGGGCGATGGTCAGGCTGCGTGTGTCCCCGGGTATGGCGCGCGCCTTCGCGCACGACGCGGCGGTTGCCGACATCGCAGCGGCGATCGATCCGAACGCGGCCGTTCCGCGATCCGCGCAGAGGTGAGCTGGGCGAATCCATTCGGGCTGCCGGGGATCTTCCGGCGGGGCAACCTTCACACTCACTCAGACCGCTCCGACGGCCACCGCACTCCGGAAGCGATCTGCGCGCTGTACGCCACCGCCGGCTACGACTTTCTCTGCCTCTCCGATCATTTCTTGAAGGAGTTCGGATATCCGCTCACCGACGGCACGCCGTTCGAACGCGACGGGTTCGTGACGATCCGGGGCGCCGAACTCCACGCCGGCCGGGTCGAATCCGGCGAGCACTGGCACCTGCTCGGTGTCGGATTGCCCGCGGACTTCGCGCACCCGACGCCCGACGAGACCGGCCCGTCAATCGCGAGACGCGCGGTGAACGCGGGCGCATTCGTCGTGGCCAACCATCCGGCCTGGTACAACCTCGGCGAGGATGAGATCCGCTCGCTTGGACCGATCCACGCCATCGAGGCTTGGAACGCGACGACCGCAGGTCTGAACGACCGCTCGGACAGTTGGCACGTCTTCGATCGCCTGTTGCTCAAGGGCGGGCGCTATACCGCATGCGCGAATGACGACGCCCATTTCACCGCCGAGCGCGACGATGCGCTCCTCGCTTGGGTGTGGGTGAAGACCGAGGAACGCACTTCTCCCCAGATCGTCGACGCGCTGAAGCGCGGGGCGTACTACTCCAGCACCGGGCCGGAGATCCACGGCATCGCGTTCGACGGCATGGACCGGCTCGTGGTGCGGTGCTCACCGGCAAGCTGGGTCTTTGCCCGAGGGATCGGATCAGCGGTCTTTGATGCCAGGGGCGCGGACCTCACCGAAGTCGTACTGGATATCAGCAGCCTGGACGCGCCGTGGTGCCGCGTGACCGTCGTCGACAAGGCGGGCCGTCGGGCGTGGTCGAATCCGATCGAGAGATCGGCCTAGTCAAGAACCGCCCGCGGTGCGGTCGGAGCCGGGGGCGGGTCTCGAACCCGCGACCTGAGCTTTACAAAAGCCCTGCTCTACCAACTGAGCTACCCCGGCGCGAGCCGACTGGCGGTCAAGATCGCGCTCCGCGGAGGCACGCTCCGCGCCAAACGTGAGGCTACTCCGCCGGCTTCGTCCGCTTGACCGTCGCTTTCTTCGTCGCGGCCGTCTTCCTTACCGCGGTCGTCTTCTTCACCGTGACCTTCCGCGGTTTCGGCGCGGCCGCGACCGGCTCCTCACCCTCATCGATATCGACCGGCGCCCGGCCGCTCGCCGGCCCGTCCGGGTCGGTCCCATCCTCGGCCCCAAGGTCCGCTTCCAGCTCGGCGTCGAGCTCGGCGTCGAGGTCGGCGTTCTCGTCCAGCCGATCCTCATCATCATCCGGAGAGAGGTCGACCAGCTCCGGCTTCCCCACCCGGACCGGGCGGGGGGTCTGTGTCGCCGGCGGCGCGACATCGCGGCGGCGCTGGCGGAGCGCCTCATAGAGGATCACAGAGCCGGCGGCGGCCGCGTTGAGCGATTCGACCTGCCCCTCCATCGGGATACGCACGACCTGGTCGCAGCCTTCGAGGACCAGCCGGCGGATGCCCTCGGCCTCGCCGCCGATGACGATGCCGGTCGGGCCGCGATAGTCGACCTCGTCGTAGAGGAGGTCGCCGGAATCGTCCGCGCCGACCACCCAGAGACCCTTGTCCTTGAGGGCGTCGATGGCCTGACGGAGGTTCGCGACATCGGCGATGAGCAGGTGCTCGCTCGCGCCGGCACTCGTCTTGGCGACCGCCGGGGTCAGGCCCACCGACCGATGACGGGGGATGATGACCCCGTCCACGCCGGCGCCCTCGCCGGATCGCAGGAGGACGCCGAAGTTCTGGGGATCCTGGAGCGAGTCGACAACGAGGACGAGCGCGGCGTCCTGCACCGTGTCGAGATGCAGGAGGAGCTCGTCGAGCTCCACGCCGGAGCGGCCTTCGACGATGGCGACGACGCCCTGATGATTCTCGATCGGCGAGTAGCGCGCGATCTCGAGCTTGTCGACGTACGTCACGAAGATCCGCTTTTCCTGGGCCTCGGCGATGAGGTCGTTCACCGGACCGGTGCGGAGCGAGCGGTCCTGAGAGATGTAGAGCTTCCGGATCACCCGGCCGGCGCGCAGCGCCTCGAGCACCGCATGCGGCCCCGCGATCGGATCGCCGGCACCCGCCTCGTGCGACGGCGCGCTCACCCGTGGGCCCGCGGTCACACGTCGGATCTGCTCGGTGTAGCCCGGGCCGCCGTAACGCCGATTTCCGCCTGCGGCCGGGGCTCCGCGCCACGGGGCCGCACCGCCCGCCGGGCGCCAGCCGGTGCGTCGCTGCTGCTGCTGCGCCTGCCGGCGTTCGTACGCCGCGAGCTCGGAGGCCTGCGACGAGCCTTCATCCTCACCCTCGCGCAGGGGGCGCGGGGCGGCCGGACTCCCGCCGGCGAGGTTCGGGTTGCCGCGGAACGGCTGGCCCTGCGGCCGGAAGCCCTGCCCCTGGGGACGGAACCCCTGACTCGGCGAGCGCGATCCCTGACCCTGGGGGCGGAGCGGCGGCTGGCCCTGGGGACGAAAGCCCTGGCCCTGCGGGCGGAAGGGAGGCCGGCCGCCGGGCTGCGGCGAGGCGACCGGCGGCGCCCCGCGACCTCGGCGGCCCCGCCGGCGTGGCCGCCGATTGTCCGGATCGACCCCGGCCGGATCCGACTGCATGTCGTTCCGCGGTCGCGCTTCGTCCGGCATGCCGCCGGTCTCGTCATTCGTCATCTCATCGCTCCCTCTCGTGCCGGTGTGCCGACGCGCTCCCAGCGCGTGCCGTCCTTGCCGTCCTTCACCTTGATCCCGCGTGCCTCAAGGGCGACCCGGAGCTCATCCGAGCGTGCGTAGTCCCCCGCCGCGCGCGCGACGGCACGTTCTGCGAACAACCGCCCATCCTCGCCGACGAGCTCTTCCCGCTTGGCCGCTCCGGCTTCGAGGTCGAGGCCGAGCACCCGGTCCATGTCGAACATCAGGCCAAGGCCCCGCGCCCGGATATCGACGTCGCTCGAGTTCACGAGCTTCAACGCGGCCTCGGCTTGCGCGAGCGCTCGTGGCGTGTTCAGGTCGTCGCCGATCGCCGCGGCGAACGCCACGCGGATCGGATCGTCCGTCGCCGGCCCGGCGGGCGCGGTCGCGGCTGCCGCC
>DATCNH010000022.1:0-38629 GCA_036565345.1 Candidatus Limnocylindria bacterium | reverse complement strand
GTCGTACAGCCGGTAGCGGGTGACGGCGATCAGGATCGCGACCGGGAGCAGCCCAATTCCGACAACGGTCGTGGCTGCGAAGAGGACCCTCACATTGGTATTGGGGGGACTGGCAAGTGCCATGATCGTTAACCCGAAGGCGATGGCTGCCGCATAGGTGAGCCACTTGATCTGCCTCCGCTCGACGCCGCGGCTGCGCCGGAACCGGACCACGAGCGCGGCCGCCGCAGTGAGCGCCAGCGCCGGGAAGACATAGATCGCATGGCCGGCGAGCAGCATCAGATCGCCGATCGTTCCGTGCAGCGCGAACGGATTCGCGATCAATCGAATCGGATCGCCGGCGTGCGGGCCGACGAACGGTCGCTGCACGTCCATCTGCCGGTCAGCAAGCGATCCGCCCGCGAGGCTGACCAGCACGACCGAGACGAACACCCAGAGTACGATCGAAAAGGCGCGGCTCGGTGGGCGGCCATCGGGGAAACGGACCAGCGCGGTCACCACCAGGCCGAACACGGTGGTCGCAACGAAAGATGACACGAACCACAGCACGATCTCGCCTCCTGGCAATGCGGCGCCCAGCGCGCCTGCCGCGCCAAGGAGCCAGCCGATCGGATCACCAGCCCGCCGAAGGACCAGGAGCGACCCGACCAAGGCGAACGGCAGCAGCGACAACGGTAGGGTGATAAACGGGCCGAAGAAGTCGAGTGCCCACAGATCCGCGGCGAGCGAGCCGAAGGCGATGGCGCCGACGAGCGTCGCGAAGGCGACTCTCACGGCGCACGCCCGCGCAGCCAGACGCTGGCATGAGCCGGCTGGACCGTCTCGCGCACCGCCGCTAGCAACTCCGTCTCAAGCGCGCCCAAGTCGACCTGCTCGCGTAACCGGGCGGCGAAGGCGTCGAGGGTCCGCTCGGCGTCGTATCGGCGGCGGTCGAACCGCCGGTCAACCGCATCCCGTACCCGGCGGCGGATCGGCTGGAAGAGCGCGAACGAGACGAGCGTGGACGCCGCCACCGCGAGCTCTGAGCCTGAGGTGAGCGGGCGGAGTGCGGCCTGAAGCGCAACGAGGCCCAGGAAGAACGTCACGGCGATCGCGGCGCTGGTCACGCCGTACACGAGGGTGCGGTTGATGAGCAGGTCGATGTCGTAGAGGTGATAGCGCAGGATCGCGACGGCGACCGAGACCGGAATGAGATCCATGGCCAGGACCGCCATCAGCGGTCCCAGTCCGCCAAGATAGGCGAACAGGCCGAAGGTTGCCGCAACAAAGAACACCACCACGATCGAAGCGGCGTAGGCGAACCATTTGAGCTGCTGCCGCTCGGTCCCCGCGGCGGTGCGAAACCGCACCAAGACCGCCGCCACGGGAATGAGGTACACGACGAGCGCGATAGGAGACGAGGACACGTACCCAAGCAGCGTTGCGAGCGGTCCATCGATCGCGAGCGGATTTGCCACCATGAGCGGCAGCGCGCCCTGAACGGGAAGGGCGGATTGCGGGATCGGGAACTCTCGCGGTGCCAGCCAGCCGGCCACCAGCAAGAGCGCGGTATCCATCACGACCACTGCGACAGGCAGGCGCCAGCGTCGGGATGGCGGCCGACCGGTCGGGAACAGCATGATCGCGAGGAACAGGCATCCGAGTGCGGGGAGCCAGGCGTATCCGATGAAGAAAGCGACTTCGCCGAGTGGCAGGGTGCCCGGCCAGCGAATGAACGCCGCCCAGGCGTACGCCGCGGCGGCAAAAGAAAGCTGGAAGAGCGCCCCGGCCCAAAGCAGCAGCCAGCCGACTGGATGGCGTGGCCGTCTGAGCGTGAGCAGCAGTCCGACGCCGACATAGACCAGCAGGCTCAAGATGGGCAGCAAGAAGGCGCCGAAGAACTCGAACAGCACGAAGTCGAGGACGACCGAACCCACCGCAACGGGCGTCGGGACAAGTGCAAGGAGACGTTGTGCAGGCGTCAAGGCGACCCTCATCGTGCGCGCTCCCAGAGCCACAGACTTAGCTGCGCCGGCGCCATGGTCTGTCACACCGCACCGCGCTGGTCCGCGCGCACGGCGTCCAGGTCGACCTCATCGCGCAGCGCACGGCGAACGTGACGGGGTGCGCTCGGTCCGCATGCCGCGGCATCCCGCATCGGAGCACTCTGCCAGAGCCCCGTCCGAAAAGCGTTACGGGCTCCGAGACTGTCGCCATTTCAGGTGTCGTCCGGCCGGGCCACTCAATGCGTGAGCGCACACAACGGCAGCTATAGCGGACGGCAGGGCGAGAAGGTCAAGGGGACTCGCTGAAAGGTCTGCAGGCTGCTACGCCCTTCTGAGCCTACCGACACGAGGGGAGATGACGTTTCGAAGGGGAGGTTGCCTGCCGTCCCCGCGAATTTCGTGCTCAGAACCTCGCGGGGGCATGGATTTGGATCTGACTGATCCGAATCCAGCCGGGTCCACACTGTTGATCCCTACGCGCTTCGCGGAGATTCAGCTCTCGGGCGGAACCTGGATCACGCAGAACAGATTGCCGTCGGGGTCCTCCAAGACGACGAAGTCATCCGCGGGCTGGTACCTCCAGGGATAGCGGGTCGCCCCAAGGTCGACCAGCCGCGTCACCTCGGCCTCTTGTTCGCTTGTGTAGAGGTCCAGATGCAGTCGACTGCGCTTGCCCACGCGTTTTTCCGGGAAACGACGGTCCAACGACAGGTTGGGTCCCCGGCCCTCGGGGTCACGAAGGACCACCCAGCCGTCGGTCGCGGGCTCCCGGGCGCCGTAATGGAGCGCTTCCTGCCAGAACGCCAGCATCGCGTCGAACTCGAAACACCGGATGACGATCGAGCCGATCTTCAACATCGATCTCAGCCCAGCCAGACCGCGCCGAGGGGCGGGAGGGACACCACCGCGGACTGATCGCAGCCCTGCCAGGGCACGGGCTCGCTCGATACCGCTCCCCCGTTCCCCACCCCCGACCCGCCGTAGTCCAGGGCATCGGTGTTCAGCAGCTCGCGCCAGTGGCCCGGCCGCGGGAGGCCGATCCGCTGGCCGTGCCGAGGGGTGGCGGTAAAGTTGAACGCGGCGACCACGGTGTCCCCGTCGGGCCCGGCCCGGAGCAGGCTCGCGGTCGCGTTCGCGCGGTCGTCGGCATCGAGCCAGCGAAAGCCACCGGGGTCGAAGTCGCGCGCGTGGAGCGCGGGGAGCGCTCGATACAGGCGGTTGAGATCGCCGAGCAGCACCGCGAGCTGCGCGTGCTCGGGTCGCTCGACGAGGTGCCAGTCCAATGAGCGGTCGTGGTCCCACTCATGGAGCTGCCCGAATTCCGCGCCCATGAACAGGAGCTTCTTCCCCGGCTGCGCGTACATCCAGGCATAGAGCAGGCGCAGGTTCGCCAGACGCTGCCACCCGTCGCCCGGCATCCGCTCCAGGAGCGAGCGCTTCCCGTGGACGACCTCGTCGTGCGAGAGCGGCAGGAGGAATCGCTCGGTGAACGCGTAGATGCCGCGGAAGGTGAGCTTCCCATGGTGCTCCGGACGCTCGGTGATCGGGGTCTGGAAGTAGTTCAGGGTGTCGTGCATCCAGCCCATGTCCCATTTCATCCCGAAGCCGAGGCCGCCGTGGGCGATGTCGCGGGTCACCCCGGGCCACTCCGTCGATTCTTCCGCGATCGTGATCGCGCCGGGATGCTCGCGGGCCACCGCGAGATTCACCGTGCGCAGAAGCTCGATCGCGCCGAGATCTTCGTTCCCGCCGTGCACGTTGCGGACGAAGTCATCGCCTCGCGCGTAATCGAGGTGGAGCATCGATGCGACACCATCCACCCGGAGACCGTCGGCGTGATAACGGTCCAGCCAGAAGAGCGCGCTCGACAGCAGGAAGCTGCGGACCTGGGGCCGGTCGTAGTTGAACAGCATGCTGTCCCACTCCGGATGCCGCCGCCGCCGTGGATCGGCGTGCTCGTAGGCGTGACTGCCATCGAAGTACACGAGGCCGTGCTCGTTGTCCGGAAAGTGGGAGGGGACCCAGTCGAGGATCACCCCGATGCCCTCACGGTGGAGGAGGTCGATGAGGGCCATGAGGTCCACCGGCCGGCCATAGCGCGCGGTCGGCGCGAAGTACCCGGTCGTCTGATAGCCCCACGAGCCGTAGAAGGGGTGCTCCATCACCGGCATGAGCTCGATGTGGCTGAACCCGAGCGTCGTCGCGTGCCGGGCGAGCCGTGGCGCGAGCTCGCCATACGAGAGGAGTCGCCCGGGATCGGCGGGATCGCGCAGCCACGAGCCAAGGTGCACCTCGTAGATCGCGATCGCGGCATCGTCGGCGTTCGCGCGCGCGCGGTCGCGCAGCCACGCGGCATCGTCCCATTGATGGTCGAGCGTGGCGACGACCGAGGCGGTCGCCGGCGCCTGCTCGGCCGCGAAGGCGAACGGGTCAGCCTTGTCCACGCGGTAGCCGCTCCGTCCCTGGACGTGCAGCTTGTACGGCTCGCCGGGTCCGATCCCGGAGACGACGCCGGACCAAAGGTCCGAGCCGCGCGCACGCTCGAGGGCATCGCGCCCGGGGATCCACTGATTCCAGGGGCCCACGACCGAGACCGCCGCGCCCTCCGGAGCCCACACCCCGAAGCGCACCCCGCCGTCCACCGGGTGCGCGCCGAGGCGCTCGTACAGACGCGAGTGGGTCCCCTGATCGAAGAGGTAGAGATCCTCGGCGGTGATCACCGGAGCGCAAGGAGCCCGTGCAGCGGCACCGCGGTCCACTCCGGCCGCGCGGCCAGCTCGTACCGGACCTCATAGACGCAGCGGCCAAGGAGCAACGCCCGCAGCAGGACGGCGCGGTCGTCCGGATCCCGGGGGACGAGCCCGTCGGGAGCGGCGCGTGCGAGGTAGGCGTCGAGGAAGGCTGCGGAGACCTCCGCCTCCCAGTGGCGGGCCGCCGGCGCGGCGTCCGGGGCCGGTCCGTCTTCGGCACGCTCCAGCGACGCGGTGGACGCAGCGTAGGAGAACGAACGCAGCATTCCGGCAACGTCGACCAGGGGGGACCGCTTCAGCCGGCGCGCGCCAAGGGTGCGGGAAGGCTCGCCCTCGAAGTCGATGATCGCGATGTCGTCGCCGGTATCGAGGATCTGCCCGAGGTGCAGATCACCGTGGATCCGCGTCCGCTTCCCGTCGAGCGGTCGCGCGAGCAGCGGGGCGAGGTGGCCGCGGAGGCGCTCCTCCGCCCCGGCCGCCTCTTCCGCGAGTGCCGCGATCGCCGGAGAGAGCCGCGAAAGCGCACGGCGGAGGGCGGTGCAGGTCTCGGTGAGCGCGGTCCGTGTCGACTGATACACCGAGCGCTGGTCGGCCAAGGTGAGTCGCTCCGGTTCGAAGGCCGATCCGCCTCCGATCGCCAGGCTCGCATGCAGCTCGGCGACCCGGGTCCCCAGGCGCGCCGCCCAGGCCCGCGAGGTCACGCCCGCATCCGCCGCCCCGTCGCCGGCGACGGACGAGCTGTAGGTCGCCAGCTCGGCACGCGCGCGGTCCCAGGCGGTCCCGTGGTTCGGCACGTACCCGTGCAGCACGGCGATGGTGTAGCGGGCGCTCCCGGCGACCAGCTCGAGCGCCCCGGCGAGCGGGGCGGTGGCGGAAAAGCCATGCGCGGCCAGATGGCGGCCGATCTCCAGGTCGGGATTCGGTCCCTCCTCGACCCGCCGGAACACCTTGAGGATCAGCCGCTCGCCGAACAAGACCGAGCTGTTGCTCTGCTCGGACCGTCCGAGCGAGGCTTCCAGGCCCGCCGGGCTGGTGCCGCGCAGGCGGTCGAGTCCGGCCTCGCGCGTCGCGACGAGGCGAAGTCCGCCGACCTCGCGGACGGCGCCCGCGGTGATCGCCGCGAGGAGCCGATCGCCGGTGCGGGGATCCGCGAGCGCCTCCGAAACGGCGCCGCCATCGGCGGTCCGCGCGATGACCGCATCCGCCGCCAGCGCGCGCTCCACCTCGTCCGGCCGGTCGTGCGCGAGAAACAGGACGTAGTGGTCCGGATCGCCGTCGCTGAAGCTCACTTCGACCAGGCAGAGGCGCGGCGCCCGTGGGTCGTCCGACAGTGGCAGCTGGTGCACGATCCGCAGATCGCGGATCCGTCGCCCCTTGGCGAGGAACCAGCGGCGGCCGGCGAGATAGCCGGGGAGTGCGCGGGCGAGGCCGCCGTCCGGAGCGAACGGGTCAGCGCCGGTGAGGAGCGGCGGCTCGCCACTCCCGTGCGCCGTGGCCGTGGCGGCATCGAGGCGGAACCAGAGGAAGCCATGCGGCCCAAGGGTGAGGAGATACGGGAGGTCGCCGATCCGTGGGAACGGCGTGGTCCCGAAGAGCTCCGTCGGCACCGCGCCGTTCCATTCGCGCAGATCGAGCTCGACGTACTGCGCGAACCGTGAGAGGTTCGCGACAACGAGGATCGTCTCCCCCTCGTGCTCGCGCAAGAACGCCAGCACGGTGCGGTTCTCCGGATGGAGGAAGCGCAACGTCCCCCGCCCAAAGGCGCGGAAGCGCTTTCGCAGCGCGATGAGCCGCTTCGTCCAGGCGAGCAGCGAATGCGGATTCGCATGCTGGGCCTCGACGTTGACGGTCTCGTAGTGATACTCGCTCTCGGCGATCACCGGCAGGTACAGGCGCTGGCGGCTCGCGTTCGAGAACCCGGCGTTACGGTCGGCGGACCATTGCATCGGGGTGCGGACCCCGTTCCGGTCTCCAAGGTAGATGTTGTCTCCCATCCCGATCTCGTCGCCGTAATAGATGACCGGCGTGCCGGGGAGCGCGAACAGGAGGGCGTTCATGAGCTCGATCCGGCGGCGGTCGTTCCCGAGGAGCGGCGCGAGCCGGCGGCGGATCCCCAGGTTGATCCGGGCCTCGGGGTCGGTGGTGTAGGCGCGGTACATGTAGTCACGCTCCTCGTCGGTGACCATTTCGAGCGTGAGCTCGTCGTGATTCCGGAGGAACACCGCCCATTGGGCGCCGTCGGGGATCGCCGGCGTCTGGGCGAGGATGTCGATGATCGGGAACCGGTCCTCCATCCGCAGCGACATGAACAGGCGCGGCATGAGCGGGAAGTGGAAGGCCATATGGCACTCGTCGCCGTCCCCGAAGTACGCGACGGCATCCTCGGGCCACTGGTTCGCCTCGGCGAGCAGCATCCGGTCGGGATAGGCGGCGTCCAGATGCGCGCGCAGGGTCTTCAGGAAGTGGTGGGTCTCCGGCAGGTTCTCGCAGCTCGTCCCCTCGCGCTCGTAGAGGTATGGGATCGCGTCCAGACGCACCCCGTCGACGCCGAGATCGAGCCAGAAGTCCAGCGCCGCGGTGATCTCCGCCCGGACGGCCGGATTGTCGAAGTTCAGATCCGGCTGGTGGGCGTAGAAGCGGTGCCAGTAATACGCGTTGGCGACCGGATCGAGACTCCAGTTCGAAGCCTCGAAGTCCTTGAAGATGATCCGCGCCTCGGCGTAGCGGTCGGGGGTGTCGCTCCACACGTAGTAGTCGCGCTCACTGCTGCCCGGCGGCGCGTGCCGGGCGCGCTGGAACCAGGGATGCTGGTCCGAGGTGTGGTTCGCGACCAGCTCGGTGATCACGCGGAGTCCCCGACGATGCGCCTCGGCGATGACCAGCTTGACGTCGTCGAGCGTCCCGTAGGCCGGGTGGACGTCGCGGTAGTCCGCGATGTCGTAGCCGTCGTCCCGCAGGGGCGAGGGATAGAACGGAAGGAGCCAGAGGGCGGTGACCCCAAGGTCGGCGAGGTAGTCCAGCTTTCCGAGGAGGCCCCGGAAGTCGCCCTTGCCGTCGCCGTCGCTGTCGGCGAACGCCCGGACGTGCAGCTCGTAGATGACCGCGTCGCGATACCAGTCGCGCGCGCTCATCGCCGGCTTACCGCGAAGATGTGCGCCGGTGCCACGGCCGGATCGAGCCGCACGTAGTTCCGCCCGGCCCGCCACTCATACCGCCGGCCGTCGAGCAGATCGGTGACGATGAAGGCCGCGCCGGCCGGGATCCCGATCCGATCGGTCTGCACGTTCACCAGGCCCTCACCCACCCGGCGGGGATCGGTGTTCGCGACGACAAGGACGACATCGGTGCCGTCGCCGTCAGCACGGCTGTAGGCGAGCAGACCCCCGCCCTCCGCAGGGTGGAACGCGACGCCCCGGTCGCGCTGGAGCGCCGGGTGGGCGCGCCGGATCCGGTTGAGCGCGGCCAGGAGCGGGCGGAGCGGCGGCACGCCGTGCGCGCGATGCCGCAGCTCGTATTTCTCGGAGTGGAGATACTCCTCGCTCCCCGCGGCGACCGCGCGTGACTCGAGATGCTCGAATGCCGGTCCGTAGACGCCGTAGGAAGAGGCGAGCGTCGCGGCGAGGACCGCACGGACCGCGAATGCCGGTCGCCCCCCGGTCTGCAGGTACGCGGTGAGGATGTCCGGCGTGTTCGGCCAGAGGCTCGGCCGGAACAGCTGCCGGATCCGCGGATCGGCGAGCTCGGTGACGTACTCCTCCAGCTCGGCCGGGGTGTTCCGCCAGGCGAAGTAGGTGTAGGACTGGCTGAAGCCGGCCTTTGCTAGCTCGTACATCACCGCCGGCCGGGTGAACGCTTCGGAGAGGAACGTCGCGTCGGGCGCCGCCCGGCGGACCTGATCGATGAGCCACTCCCAAAAGCGGATCGGCTTGGTGTGCGGGTTGTCGATCCGGAAGACCCGCACGCCGGCCTCGACCCAGAACAGCACGACCCGCGTGAGCTCGACCCAGAGCTCGGCCCAGGCCGCCGTGTCGAAGTCGAACGGGTAGATGTCCTGGTAACGCTTTGGCGGGTTCTCGGCGTACTGGATCGTCCCATCCGGCCGATGCGTGAACCACTCGGGATGCTCGCGCACATACGGGTGGTCCGGAGAGCACTGGAACGCGATGTCGAGCGCGAGCTCCATCCCGTGGGCCCGGGCGACCTCTGCCAGGTACCGGACGTCGGCGACCGAGCCGAGCGCCGGATCGACCGCGGTGTGGCCGCCGTCCGCCGAGCCGATCGCCCAGGGGCTTCCGGGGTCGTCCGCACCAGCGGATTCCGCGTTGTTCGGTCCCTTCCGCGCGGTGCGGCCGATCGGGTGGATCGGCGGCAGGTAGAGCACGTCGAAGCCCGCCGCGGCGATCTCGGGGACCGCCGCGGCCGCATCCCGGAGGGTCCCCGAGGCCCGGCCGGTGCCGAGCGATCGCGGGAAGAGCTCGTACCACGCGCTGAACGCCGCGCGTGCCGGCTCCGCATAGCAGGCTAGGAGCGGCTGGTGCTCGGTGGCGTCGGACCAGTCCGCCGCGGCCGCGGCTGCCGCTCCGCTCCGCGGATCGAGCGCGCGGGCGACGGCAGCGGCGCCCCCGGCGCGAAGGGAGCGGGCGAGGTCTGTCAGGGCGGGGCTCGCACCGGCGGTCCCCGACCGGGCCTCCCGGTCGACGACTCCGGCGCCGATCTCGAGATCGACCGACACGTCCTGACCGGCGGCGACGCGTCGCTCCAGATCGGCGGCCCAACCGGCGTACGGATCGATCCGGGCCCGTACGGTGTAGTGATAGGTCCCCGCCGCTGCGGGGACGAAGCGCCCCTCCCACCGGTCGTTCCCGAGCGGCGTCATCGGCACGCGCTGGAGATCGGCACTCCCCTCGCGCTGCCACAGCAGCTCCGCGGCAAGGCGGACATGGCCGTCGGCGAAGACCGTCGCGGTCACGACGAATGGATCGCCGACGATCGCCTTCGCCGGATAGCGACCGCCGTCGATCTCGGGGAACAGCGACCGGACGAAGGCGCGCCGACGCGCGGCCGGGGCCGGCCGCGGCGACCGCTTGCTCTCCTGCACCGGTCCGCCGCCGGGCACGCTGGATGCCATGCGCCTCAGAATGCCTGAGTTGGGACCGCGAGCGCGCCCGGGCGCCCCCTACCCGATCGGAGCGACCTTCGACGGGCACGGGACGAATTTCTCGCTGTTCAGCGATGCGGCTGAGGCGGTGGAGCTCTGTCTGTTCGACCCCGGGGGCGCCGAGGAGCGCATTCCGATCACCGAGGTGACCGCGCTCTGCTGGCATGTCTACCTGGAGGGGATCGGCCCGGGCCAACGCTACGGCTATCGCGTGCACGGCCCCTACGACCCGGCCCAGGGGAAGCGGATGGACCCCGCGAAGCTCCTCCTCGACCCCTACGCGAAGGCGATCAGCGGCGGGCTGCGCTGGGAGCCCGCGGTCTTCGGCTACGTCCAGAACGCCGCGGACGACACCGCGGCGAACGGCCTGGACAGCGCCGCGTTCATGCCGCGCGCGGTCGTCGTGGATCCGCGATTCGACTGGGGCGACGACCGCCCGCCGGACATCGCCTGGAACGACACCGTGATCTACGAGACCCACACAAAGGGGGCGACCGCCCTCCACGGCGAGATCCCGCCGGAGCTGCGGGGCACCTATGGCGGGATCGCGAGCGAACCGTTCATCGGGCACCTGCGGCGCCTCGGGATCACCGCGCTCGAGCTGCTTCCGGTCCACCAATTCGTCCACGACGGTGTGCTGGAGGGGCGCGGACTCCGGAACTACTGGGGCTACAACACCATCGGCTACTTCGCGCCGCATGACGGGTACGCCGTCGATCCGTCCGGGGGCCAGGTGAACGAGTTCAAGGCAATGGTGAAAGCGCTCCACGCGGCAGGCATCGAAGTCATCCTCGACGTCGTCTACAACCACACCGCCGAGGGGAATCACCTCGGACCGACGCTCTGCTTCAAGGGCATCGATAACGTCGCGTACTACCGGCTCACCGAGGACCCGCGGTACTACATGGACTACACCGGTACCGGAAACAGCCTGAACATGCGCCACCCCAACGTGCTCCAGCTCATCATGGACAGCCTGCGGTATTGGGTGACCGAGATGCGGGTCGACGGGTTCCGCTTCGATCTCGCCGCCACCCTGGCCCGCGAGCTGCACGACGTGGACCGGCTGGCGGCATTCTTCGACCTCATCCAGCAGGACCCGATCCTCCGCCGGGTGAAGCTCATCGCCGAGCCCTGGGATGTCGGTGAGGGCGGCTACCAGGTGGGGAACTTCCCCCCGCTCTGGTCGGAGTGGAACGGCAAGTACCGCGACGTCGTGCGCGATCTCTGGCGGGGCGAGGACCGGACGCTCGCCGAGTTCGCGTCGCGGTTCACCGGGAGCTCGGATCTCTACGAGTCAAGCGGGCGCCGCCCGTACAACAGCATCAACTTCGTCACCGCCCATGACGGCTTCACCCTCCGCGATCTGGTGAGCTACGACCACAAGCACAACGACGCGAACCTGGATGGCGATGGCGGCGGCGAGGACCACAATCGCTCGTGGAACTGCGGCGCCGAAGGGGACACCGACGATCCCCAGATCCGTCGGCTGCGGCACCGTCAACAGCGGAACTTCATCGCCACGCTCGTGCTCTCGCAGGGAGTGCCGATGCTCCTGCATGGCGACGAATTCGGCCGCACTCAACGCGGCAACAACAACGCCTACTGCCAGGACAACGAGCTGTCGTGGACCGACTGGTCGCTTCGCGAGGCCAACGCCGACCTGGTGGATTTCACCGCGGCCGTGCTCCGGCTGCGCCGCGAGCACCGCGTGTTCCGCCGCCGTCGCTGGTTCCAGGGCCGCCAGGTGCGCGGGGCCGGCCTGCGCGACATCGCCTGGTTCTCGGCGAGCGGGTCCGAGATGACCGAAGAGGAATGGAACGCCGGGTTCGCGAAGGCGCTCGCGGTGTATTTCGGGGGCGATGCGATGGCCGAGGTGGACAGTAACGGCGATCCGGTGCACGACGACCGATATCTCATCCTGTTCAACGCGCATCACGAGCCGATCACCTTCACCACGCCCGGCGCGGTGTGCGGCGAACGCTGGGCGGTGGTCTTCGACACCGGCGAGGGCTGGGCCGACGAGCGATCGGTGGGCAGCGACGCCGCCTTCGAGGTGGAGGGACGGTCGATGGTCGTCCTCCGGTGCATGTGACCCCGCGCGCGACGTATCGCCTTCAGCTGCATGACGGGTTCACCTTCTGGGATGCCGCGGCGATCGTTCCCTACCTCGCCGCGCTCGGGGTCTCGCACCTGTACCTCTCACCGATCATGCGCGCCGGCCCGGGCAGCCTCCACGGCTATGACGTGCTCGATCATTCGACGATCAGTCCGGCGCTCGGCGGGGATGCCGGGCTCGACGCGCTGGTCGCCGCGACCCGCGCCGATGGGCTCGGAATCGTGCTGGACGTCGTCCCGAACCACATGTCGATCCTGTACGGCAACGCGTGGTGGTGGGACGTCCTGGAGCACGGCCGACGGAGCTCATTCGCGCGCGCGTTCGACATCGGCTGGGACGGCCCGGAGGCCAAGCTGCACGATCAGGTGCTCCTCCCGATCCTCGCCGACCAGTACGGACGCGAGGTCGACCGCGGCGCGATCCGCGTCGTGTCGGAGGGCGGCAGGCTGGAAGTCCGGTATGCCGACCACCGCTTCCCGGTGTCGCCCGACTCGGCCGCGGCGCTGGGCACGGCCCCCGATGCTGACGCGCTCGAGCGCCTGAACGGCGATCCCGAAGAGCTGCACGCGTTCCTCGAGGCCCAGCACTACCGGCTCGCCCGCTGGACCGTCGGAGACGAGGAGCTCGTGTATCGGCGGTTCTTCGACATCAAGGAGCTCATCGCGTTGCGGGCGGAGGATCCCGACGTCTTCGCCGCGATCCACGAGGTGCCGCTCCGGCTCATCCACTCCGGTGCCGTTGACGGCCTGCGGATCGACCACCCCGACGGCCTGCGGGATCCCGCGGGCTACTTCGCGCAGCTGCGGTCGGCGGCCCCCCAGACCTGGATCGTCGCGGAGAAGATCCTCGGCCCGGACGAGCGCCTCCGGAACGACTGGCCGGTGGACGGGACGACCGGCTACGACTTCGCGGCCCTGGTGACGGGGCTGTTCGTCGACGCCAGCGCGGCGGCGCGCCTCGACGCGGCCTATCGCGCGTTCACCGGCGAGGACCGCCCCTTCGCCGAGATCGCCTACGAGGCGAAGCACGACGTCCTCCGACGCTCCCTGCGCGCCGACGTCGAGCGGCTCACCGAGCTGCTCGTCCGCATCTGCGAGCGCCACCGGCGCCATCGCGACCACACCCGGCGGGACATCCAGCAGGCGATCCGCGAGCTCGCGGCGCAGCTCCCGGTCTATCGGACCTATGTCCGTCCGGGCGCACCGGAGGCAGCGGAGGACCTGGCCGTGCTGGACCTGGCGGTCGCCGCAGCGACGTCACGGCGCCCGGACATCGATCCCGAGCTCCTCGCCTTCATCCGCGGGCTCGCCATGCTGCGCGTGCCGGGGGATCTCGAGACTGACTTTGCGCTCCGGCTGCAGCAGCTCACCGCGCCGGCCGCGGCGAAGGGGGTCGAGGACACCGCCTTCTACCGGTACACCCGGGTGGCCACGCTCAACGAGGTCGGCGGCGACCCCGGCCGCGTCGGGGTCGCCGCGCCGCGCTTCCACGGGCGTATGGCCGAGCAGTCGCGCCGCTGGCCGGCGACGCAGCTGGCGACCTCGACCCACGACACCAAGCGGAGCGAGGACGTCCGGGCGCGGCTCGCGCTCCTCTCCGAGATGCCCGACGCCTGGGCCGCGGCGGTCCGTCGCTGGACCGACCACAACCGCCGTCACCGGCAGGCGGGGGCACCCCCGCCGTACCTCGAGTGGCTCTACTACCAGACGCTCGTCGGAGCGTGGCCGATCGATGCCGGACGCGCGGCGACGTACCTCGACAAAGCGGCGAAGGAGGCGAAGCGCGAGACCTCGTGGGTCGATCCCCACCCGGAGTTCGACGTCGCGCTGCGGGCCTTCGTCGAGGCGACGCTCGCCGATCCGACCTTCGCCGCGGATCTCCGCACGTTCGTCGCGCCGCTGATCGCCCCCGGCCGGATAAACGCGCTGGCCCAGACGCTGCTCAAGCTCACCGCCCCCGGCGTCCCCGACCTGTACCAGGGAACCGAGCTCTGGGATCTCTCGCTGGTGGATCCGGACAACCGCCGACCGGTCGACTTCGCGCGGCGCCAGGCGCTGCTGGCGGCGCTGGACGGCCTGGACCCGGCGGCGACCCTCGCGCGCGCGGACGACGGGCTGCCGAAGCTGCACGTCATCCGGGCGGCGCTCGCCGCACGGGCGCGCCGGCCGAGGATCTTCGCCGGCGACTATCGACCGATCGACGCCGTGGGCGAGCGGGCGCAGCACGTCGTCGCGTTCGCGCGGGGCGGGCAGGCGATCACGATCGTGCCGCGCCTCGTCTGGACCCTCGGCGGCGACTGGGGCGAGACCCGGCTCCCCCTCCCGCCCGGCCGCTGGCATGACGCCATCGGCGGTCTCCCGGTCCGGAGCGACCGGCTCGACGCGCTCCTCGGGACCTTCCCAGTGGCGCTGCTCCTCAGCGACGAGGGTGCAGCGGCCTCGTGAAGGGAGCCGGGCGGCTGGACGATCTCTGGGTCTGGGCTCCCCGGGCGGGGCGGGTCGAGCTCATCGCCGGCGGCCGCCGGACCCTGCTCCGCCTCGAACCTGGCGGCTGGTTCCGGGCCCCTGCACCGCCGGCCGGGACCGACTACCGGCTCTCGCTCGACGGGGGCGAGCCGGTCCCCGATCCCCGCTCGGCATCCCAGCCGGCCGGGCCTGAGGGTCCCTCGCGGATCGTCGATCACGGGGCGTTCCGCTGGTCCGATGCCGGATGGCGGGGAGTGGCGCTGGCCGACCTCATCATCTACGAGCTCCACATCGGGACGTTCACGCCGGAGGGCACCTTCGTGAGTGCGATCGGGCGCCTGGACGATCTCGTGTCGCTCGGCGTGACCGCGATCGAGCTGCTTCCGGTCGCCGAATTCCCGGGCGACCGCGGCTGGGGCTACGACGGGGTCGACCTGTACGCGCCGCACCATGCGTACGGGGGACCGGACGGCCTGTGGCGCCTGGTCGACGCGGCCCACGCCCGTGGACTCGCGGTGATCCTCGACGTCGTCCATAACCACCTCGGGCCGGCGGGCAACCATCTCGGCAGGTTCGGCCCGTACTTCACCGACACCTACGCGACCCCGTGGGGCGAGGCGCTGAACTTCGACGGTGCCGACTCGGATCCGGTCCGCGCGCACTTCATCGACAACGCCGTGTTCTGGCTCGAGCGCTACCACATCGACGGCCTTCGCCTCGATGCGGTCCACGCGATCCACGATCGCTCGGCGCTCCACCTCCTCGAGGAGCTCGCCGAGCGGGTCGGGGCGATCGCCGATGGCCCGCGGCGGATCCTCATCGCCGAGACCGACCAGAACGACCCCCGGATCGTCAGTCCGCGCGCGCGCGGCGGATACGGCATCGACGCGCAGTGGAGCGACGACTTCCATCACGCCGTCCACGCGCTCCTCACCGGCGAGCGCGACGGCTATTACGCCGATTTCGGCTCGGTGGACGATCTGGCAAAGGCGCTCCGGCAGGCGTTCGTGTACGACGGGCGCTTTTCGGCGTACCGCCGGCGGCGCCACGGCCGGGCCTTCAGCGGGCTCTCCGGACATCGGTTCCTGGCCTACGGCCAAGACCATGACCAGATCGGCAACCGTGCGCGCGGCGAACGCCTCGCGCATCTCGTCGGCCCGGCGAAGGCCCGGATCGCCGCCGCGCTCGTGCTCCTCTCGCCGTTCGTGCCGATGCTCTTCCAGGGCGAGGAGTGGGCCGCGAGCACTCCCTTCCAGTACTTCACCGACCACGACGCCGAGCTCGGCCGCCGCATCCGCGACGGACGGCGGCACGAATTCGCGTCATTCGGCTGGGACCCGCTGACGATCCCGGATCCGCAGGATCGGGCGACCTTCGAGCGCTCGAAGCTGCGCTGGGAGGAGCGTGCGCTCGCCGAGCACGTCGCGATGCTCGCCTGGTACCGCGACCTCATCGCGCTCCGGCGCGCCGAGCCGGCGCTTCGCGACGGCGATCTCTCCGCGGTGGATATCGAGCATGGACCCGATGGCCGGTTCATCCTGGCCCGGGGGCCGGTCAGGCTCGCGCTGAACCTCGGGGCCGACAGCCTCCGGATCCCGGCCGCCGGCAGGATCCGCCTGACGTCGGGCGGCGCCCACGGCGAGGACGGCAGGCTCATCCTGCCGCCCTATTCCGCCGCGGTCCTGCGCGATTAGGCCGAGCGCTTCGCCTTTGCCGCCGGCTTCGCGCTCCGGATCGGCGTCGGCTTCACCGCAGCAGGGCGCTTGCCCGCGGCCGCGCCGCAGACCGTCTCCACGATGAGCCGGGTAACGGTGTACGGGTCGCAGTTCGCGTTCGGGCGACGATCCTCGATGTAGCCCTTCTTGTCGCGGGCGACCTGCCAGGGGATCCGGACCGAGGCCCCCCGATCGCTCACGCCGTAGCTGAACTCCTTGTACGAGGCGGTCTCGTGCAGGCCGGTGAGCCGCTCCTCGATGCCGTAGCCGTAATTCTTGATGTGCAGGTCGGCTCGGGTACCGAGGGCTTCCGCCGCCGCGACGCAGGCGTCGTACCCGGAGCGCATCGCCTTGGTCGAGAAGTTCGTGTGCGCGCCGGCGCCATTCCAGTCGCCGCGGACCGGCTTCGGATCGAGCGTCGCGCTGATGCCGAAATCCTCGGCGACGCGATAGAGGAGCCAGCGGGCGACCCACAGCTGGTCTGCGACATCCGGCGGCGGCACCGGCCCGATCTGGAACTCCCACTGACCGGGCATGACCTCGGCGTTGATGCCGGCGATCGTGAGCCCGGCCCGGATGCAGGCATCGAGGTGGGCTTCGACGACCTCACGGCCGAACACCTCGTCGGCGCCGACGCCGCAGTAATAGCCGCCCTGGGGCGCCGGGAACCCGTTGTCCGGAAAACCGAGCGGGCGCGCGCCCTGGAAGAACGTGTACTCCTGCTCGATGCCGAACCACGGCTCATCCGCGGCGTACCGTTTGGCGACCGCGGCACACTCGGCGCGGGTGTTGGAGGGGTGCGCGGTCATGTCCGGGAGTAGCACCTCGCACATCACGAGCTTGTTGTCTCCGCCGCGGACCGGATCGGGGCAGACGAAGACCGGCCGGAGGACGCAGTCCGAGTTCGATCCGGGCGCCTGGTTCGTGCTCGAGCCGTCGAATCCCCAGATCGGCGGGGCCTCGCCCGCCGGGACGACCTTGCCCTTGGAGCGGAGCTTCGCCGTCGGCTTGGTGCCGTCGACCCAGATGTACTCGGCCCGATAGACGCCCATCGCACTTCTCCCTCGACCGCGCTTCACGCGCGATGGCTCGATGCTAGGCACCGGTGCGCGGACCGACAGTTGCGCCGACGGGACGGAACGGTGCGCGGATGGTAGCGAGCGGCGTGCGTGAGTGGGCGGATGCGCAGGTGTATCGTTCGGCCATCGATCTCGTCGAGCTCGGGTGGTCCGCCGAGTGGCAGCTCGCGCTCGATGCCACGCCGCATGACGGTCTGGCCCCGGCACGGGTCGCGACCCAGCACCGGCGCGGCTACGGCCTGCTGACCGCCGACGGCGAGGCGGTCGCGGCGATCTCCGGCAAGCTGCGCCATGACGCTCGCGCCGCCACCGACCTCCCGGCGGTCGGCGACTGGGTCCTCGTCCGCGACCGGACGATCCAGGCGGTCCTCCCGCGCCGCACGCGGTTCTCGCGCCAGGCGGCCGGAGGCCGGACCGACGAGCAGATCGTCGCCGCGAACGTCGACACCGTCTTTGTCGTCATGGGACTCGACCCGGACTTCAATCTCCGCCGCCTCGAGCGGTACCTCACCTTCGCCTGGGAGAGCGGCGCTGAGCCGGTCGTCCTGTTGACCAAGGCCGACCTCGCCGTCGACATCGCCGCGCGCGCCGAGGAAGCGGAACGCTCGACGCCCGGCGTTGCGGTACACCCGGTGAGCGTGGTCACCGGGACCGGCGTGGATGCCGTTGACGCACTCCTCCGGGACCACCGCACCTACGCGTTCCTCGGCTCCTCCGGCGCGGGAAAGACGACGCTCATCAACCGCCTCGCCGGACTCAGCCTCGCCACCGGCGGGCTGCGCAAGGATGGCCGCGGCCGACACACGACGACCCGGCGTGAGCTCGTCGTCCTTCCGGGCCGCGCGGTGATCCTCGACACCCCGGGGATGCGCGAGCTGCAGGTCTGGCAGGCCACCCGGGGCACCGAGGACGCCTTTGCCGACGTCGGAGCGCTCGCCGGCAGCTGCCGATTCAGCGATTGCCGCCACAGCGGCGAGCCGGGGTGCGCGGTGGAGGCGGCGATCGAGGGCGGCACCTTGGATCCGGAACGCCTCCAGAGCCTCCGAAAGCTCGAGCGGGAAGCCGCCCACGCCCGGATCCAGCACGATGCCCGTGCGGCGGCCGAAGCACGTCGGGATCTGCGCGCGCGCATGCGCAAGCGGAACCGCATCATCCCCAAATGACCCCAAATGGCGCGGGACGCCGAGCGGGTAGGCGAGCAAGGCCCGAGGGCGGGACCGAGCAAGGTACGGTAAGGGCATGAAGGTCGCATTCGTCGCCACGAAGGTCCCCCGCCGCTGCGGGATCGCCACCTACACCGAGGACCTGCGTGCCGCGATGCAGGCCGCCGACCCCACGCTGCGCACGATGCACGCGGCGATCGACGAAGCCGCGGTCCTTCGGGCCTATCCAACCGATGTGCGCTGGCGCATCCGCCAGGGCGACCCGGAAAGCTACCGCTCAGCGGCGGCCGCGCTCAACGCGAGCGGCGTCGACGCGGTCAATCTGCAGCACGAGTTCGGCCTGTACGGCGTCTGGAAGGACGACGTGTTCGAGGACCACCTTCGCCCGTTCCTCCAGGAGCTGCGGATTCCGCTCGTTGCGACGCTCCACAGCCTTCCCCCCGAGCCCTCCGATTCCATGCGCGAGGCGATCCGGGCCATCTCCAGCCGTGCCGATGTCGTCGTCGTCATGGCCCGGCTCGCCGCCCGCCTCCTCGCCGAGCGCTATGGCGTGACCAGCAGACCGGTGGTGATCCCGCACGGCATGCCGGCAATCGCCCCCTCGGGCCGTCACCGTCTGAAGCGCCAGCTCGGCATCGAGGGCCGCACGGTCATCTCGACCTTCGGGCTGGTCGATCCGCGAAAGGGGCTCGAGTACATGATCGAGGCGATGCCGGCGATCGTCGAGCGCTTCCCGACCTGCATCTATCTCATCGTCGGGCAGACCCACCCCGAGCTGCAGCGGACCGCGGGCGAAAGCTATCGCAATCAGCTCATCGCGCGCGTCGCCGAACTGGGCCTCGGCGATCACGTCGGCTTCGTCAACGACTACCTCACCCAGCGCAACATCGTCGACCACCTCCTCGCGAGCGATGTCTACGTGACCCCGTACCTCGATCCGAACCAGATCACCAGCGGCACTCTGGCCTACGCCCTGGGGGCGGGCAAGGCGATCGTGTCCACCCGCTACCTGCACGCGACCGAGGCGCTCGCCGAGGACCGCGGGATCCTCGTGGACTTTCGCTCCGCCGACCAGCTCGCGGCGGCCGTGCTCGCGCTGCTCTCCGACCCCGCTCGGAAAGCGGCGATGGAGCAGCGCGCCTATGCCTACGGCGTGCAGGCGACCTGGCCGGCGGTCGGGCAGCGCACCCTCGAGCTCATGCGCGAGGTGGTGAGCCCCCGTCCGCGGACCACCCGACACTCCGCCTGATGGCTGGGCGCACGAGTCGTCCCGACCTCGCGACCCGTTGTCCGGAGAACCCGATCATCACCGCCAGGGATGTCCGGCCGTCGCGGCCGGAGCTCGAGGTCGTCTCCGTCTTCAACGCCGCCGCCGCGCGCGTCGGAGACGAGATCGTGCTGCTGCTTCGGGTCGCCGAGCAGCCCCGGACCGACATCGAGCCGGGCGTCGGCGCCCAGACGCTCATGCTCGACGGCCCGGAGCCGGTGCTTCGTCCCCTGCCGCCCGGCTATCGCATGCACCAGCTCGTCGGGATGTGCTTCCTCGATAGCGCGGCGGACCCGCCGACGGTCGTCGTCGCCTACGTGCCGCGCGACCTCGTGGGGCTCGACCTGAGCGACCCGCGCACGATCCGCTACCACTACCAGCAGCCGCCGCTCCGGGATCACAACGGCGGGTACGTCGACTACCTCGCACAGATGTCGCACCTCCGCGTCGCGCGAAGCACCGACGGGGTGCATTTCACCATCGACCTGTCCCCGGCGCTCGCGCCGCTCACCGAGCTGGAGGAGTACGGCATCGAGGATCCCCGCGCGACCTTCATCGACGGCGTCTGGCAGATCACCTATGTGTCGGTGTCGCGCCTGGGGATCACCACGAGCCGCGCGACGACCACCGACTTCCGAACGTTCGCCCGCGAGGGCGTGCTCTTCCTGCCAGACCAGAAGGATGTCGTGCTGTTCCCAGAACGGGTCAACGGAAAGTACGTGGCGCTCACCCGCCCGATGCCCGGAACGTTCGGACGCATTCTTGGGATCTGGATCGCCTTCTCGGACGATCTGGCCAGCTGGGGCAATCACCAGCCGCTGGCGATGCCCCGCTGGGAGATGTGGGACGAGGTCCGCACCGGCGCGAGCGCCGTCCCCTTCCGGACCCCCGACGGCTGGCTCGAGCTCTATCACGGGGTGGACCGCCACTCCCGCTACGCGATCGGTGCGCTGCTGCTCGACGCGAACGACCCCGCCGCGGTGATCGGTCGATCTTCCGCGCCGATCCTCATGCCGCACGAGCCCTACGAGCGCACCGGCCTGTTCAATGAGACGGTGTTCTCTTGCGGCCATGTGGCCCTGGACGGTGGGCGGATCCGCCTGTACTACGGCGCGGCCGACTCGGTGACCGCAGCGGCGGACTTCTCGGTGGACGAGATCCTTGCGACGCTCAAATCGTGCTGAGGCAGCTGCGCCGGCTTACGCGTCCGGTGCCCGCCGCGGGCCCGTCGGCCTGCGCCCTCGGGGTGTATGCCGACGGGTCTGACACGCTCATCGCCGCTCGCGAGAGCGGTGAGGAGGGCGTCGCATGCGTCGACGACGCCGCCCGGGCGGTGGTCCTGCTCGCCGACCTCTGGTCCGCGACGGGGGATCCCCAAGTCCGGGTGTGGGCGACCGGGCTGCTCGACTTCCTGCTGCACCTGCAGCGGCCGGATGGACGATTCGTGAACTTCATCCATGACTGGACCGGCACACCGAACGAGCGCGGCCAGACCTCGGTGCCGGGCGGTGCGTTCTGGCAGGCACGCGCCCTCTCCGGCCTGGCGAAGGCCTGGGTCGGCCTGGACGACGCGCGGGCCGCGACCGCGTTCGCACGCGCGCTCGTCCCGGTCCGGGCGGCACCGGCGGCAGCCGACGTGCGCTCGGTCCAGATCCGCGCAGTGCTCGAGGTCCTGCGGTCCGGTCGCATGCCCGAGCTGCGGGCGACCCTCGGGGCCTGGTGCGACGAGCTCGTCGCCCTCCGTGAGGGCGACGTGCTGCTCGATGCGCCGGGCACCCTGCACCTGTGGGGGCATTCGCAGGAGGCGGTGCTCGCCGACGCCGGCACGTTCCTGGGCCGCGGCGACCTTGTGGCCGTCGCCCGGCGCAGCGCCGAGGGCGTCTTCGGTCCGGCGATCGCCTCGGCCTTCGCGTTCCCGACGGTGCAGCCGTACGACGTCGCCTGCGGCGTGGACGCGATGGACCGCCTCGCCGCGGCCACCGGCGAGGCCCGCTACGAGCGGCTGGCGGCCGATGCGCGCGCCTGGTTCGACGGCCGCAACAGCGCGGGCGCGCCGGTCTACGACCGAGGCCGCGGACGCGTCGCCGACGGCATCGACGAGGGCCGGGTAAGCCGCTCCTCCGGCGCAGAATCGAACATCGTCGGCGCGCAGGCGTTGTTCGCCCAGATCGCCGAGACGCACCGCCGATCGCCGCTCGCGACGACCGTGTAGCTCGGCTCACCGCACCCGCGGTCGGCGCCGCTCCGAGGGGCCCGGCGCGCAGGCCCGCGCGGCCCGCTACACCACCGGGGGAAGCACGCGCAGGACGAGCGACGTCGCGAGCTGGATCGCGATGAGCGCGACGAAGGGCGAGAAGTCCATGCCGCCGGCGGACGGCAGGACCCGGCGGATCGGGCCGAGGATCGGCTCGGTGACGCCGAAGATGAAGGCATTGAGGCCGAGCGGAAGGCGCGAGGGGACCCAGGCGAGCAACACCCGGCCGAAGATCGCCAGCGTGAGCGCGCCGCTCAGGACGTTCACGAATGCCTCGAGATACAGGATGACCAGGCACGGCGCACAGATCGGCATCAGGCCGGCCGATCGAGCTTGTAGCGGGAGGGCGTCGGGCCGGATTGGCCCTGGTACGACGAGCCGAGCTCCGGCGAGCCGTAGGGCCGTTCCGCCGGCGAGGTGAGCTGAAAGAACGACAGCTGCCCGATCCGCATGCCCGGGTAGAGCGTGATCGGGATCGTGTTCACGTTGCTGAGCTCGAGGGTGATGTGGCCGTCCCAGGCCGGATCGATGAAGCCCGCGGTCGAATGGATGAGCAGGCCGAGCCGGCCGAGCGAGCTCTTGCCCTCGACCCGGGAGACGATGTCGTCAGGCAGCCGGATCCGCTCGCGAGTGGATCCCAGGACGAACTCGCCGGGGTGGAGGATGAAGGCTCCCTCGTCGACGCTCACCAGCTCGGTAATGTCATCCAGGCCCTTCGCCAGGTCGATGTACGCATGACGGCTCGACCGGAAGACCCGGAAGCGATGGTCGAGGCGGATGTCGAGGCTCGCCGGCTGGATGCAGGCGGAGTCGAACGGATCGATGCCGATGCGCCCGCGCTCGATCTCCGCGCGGATGTCACGGTCGGAGAGGACCATCGCTGTGCAGGATACGAGCGCGCAGCTCGGACCATGTTCGCACGGCGACGTCGGCCTCCGGGAGCGGCTCCGTGGCGTAGCCCCAGAGCACCTGGATCGTGCGCGCGCCCGCGGCGCGACCCATCGCCATGTCGGTGACGGTGTCGCCCACCACGACCGTATCCTCCGGGCCTACCCCCAGGCGCTCCATCGCCAGAAGCGTCACATCGGGCGCAGGCTTCGTGCGCCCGGGAGGCACCGAGTCGCCGCCGAGATAGAGCTCGATCTCGCGGCGGATGCCCAGGCCGCGGAGGATCCGCTCGCAATCGGCCGCGAGCTTCCCGGTGACCGTCGCCTGAAGCAGACCGGCCCGGTGGAACGCGCGGAGCGTGGCCCGCGCGCCACGGAAGAGCGTGGTGGCCGGGACCACGACCTCGGCGTACAGCGCGCGGTATTCGGTGCGGTAGGAGACCGCGTCCTCCTCCCGCAGGTCCGGCCAGGCGAGACGGAAGATATCTTCCAGCGGCAGGCCGGTCATCCGTCCGACCTCGTCGAAGGCGAGCGGCCGGCCGCCGTGGCGGCCGATGACGGTGTTCGCGGTGTCGACGACGAAGCGGACGCTGTCGGTGAGCGTGCCATCGAGGTCCCAGCACACCAGCCTCACCGCCGGCCCCGTCGCCGGCCCCGTCTGCGCGGCAGTACCCGCGGAGGTCACCGCCGCTTGCGGGGACGGGCGCGGACCGCGCCGGCGAGCGCCGCCGGCTCGATGAGCGTGATCTGCTCGGCCTGGCGCCGGTCGCGCAGGCCCTCGCGGCGCCGGACGAGCAGGGCGAGCTCGTCGTAGAGCGCGTCCGGGTCGTCGAGCTTGGCGTAGACGATCTTGAAGCGCAGGTAGCTCATCGGATCCACATCGGCCAGCCGCTCCAGGACCATCTCGCCGATCCGTACCGACGCGACCTCGGACGCGCCGCTCTGGCGGATCGTCGCCTCGACATCGTCGATCACCCGGGCGAGCGCCGCCGGGGTGATCGCGGTCGAGGCGGCCTTCTCGATCGCGCTGGCAAGCTTCCGCCGGTCGAACTCCTGGCGCGTGCCATCCCGCTTGCTCACCTGGATCCGCGCGGATTCGCTCCGCTCGAACGTGGTGAAGCGGTCGCCGCACTCGTCGCAGGCGCGCCGGCGACGGATCGAGCCGCCATCCTCCGCCTCGCGGGAGTCGATGACCCGCGTGTCGGTGTGTCCGCAGCTTGGGCAGCGCATCAGACACAAGATATGGGACCGCCGCCACTAAATCTAGTGGCGGCGGTCCCCAAAGAAGTCCGGCGAGATCGGACTAGCGTCCGATGCCGAGGAGGAACAGGAGGATGATCAGCCCGAGCGGCAGGCCGAGCAGCCAGAAGAGAATGAGGATCATCGGCGGTCTCCTTTCCTAGAACGACGGGCGACGCACGTCGCCGCCGCTCGCGTGATGCTGCGTGCCGCGGGTCTTGTAGTGATAGGGATGCATCGGCTCCCCGGAGGCCATCCAGCCACCGACCGTCGCCCCCATCAGACCGATCAGGATGCCGAGCACGGCCCCGACCGCGGCGTTGCGGATGGCGATCGCGGCGTTCGGATCGACCGGCGTCCCGGTCGGCGCCGGCGCCCCGGGTGGCGTGAAGCCGCCGAGATAGCCGCCGGCGAAGACATGCGCGCCGCCGAGCGACGAGAGGACCAGCACGATGCCCATCGCGACCAGCCAGGCCGCGACGCCATGCAGGATCCCCGGCTCCGCGCGCCGCGCGCCGGCAACCTTCCCGGCGACCCAGCCGCCGAGCGCCGCCGCGAGGAACGCGCCTAGGACGCTGAAGATGATCGTGACCGGTCCGACGTCGGCAAACTTCAATACCCGATCGTCGACCGCCTTGTGGGCGCCGACCGCGGTCGCCAGCAGGCCGAGCAGCACCGCAGCGACGACGCCGGCCAGCGCCCCGAGCCAGACCGCGCCCCAGTCGACGTGCCAACCGACCCAGCTGCGGTCCCAGCCGTAGCCGTCGGAGACCGTGACCTCGTGACCCGTCGTCCCGACCCGATCCATGAACGCACTCCTCCGAGCAAGTCTCGGCGGGGGGCCACCGAAACGAGCGCATCCCCGCCGGTCAGTCGATCGGCGGGGATGCAGGCGGCGTGCCAGTCGGGGCGCGGCCACTGCGGCCGCGCCGCTCGCTACTTGCGGCGGAGGAAGCTCGGGACCTCCAGGTCGTCGGCGGCGTACGCCCTCGGGGTCTCGTCCTTCGGCGTGGACGAAGGCTGGGCCGGCGCGGCCGAGCTGATCTGGTGCGGGCGCTCGCCCGGACGAGATTCGACCTGGCGCTTGTACAGGGGCTGCTCGATCCGCTTCAGCGGGCGGGCCTGATCGAATCCGGTCGCGATGACGCTGATCTTCACATCGTTGCCCATGCGCTCGTCGATGACCGAACCGAAGATGATGTTCGCCTCGGGGTCGGCGGCCGCGTGGATGATCTCCGCCGCCTCGTTGACCTCGAAGAGGGTGAGGTCGGGACCGCCGGTGATCGTGAACAGCACGCCGCGCGCGCCATCGATCGACTGCTCGAGGAGCGGTGACATGATCGCCTGGCGCGCGGCGTCCGCGGCGCGGGCTTCGCCGCTGCCGTGGCCGATCCCCATGAGCGCGGATCCGGCATTCGTCATGATCGTCTTCACGTCCGCGAAGTCGAGATTGATGAGCCCGGGAACGGTGATGAGGTCGGAGATGCCCTGGACGCCCTGGCGGAGCACGTCGTCGACGATGCGGAAGGCGTCGACCATCGTGGTCTTCTTCTCCGCCACCTGGAGCAGGCGGTCGTTCGGGATCGTGATGAGCGTGTCCACCTTGTCGACGAGCTCTTGGATGCCCTGCTCGGCCAGCAGCCGGCGCTTCGCACCCTCGAAGGCGAATGGCTTGGTGACCACGGCGACCGTGAGCGCGCCGATGTCCTTCGCGATCTCCGCGATGACCGGCGCCGCGCCGGTCCCGGTGCCGCCACCCATCCCGGCGGTCACGAAGATCATGTCGGCTTCTTTCAGGGCCTCGTAGAGCTTTTCGCTGTCGTCCTCGGCGGCCTTGCGGCCGACCGTCGGGTCCGCGCCGGCGCCGAGTCCCTTGGTGATCTTGTCCCCGATCCGCAGCTTGTGCGGCGCGTCGGACAGCAGCAGCGCCTGGGCATCGGTGTTCACTGATATAAATTCGACGCCCATGAGCTCGGCGCGGATCATGCGATTCACGGCATTGCTGCCGCCGCCACCGATGCCCACGACCTTGATGAGCGCGAAGTTCTCGATATCCGATCGAAGCGGCATGAGGGGCAACCTCCTAGAGCGACGAGTCCATGCCGCTGCCCCTCCCCCGAGTGCGTGCATGGCCGGTATTCAGTTGCTCGGCATCATAGCCCTGCCCGGGCGCCTCCGGGAGGCCGGATCAGGGCAGGAGCCCCCGGAAGACCCGGCCGATCCGGGACCCGAGACCGTCGAGCGACCGCCCGGCGCCGCGCTCGTCCTCGCTCGTCCAGTTCTTCGCGCCCCAGAGCAGCAGGCCGGAGGCCGCCGCGTACGGCGGGGTCGAGATCTGGTCGGTGAGGCCGCCCAGATTGCGCGGCTCGACCACTCGGGCGCTCATTCCCAGCTGGTCCCGTGCGGCCCGGCTGATCCCACCGAGCAGCGCTCCCCCGCCGGTGAGGACCAGGCCGGCCTGGAGCCGGTTCGTGGAGCCCGCGGTGGCGATCTCGCGCCCGATGGCCTCGAAGATCTCGGTCATCCGGGCCTCGATGATCTGGGCCACGGTCCGGCGGGTGACACCGTGCGCGAGCTCTTCGCCGATCGAGGTGATCTGGACGACCTCGTCCGGATCGACCTCGAGCGGGAGAGCGGTCCCGTACCGGAGCTTCAGGCCCTCGGCGACCTCTGGCGTGACCCGGAGCACGAGGCCAAGGTCGCTCGTCACCGTCCGGCCGCCCATCGGGATCGTGGCCGCGTGCGCGATCGAGCCGTCGTGGAAGATCGCGACATCCGTCGTGTCGCCGCCGACGTCGACCAGGCAGACGCCCAGCTCGCGGTCCTCCTCGGTGAGGACCGCTTCCGCGGTCGCCAGGGGCGCGAGGACGAGCTCGTCGATCTCCACGCCGCCGCGGTTGATGCACTTCGTGAGGTTCTGGACGCTCGTGGTCGAGGCGGTGACGATGTGGGTCTCGACCTCGAGGCGGACCGCGCTCATTCCGATCGGGTCCCGCACCCCCTCCTGCCCGTCCACGACATACCCCCGCGGAATGACGTGCAGGATCTCGCGGGTATTCGGGATGGACACCGCGCGGGCCGCCTCGATGGCCCGCTGGGTGTCCTCGCGGGCGACGTCGTGGTGATGCCCGGAGACCGCCACCATTCCACGGGAGTTCTGCGAGCCGATGTGATTGCCGGAGATGCCGACGAAGGCCGACCGGACCTTGAAGCCCGAGAGCCGCTCGGCGGCATCGACCGCCGCGGCCACCGACTGCACCGTCCGGTCGATGTCGATGACGACGCCCTTCCGGAGGCCGTCGGACGGCGCCTGGCCGATGCCGATCACGTCGAGGCCGTTGGCCCGCGTGACCTCGCCGATGAGCACCGAGACCTTGGTGGTGCCCACGTCGATCGCCACGAGGATCGTCTGCTCGGGCACGGCGGCTCCTTTTCGTCATCGCTGCAGGTCCGGCGCGCTTCGCACGCAGCCGGACCGCCCGATCGCGTCCGATCTCTCCCCGCGTCCCCGCCCGCGCCACCCGGCTCCGGCCTAGAGGAAGTGTCTCCGGATGACCGCGACATTCTGGAAGATGCGCCAGCCGAAGGCAAAGAGGGCCACCAGGTACAGGTCGATCCCGAGCCGGTCACCGAGGAACGCGAGCCCCGCGGCGAGGAGCGCGTTGGTGTAGAAGCCGGAAAGGAAGATCCGGGTGTCGAAGTGACCCTCGAGCTCGGCCCGCAGCGCGCCGAGCAGCGAGTCGAGCGCGGCGAGGATCCCGACGGCGGTATACCGGGCCCACTCGACCGGCAGGTTGAGCCGGAGCGCAAGCCCGAGCAGGACCCCGGCGAGCAACCCGAGGAGCGGGAGCCACATCAGTCGATCATTGCGGACTGAAGACGATGCGTTCCGGGCTGCGCACGTCGAGGTAGTCTAGCCGCCGCGTCGGATTCTCCCGAAGGAATCGCCGCGCGAGCTCGAGCTTGCGGTCGAGATCTTCGGGGCCGCCGAAGCGGACCTCCCACCCGGCGCCGGTGCGCAGGACGAGGCCGGTCTCGGTCCGGTCGATGTGCACCGCCGGCGCTCGGACATCGGCCCGCAGCTCGCCCGGCGCGATCGCGGCAAGCCGCAGCGCGGCCGCGAGGAGCGCCGGATCGACGCAGCGGCCGCCCGACGCTCCGGCGCAGCCGCGCGTCGCCGGACGGTCGTCGACGATCCGCACCGCCGGCGCCGCCGCGGGGTCGGACGACGCGAACAGGACGCCATCGGCGTCGACGAACCACTCGGCCGGACCGAGGATCCAGCGGGCGGCCGGAACCCGCTCGGTGACGGTGATCCGGGCCTGGTCCGGGAGCGACAGCACCACCCTCGCGTCCCGGACGGCGGGGATGGCCAGGAGCAGGCGGCGCGCGCCGACGGCGCTCGCGCGGAACACCGGTTGCCCGCGAAGGCCGCTCCGGTCGGCGACGGTGGCGGCGGCGACATGATGGGCGCCGGTCACCTCGACGTCGCTGACCTCGGGCACCGGCGCCAGCGCCACGAGCCCAAGGCCGAGGCCGGCGAGGACGGCGATCGGGGCCATTGCGCCCGCGCGGCGCAGCCGCCGGAGGGCCGAGCGCGCGAGGCCGGCGCGGATCGCGCGTGTGGCGCGGGGCCGCCGCCTAGCGACGCTCCGGCTCCGGTCCGGCCGGTTCGGCCGGCGCGGCCCGACCTTCGAGGGCCCAACCGATGATCCGCTCGAGGAGATCGGCGAAGGGGATCCCGGCCACCCGGGCGGCCTTGGGAAGCAGGCTGTTCGCGGTCAGCCCGGGCATCGTGTTCACCTCGAGGGTGACCAGGCGCTCACCGGTCCAGATGAAGTCGGTCCGCGACAGACCGCGGCAGCCGAGGGCCTGATGGGCCTGGAGCGCCGTAGCCTGGACCCGCGCGGTGAGCGCCCCGTCGATCCGCGCCGGGCAGATCTCGTCGCTCGCCGAGGGATCGTACTTGGCCTGGTAGTCGAAGAGCTCGTGCTTCGAAACGATCTCGATCACCGGAAGGGCGATCGGGTCGTCATTGCCGATCACCGCGCAGGTGAGCTCGGTCCCGACGATCCACTCCTCGACCAGGGCCCGGTCGTCGTAGCGAAGGGCCTCGGCGATCGCGGGCTCGATCTCCGCCGCAGTGTGGACGCTCGTCATGCCGATGCTCGAGCCCTGCTCGACCGGCTTCACGATGCAGGGGGCGCTCACCTTGCGGCTCTCCGCGATCGAGCGGACGACGAGACCCTTCGGCACGTCGAGCCCCGCGGCGGTGAGGACCGTCTTTGCCATCACCTTGTCCATCGCGAGGGCCGAGGCGAGCACGCCAGAGCCGGTGTACGGGATGCCAATGAGCTCGAGGACGCCTTGAAGGGTGCCGTCCTCGCCCCACGGGCCGTGGAGCGCGATGAACGCGACGTCGATCCGGGTGTCCCCGCCGGTGGCGGCAAAGCTGCTCGTCGCGGGCAGGAGTCGCTCAGATGCGCGCCGCATGACCTCCTGCATCGCCGGCGGAAGATCCCGGTCGCGCGCCGGGAGGGCCTCGCCGGCATGCGGTCCGGCCAGAAGCGCGCGCGCGAGGTCGCGTTGCTCCGGGGCGAGGACCGGGTTGGCGACCATGAGCGCGAGCGGATCGAGGAGCACCACCTCGTACCGGTCGGCGGGAAGGTGGTCGGCGATCTGCAGACCGGTCGCGAGCGAGATCGACCGCTCGGCCGACGCCCCGCCGGCGAGCACGCCGACCCGGATCCGAGGCGCGCTCACCACTCCCCCACCAATTCGATCTCCGGCTGCAGCTGCACCCCGAATCGGCGCAGCACCTCCTCCTGGCAGCGGGTCATCAGGGACCGGACGTCGGCCGCGCTCGCGCCGCCGGCGTTCACGATGAAGTTCGCATGTTTCGGACTGACCAGCGCATCCCCTTCCCGCGCGCCCTTGAGGCCGGCGGCCTCGATGAGCCTGCCGGCGTGGTCCCCCGGCGGATTGCGGAAGATCGATCCGGTGTTCGGCTGCGCCAGGGGCTGCTTGGCGACCCGCTCATTCGCCATCTCCTTGATCCGTCGCACCGCCTCGGTGCGATCGCCCGGCGTACCCTGGAACCGCGCGCGGAGGACGATGACCGGCGTGCCCTGGAGCGCGCTCGTGCGGTAGGCGAAGCCGAGCTCATCGACCGGCGCGCGCCAGACATTCGCGTTCAGGTCCACCAGATCGGCGTCGATCAGGTCGGCCGCGGTGTCCTTGCCGAACGCGCCGGCGTTCCCGTGGACCGCGCCACCCACGGTCCCGGGGACGGTCGCGAGCCATTCCAGGCCGAGGAGCCCGGCGCGCGCGGCGACCGCCGCGACATGCGCGAGCGGCGTGCCCGAGGACGCCTCGACGACCGAGCCCGCCACCGTGGCCTCGCTCCACTTGTTCTGGAGGACCACGCCGCGGATCCCACGGTCGGCGATGAGCACGTTCGTCCCCCCGCCCAAGAGGAAGATCGGCAGCTCGGCCTGGCGCGCGACCCGGATCGCGCCGACCAGGTCTGCCTCGGTCCCGATCCGGACGAAGTAGTCCGCCGGGCCCCCGATGCGCAGCGAGGTGTGTGGCGCAAGCGGCGCGTTCCTCCCGCCGAAGGCGGAGCTGGACGCGGACAGCGGCGCGGTCAATCGGCCCGCCGGGTGGCGAGGAGCGCGAGCACGCGCTCCGCCGCCGGCCGGATGTCGCCGGCCCCCATCACGATGACGACGTCACCGCGCCGGGCGGCGTCCGCGGCGATCGCCGCCGCCGCTTCGGCCGTCGGCGCGTAGGACGCACCGGCCGCCACGGCCAGGCGGCGCGCCCCCAATCCGGTGCCGCCCTCGGCGGCCTCCCGCGCCGACGAGAAGGTCTCGACGACGATCGCGACCTCGGCCGATCGGAGCTCGGCCGCGAACGCATCGAAGAACGCGCTCAGGCGGCTGGGGGTGTGCGGCTGGAACACCACGATCCGTCGCCCGTGTCCGGCGAAGGCCTCGAGCCCCCCGCGGATCTCGGCGGGGTGGTGCGCGTAATCGTCGACGACGGTCACGCCGTCGGCCTCCCCGAGGACCTCCAGCCGGCGACTCGTGCCGGCGAAGCCGGCGAGCGAGGCGCCCACGGAGGCCGGCTCGGCGCCTGCGGCGAGCGCGGCGACGAGCGCGCCGGCCGCATTGCGGGCGTTGTGGACCCCCGGGACCCCCAGCGTCACGGCGAGCTCCGGGGGCGCCGCACCTCCGATGGCGCCGGTGAGGGTGAAGGCCTGTCCGGCCGACGTGGCGGTGCGATCGGTGATCCGGCGGTCCGCGTCCGGCGCGAGGCCATAGCGGATCACCGTCGCTCCGGCGAGGGCTCGGCTCCCCGGATCGTCCGCGCAGGTGATGAGGGGACCGCGCACCTTCGTCGCGAAGGCGTCGAATGCCTGGGCATAGTCGGCCGGGCTCGGATACACATCCACATGATCGTGATCGATGTTCGTCACGATGGCGATCTCCGGCTCCAGGGCGAGGAAGGCGCGGTCGTACTCGTCGGCCTCGATGACGAGCACCGGGTCGGCGCCGGCGTGCGCGTTGCTCCCCAGCCCGCGGAGCGCCGCGCCGCAGATGAGCGACGCGTCGACCCCGCCGGCGCGCAGCGCGGTCCAGGTCATCGCGGTCGTCGTGGTCTTCCCGTGCGTGCCGGCAATGGCGACCACGCGCTGGCCCTCCGAGAGCGCACGCCACGCGTCGTCGCGCTTCCAGACGACCATGCCGCGCTCGTGCGCAGCACCCACTTCGGGGTTCCCCTCGCCGTAGGCGCTCGAGCGGAGGACCACGTCCGCGCCCGCGAGGTGATCGGCGGCGAACGTCTCGTGAACGGTCATGCCGGCGGCACGCAACACCTCGGAGAGCGGCCAACGCCCGGAATCGGAGCCGGAAACGCGGTGGCCGCGCGCCTGGAGCAAGCGCGCCACGGCCGACATCCCGGTGCCGCCGATACCCACGATGTGGATGTTCAGGTACAGCCCCCGAGGCGGAGCAGATCCCCGGCGATCACCCTCGCCGCCTCGGGCCGGCCGAGCTCGCGTGCGGCCGCGCCCATTCGCGCCAGGCGGGCGGGATCCGCGAGCAGCCCGGCCACGACCGCCGCGAGCCGGTCGCCGTCGAGCTCGCCCTCGGTCACGACCATCGCCGCGCCGCTCTCGGCGACGGCGCGGGCATTCGCGGCCTGGTGGGCGTTCATCGCCGCGCCGAACGGGATGAGGATGAGCGGTGTGCCGAACGCCAGCGGCTCCGCGATGGACGACGAGCCGGCGCGTCCTACGACCAGATCGGCGGCAGCCAGGGCCGCTCCCATCTCCTCGTGCAGATAGGCGTACGGCTGATAGCGGGGTCGATCGGACTCCGGCAGCAGCGCGCGCTGCGCCTGTGCCTTGGCGATGTGCGCCGGTCCGGCGTGATGGACGATCGTCGCCCCACGCACGAGCCGCGACAGCGCCGCGAAGAGCGCGGAGTTGATCCGCTCCGCGCCCTGGCTGCCGCCGGTGACGAGGACCACGGGCGCATCCGCCGCGAGCCCGAGCGCACGGCGTCCCTCGGCCCGCGTCCAGCGGAGCAGCGAGCGACGCACCGGATTCCCGGTCACGCGGGCCCGATCGCGAGGCATGAACGCCAACGCCGGCAGGAAGGTGATCCCGATCTCGCTCGACCAGCCGGCCAGCGCACGGAGCGCGCGGCCGGGCACCGCGTCGCCGACCCACAGATAGATCGGGATGCGCAGTAGGCGCGCCGCGAAGAGGACCGGCAGTGAGGAGAAGCTCCCGCTGGTGAGCGCGACATCCGGCCGGGATCGCGCCAGCGCGATCAGCGCATCGGCCGCAGCGACCGGCACGAGGAGCAGGTGGGCGACCAGCGCGATCCGGCTGTCTGGATCGCGCAGCGACGGGAGCGGGGTCGCGTGGAAGCGGATCCCGGCCTTGGCCGCAAGCTCAGCCTCGAGACCGCGTCGCCCCCCGACGAACCGGAGCTCCGTGCCCGGCGCGGCCTCCTGCAGCGCCTCGGCCACCGCCAGGAGCGGGCTTACGTGTCCTGCCGTCCCGCCCCCCACGAGCAGGACCCGGCACGGACGCGTCCGCGGTCTCGGCGCGCGGGATGCCCTGTCGTCCAATGTTGAGGAGGATACCGACGGCGACCAGCCCGACGCAGATCGACGACCCGCCGTACGAGATGAACGGCAGCGTGATCCCGGTCATCGGCACCAGGCTGGCGACGACCGCCATATTCACCCAGGCCTGGAAGACGAGCCAGGTCGTGATCCCCGCGGCGAGCAACGCGCCGGTGGCATCCGGTGCGCGCAGCGCGATGCGCACTCCCTTGAAGGCGATCATGAGGAACAGCAGCACGACGGCGAGCGTGCCGAAGAGCCCGAGCTCGTTCCCGAGGACGGCAAAGATCGAATCGGTGTACGGCGCCGGAAGGAAGCCGAATTTCTCCTTGCCCGCGCCAAGCCCCTCGCCGAACGGGCCGCCCAGAGCGAGGCCGTACAGGGATTGGATGGTCTGGAAGCCGGCGCCCCGCGGGTCGGACCAGGGATCGAGGAACGTGAGGATCCGCTGCAGGCGGTAGGGCTGGATGACCGCCGCGGCGGCGACCGCGGTCACCGCGAGCAGCCCGAGCGCGCCGAACTCGCGGAGCCGCGCCCCCGCGACGAAGTACATCGCCAGGCCGATGCCCCCGACGACGATCGCGGTCCCAAGATCCGGCTCTGCGACGACCAGCCCGGCAACGAGGCCGATGAGCAGGAGGAACGGCAGGGTGATCGTCGCGCTCTGCACGCGCTCGCGATGGCGGCCCAGCCAGAACGCGAGGTAGACGACCAGCGCAAGCTTCGCGAGCTCGGCCGGCTGGATGCCGACGAAGGAGGTGACCCGCAGCCACCGCGAGGCCCCGCCGACGCGCGTGCCAACGCCGGGGACGAGGACCGCGACGAGGAGGAGGATCGCGACGAGGAGGGCAGGCAGCGCGAGGCGCCGATACCGGTGGTAGTCGATCCGGGCGATGACGAACATCGCGATGAGGCCCACGCTGACCCAGGCCGATTGCTGGAGAAGATAGAACCGAGGCTCGTCGAGCGTGTCGAGGGCCCTGATGCCACTCGCGCTGTAGACCATCGCGAGGCCGATCGCGAGCAGCGCCAGCACCACCGAGAGGAGCGTGAGGTCGTACCCGGTGCGCAGTGGGATCCGCTTCATCCGGGCGTCGCCGCGACCGGCACGGCGAACTCGCGCACCAGCTCCTTGAACCGGTCGCCCCGGTCCTCATAGGACGCGAACATGTCGAACGACGCGCAGGCGGGCGACAGAAGGACGACGTCGCCCGAGCGCGCCAGGCCCCGGGCGGCGGTCACCGCCTCCCGGAGCGAGGACGCGCGCACCACGACCGGGTCCAACTGGCCCGGATCGCGTGCACGGTCGATCGCGCCGGCGATCTCGTCCGCGGCCTGCCCGATGAGGATCGCCGCGCGCGCGCGCGCCACCACGGCGCGGCCCAGTGCGGCGAAGTCCGCGGCCTTCGAGACCCCGCCAAGGATCGCCACCGCCGGGCGGTCGTACGCGCCGAGGGCCGGGATCGTCGCATAGGGAGTGGTGCCCTGCGAGTCGTTCACCCACAGGACGCCGGCGTGCTCCCCAACGGTCTCGAGCCGGTGCGGGAGTCCGCCGAACGCCCGCAGCTCGTCGGCGATGATCGGCGCCGGGATCCCGCAGATGTCCCCGACGGCCGCCGCGGCGAGCGCGTTGGCGACGTTGTGCCGCCCCGGTACGCGCAGCTCCGAGGCGGCACAGAGCGGCGATGCTCGGGCGCCATCGACCAACGTGAGGCGGTCGCCGTCGAGCCAGGCGCCCCGCTCCGGCCGCCGCTCGAGCGACACGCCGCGCACCGCCGATGCCACGCCGGCGTGAAGCTCGACGGTGGCCGGATCGTCCAGATTGAGGATCGCGACATCAGCGGCGGTCTGCCACGCGACGATGTTCCGTTTCGCCGCGACATACGCCTCACGCGTGCCGTGGTGATCGAGATGGTCCTCGAGGACATTCGTCACGACCGCGATGTGCGGGCTCCGGCCGAGCGTCTCGAGCTGGAAGCTCGACAGCTCCAGGAGCACGAGATCGTCGACGCCGATCGTCGGCAGCAGGTCGATGATCGACGTGCCGATGTTGCCACCGGCCACCACCCGTTGCCGGCCCTTCGCGAGGAGCCTCGCGATGAGCGTGAAGGTCGTGCTCTTCCCTTTCGTCCCAGTGACACCGACGATCGGCGCCGGACACCAACGGAAGAACAGGCCCATCTCCGTCAGCACCGGGATCCCGCGATGGATGGCGCGCTGGATCGTCGACGAACGAGGACGCAGGCCCTGGTTGAAGAACACAAAGTCCGGATCTGCGAGCGCGGCGTCGTCGCTCGATGGCGCGAGGATCAGCTCCGCAGGGGTGTCGCCGAGGCGCACGATCCCCTCCGCGAGGTCCGCGCGGCCCTTGGGATCGGTGATCGAGACGTGTGCGCCGTTCGCGACAAGGAAACGCGCGATGCCGGCGGTCGCCCGGCCCTTGCCCAGCCCGACGACCGTGACCCGTTTCCCACGGAAGTCCCCGGGCGCGATCTCCGGATCGAAGATGAGGGTCACCGGCGCAGTCCGATGATGCCGAGGCCGGTCCCGTTCCGTCCCGCCTCACCGCGATGGCTCCAAATGTCGGCCCCGCCGCTCTGGGTGCACAGGTCGGCCCGCTCGATCGTCCGGACACCCGACTGCGCGAGCTGCTGTGCGTTCGCGGCCCAGAGGTCGAAGACGACCCGGCCCTCGGCGTCGGACCGAAGCGTGTCCGCCGCGTCGGCGCCGAGCCGCTCGCGGACCGTGTCGGCACGTGCCGCATCGATCGCGTAGCAGCACGGTCCGATAGAGGGCCCGATCGCCGCGACGAGCCGGTCCGGCCGCGCGCCGGCTTCGGCCAGGGCGGCGACGAGGGCCTGGACGATCCGACGGCTCGTGCCCTGCCAGCCGGCATGGGCCGCGCCGACGACCCGGCGCACCGGATCGGCGAGGAAAACGGGAACGCAGTCCGCGGCGGCGACGCCGAGAAGCAGCCCGGGCGTTGCGGTCCACAGCGCGTCGGCCTCTGGCCACGGCTCGCCGACGGTGTCGGCGTGCAGGACCGTCGCGCCATGGACCTGCTTCACCCGGACGACCCGGTCGAACCCGAGCGAACGCGCGAGCGCCTCCCGATTGCGGGCCTGCGCCTCGAGCGGGTACACGCCGCCGGCCAGGCTCCCGAGGGCGCGGGTCGTGAATCCCGCGACGACGCCGAGGCGGGACAGCGCGGGCGAATGCAATACCCCCGCCCGCTCGGTCCAGCCGGCCGCGGTGACGCTCACTTGACCGGCGTCGCGAACGCGAGGATCGCCGCCGCGATCCCGGCGACGGCTCCGATGAGCCAGAACCGGATCGTGACCTTCTGCTCCGGCCAGCCGATCAGCTCGAAATGATGGTGGATCGGGGCCATCCGGAAGACCCGCTTCCCCCGCAGCTTGAAGCTCGCGACCTGGATGATGACCGAGAGGTTCTCCACGACGTAGAGCAGACCGGCCACCGGCAGCAGGAGGATGAACCCGGTGGTGAGGGCGATCGTCGCCAGCGTAGCGCCGAGCGCAAGCGAGCCGACATCGCCCATGATCACCTCGGCCGGATGGGCGTTGAACCAGAGGAACGCCAGCAGTGCACCGACGGTCCCGGCACAGATCACGACAAGCCAGGGGTAACCGCGGGCCGCGGCGATGAAGGCGAACGACAGGAACGCGAACACGAGCGTCCCCCCCGCCAATCCGTCGAGGCCATCGATGAGATTCACCCCGTTCGATGTCGAGATGATCGCGAAGACCGCGAGCGCGACGAAGATCGGGGCCCCGATCTCGACCTCCCCCACCAGCGGCACGAATACCCCGGTGATCGCGAAGTGCCGCTGGATGTAGAGCGCCGCCACGACCGCGACGAGGAGCTGCCAGATGAGCTTGTGCCGTCCGCGTACGCCGACGCCGTACACGATGTTCACATAATCGTCGATGAATCCCAGCACACCGACGGCGACGAGCGCACCGATGGGGACGATGGTCTGCGCGACGAAGTCTCCGCGCTGCGGCTCCTGCAGCAACGCGAAGACGAGCAGCCAGAGCGCGCCGACGACCGCGATGATGAGCACGCCGCCGAGGGTCGGGGTGCCCTGCTTCGCGTAGTGGGACTGCGGCCCTTCGCGACGGATCTGCTTCCCCATCCGGAGGCGCCGGAGCAGGTTGATGTACGGCCCACCGACGACGAGGCCAAGGAGGAACGCCGCGAGCAGCACCCCGAGGGAAAGGATCGCCACTACGCCCGCGCCTCGGTCCGGACCAATGCGTCGGCCACCCGATCCAGGGCGAGCGCACGCGAGCCTTTCACCAGCACCACGTCGCCGGGCGCCAGGACGCGCCGGACCCGGACGAGCGCGTCGGCCGCGTCGGTCGCGCGATGCACTTCGGACATTCCGGCCTCGCCCGCGGCGTGGGCGATCGTCGCGGCCAGGTCGCCAACGGCGATCAGGATGTCCGCGCTCGCTGCGGCATCGCGGCCGACCGCCTCGTGGGCTTCGGCCGACAGCGTCCCGAGCTCGAGCATGTCTCCCAGCACCGCGATCCGGCGGCCGGGTGCGTCGCGCAGCAGCGCGAGCGCCGCGTGCACGGCCGCCTCGCTGGCGTTGTACGAGTCGTCGATGACCGTGAGGCCGTCCGCCCGGCGGATCTGCATTCGGTGGACCGGCGGATCGACCGTGCCAAGGGCGACGGCGGCCTCGTCGAGCGGCACCCCGAGGAGGACCGCGGCCCCGAGCGACGCGAGCGCGGATGTGAGGAGGTGCCGGCCGGGGAGCGGAAGCCGCGCGGACGCCGTGACTCCCTCGAAGGCCACCTGGAACGAGATGCCGTCGAGGCCATCCACGTGGACGTCCGTCGCCCGCACCGCCGCGTCGTCCGACTCGCCGTACAGCAGGAGCCGCGCTGCGGTCCGTCCGGCAAGGCCACGGACCCGCGGATCGTCGGCGTTCAGCAGCGCGACGCCGCCCGCGGCAGCGGTCGGAAGAGCGGCGATGAGCTCGGCCTTCCCGTTCGCGATCGCCTCGAGGCTCGGCGTGCGCGAGAAATGCGGCGGCCGATCGGGGATCGCGGTGATGATCCCGATCCGCGGTCGGACAAGGGCGCAGAGGTCGGCGATCTCCCCCGGCACGTAGAAGCCGAGCTCGATGACCCCGACCTCGTGGGTCGGCTCGAGCCGGAGCAGCGTGAGGGGAACGCCGATCTCGTTGTTGTAGGAGGCCGCGGTCCGCAGGACGCGGTAGCGGGCTCCGAGGACGGCGGCAAGCACGTCCTTCGTCGTCGTCTTGCCCATGCTCCCGGTGATCCCGACCATGGGGATCGGATGTGCCGCCCGCAGCGTCTCGGCGATGCGGCGCAGCGCGTGTGGCACGCTCGCGACCTGGATGAGGAGGGCGCCC
>DATCNH010000021.1:0-12221 GCA_036565345.1 Candidatus Limnocylindria bacterium | reverse complement strand
GAGCGAGAGGCCGATCGCGTCGGCGTCCTCCTGGAGCGCGGTCTCGACGACCTGCTCGGGGGTCTGATGCACGCCGGTGTAGATGACCTCCATGCCGGCGTCACGGAGCGCCCTGGCGACGACCTTCGCACCGCGATCGTGCCCGTCGAGGCCGGCCTTCGCCACGACGACGCGGATCGGCCGTTTCATCCGACACCAAGCTCCTTGGCGTGCTCCTGGTAGTGGCCATAGGTGTTCCCGGCGAGCACCGTGATGATCCGGTCGTCGTTCGCGTGGATCTGTTCGTCGGTGAGCTGGGCAGCCTCTTGCCGCACCGCGCGGAATGTGGTGTCCAGCTCGTCCACGAGCGCCTCCGCACCAACGAGCCGGTGGCTCGACACCAGGCGCGCGTTGAACTCGTCCGCACTGGTGAAGGCCGGGATGCCGATCGCGGCCTCATCGCCCGCCTCGGGGAACGCGCCGGTCGTCCGCAGCACGCGCAGCCGGCGCGCGGTGAGGTCATGCCACCCGGCGACGTGCGCCACCAGATCGTGGAAGGTCCAGCCCGCGCCGGTCTGCTCGCTCATCTTCGCCCGGCCGAGGTGGCGCACCGCCTCGCGGAACGGCTTCCAGCCGTCGTCCATCTTCGTGAGCAGGTCGGTCGGGCCCAGCACGTCGGCCATCGCTAGAAGTATCCCGGGTCGTGGTACACGCCGTAGACGTCCTTCAGCACCTCGACCTGCTCCCCGACCGTCGCCTGGCTGCGCGCGCATTCGAGGAACGCTGGCATGAGCTCGCCGTGCGATGCCGCGGCCGCCCGCAGCCGGTCCATCGCCTCGCGCCACCGGCCCGGGTCGCGGGTACGGCGGACCTCCGCGGTGCGCGCGATCTGGCGCGATTCCACTTCGGGGTCGATCGCGAGGGTCGGGATCTTCGTCGGCTCGGCGTCGGTCTGATACTTGTTGATCCCGACGATGACCTTCTCGCCCTCATCGACCTGCTGCTGGAAGTGGAACGACGACTCGATGATCTCGCGCTGCGGATACCCCCGCTCCACCGCCTCGACCATGCCGCCCATCGCGTCGATCTCGTCCCGGTAGCGCTCGAAGCCGCGCTCCATCCGGTCGGTGAGGTGCTCGAGGTAGTAGGAGCCGGCGAGCGGGTCGATCGTGTCGGCGACGCCCGACTCGTGGGCGATGATCTGCTGGGTCCGGAGCGCCAGGGTCACCGCCGCTTCGGTCGGAAGCGCGTAGGTCTCGTCGAGCGAGTTGGTGTGCAGCGACTGTGTGCCACCGAGCACACCGGCGAGCCCCTGCAGCGCCACCCGCACCACGTTGTTGTACGGCTGCTGGGCGGTGAGCGACACCCCCGCGGTCTGCGCGTGGGTCCGCATGAGGAGCGCCTTCGGATTCGTCGGGTGATACCGGCGCTCCATCTCCCGGGCCCAGATCCGCCGCGCCGCTCGGAACTTCGCGATCTCCTCAAAGAAGTCGTTGTGCACATCGAAGAAGAACGACAGGTGCGGCGCGAAGTCGTTCACATCGAGGCCCGCGGCGACCCCCCACTTCGCGTACTCGAGGCCGTCGATGAGGGTGAACGCGAGCTCCTGCAGCGCCGTCGCCCCGGCCTCGCGGATGTGATAGCCGGAGATCGAGACGGTGTTCCATCGCGGCACCTCGCGCGCGCCGAACCGGAAGCTGTCGACGACGAGCTCCATCGCCGGCTTCACCGGAACGATCCATTCGCGCTGGGCGATGTACTCCTTCAGGCAATCGTTCTGGATCGTGCCCCCGAGCGCGGTGAGCGGGATGCCGCGCTCCTCGGCGACCGCGAGATACATCGCCCAGACGATCGAGGCCGGCCCGTTGATCGTCATCGAGGTCGTGACCTGGTCCATCGGGATGCGGTCGAAGAGGATCCGCATGTCGGCCATGCTGCTCACTGCGACGCCCTCGCGGCCCACCTCGCCCCGCGACATCGGATCGTCGGCATCGCGCCCCATGAGCGTCGGCATGTCGAACGCGGTGGAGAGCCCGGTCACCCCGTGCTCCAGGAGATAGTGGAATCGGGCGTTCGTGTCCTCGGCCGAGCCAAAGCCGGCGAACTGCCGCATTGTCCACAGGCGCCCCCGGTACATCGTCCGCTGGACCCCCCGGGTGTACGGGAACTCGCCCGGTAGGCCGAGATCGCGGGCCGGATCGAACCCGGCGAGGTCGTCGGCGGTGTAGAGGGCGTCGACCGGCTCGTCGGACAGCGTGCTGAACCGGGACTTGCGCTCGGCGTGCTTCGCGGTCGCCGCGGCGTAGGTCTCCCGCCAGCGCTGCTTCGCATCGGCGGTCGTCTTCATGCCGCCGCCAGCGAGCGGGCGATGACCAGGCGCTGGATCTCGCTCGTGCCCTCGTAGATCGTCGTCGCGCGCGCATCTCGTGCGTAGCGCTCGATCGCGTAGTCCCGCATGAAGCCATATCCGCCGAACACCTGGAGCGCAGCGTACGTCGCCCGGTTCGCGGCCTCGCTGGCGTAGAGCTTCGCCTCGGCCGCCTCTCGGCCGAACGGCCGCCCCCGGTCCCGGAGCCAGGCCGCGCGCAGTGCGAGGAGGTGGCCCGCCTCGATCTCGGTCCGCGCACGGGCGAGTGCTGCGCCGACCGCACCGAACGACCCGATCCGGACCCCGAACTGCTCCCGCGTGTTCGCGTAGGCGGTCGCGCGGGCGAGGGCGCCGCGGGCGAGGCCGACGGCCTGGGCGGCGATGCCGATCCGGCCGGCATCCAGGCCGGCCATCGCGACGTCGCCGAAACCCTTGCCGACCGACCCGAGGAGCGCGTCCGCCTCGACCCGGGCCTCCTCGAGGCGCAGGCCGCTGGTGTCCGACGCCTGAAGGCCCATCTTGTGCTCCCCCGGCCCGACGACCAGGCCCGGCGTGCCGGCCGGGACGATGAACGCGGTGATGCCCGCGTGCGGGCGACCGGGCTCGGCGGCGCCGACGCGCGCGAGGACGATGAAGCACGGCGCGTAGCGCGCATTGGTGACGAAGAGCTTTTCGCCGGAGATCCGCCAGCCGGTCCCGTCCGGGCGCGCGGTCGCGCGCAGCGAGGCCGCATCCGAGCCGGAGGACGGCTCGGTGAGGCAGAACGAGCCGAGGCCGCCACCCTCCATCAGCCGGGGCAGCCAGATCGCCTTCTGTTCGGCGGTCCCGAGGCGGACGATCGAGCCCGCGACGATGCCGCTGTTCACCGAGACGCCGACCGCGAGCGATGGCCACGCCGACGCGAGCTCTTCCAGGACCAGGACGAACGCCACCGCGCTCGCCCCGAGGCCGCCGTCCTCCGCCGGAACGGTCATCCCGAGGACCCCGAGCCGGCCGAGCTCGCGGATGACGTCCTCCGGAAGGCGGCCGGCCGCCTCGGCGGCCGCGATCCGGGGCTCGAGCCCGCCGACGTAGGCGGCGGCGGCGGCCGCGAGGTCGCGCTCGTCTGCACCGGCGAACGGGAACACCGTTCTAGGCCCGGCCCTTGGCCTGCTTGACCGCGGCGGTGAACGCGGGGAGGAACGCGAAGAGATCGGCGACGACGCCGTAGTCGCAGACCTTGAAGATGTCCGCGTCGGGATCCTTGTTCACGGCGACGATGACCTTGCTCGCGGTCATCCCGGCCAGATGTTGGATCGCCCCCGAGATCCCCAGCGCGATATAGAGGTCCGGGCTCACCGTCCGGCCGGTCTGGCCGACCTGCTCCTCATTCGGACGCCAGCCGGCGTCGGTCACCGCGCGGGACGCGCCGAGGGCCGCACCGAGCGCGTCGGCCAGCTCCTCGACCCCGGTCCAGCTCTCCGGCCCGCGCAGTCCGCGGCCGCCGGCGACGACGACCCGCGCCTCGGCGAGCGGCACGCGGGTGCTCGTCGTCTCGGTCGCCTCGAAGCGGACGAAGGTCAACCGGTCGTCGGTCGCCGCGGGCACCGCGGTGACCGCGGGCTCGGCGGCGCCCTCCGGCAGCGGGAACGCATTCGGCCGGACGCTGCAGACCGCCGGGAGCGGGATCCGGACCGTGGCGCGCACCTTCCCCGCGTACAGCATCCGGTCGGCCTCGATCACGCCGTCGGCCGGACGAAGGTCGGTGCACTCCGACAGATACGGACGTCCCAGCTTCGCCGCGAGCCGTGCCCCAAGATCCCGGCCGGCCGGGGTCGCGCCCACCAGGACCAGGTCCGGTGCGGCACTCGCCCCGTGCTCGGCGAGGGCGGCCGCCGCGGCCACGGTCGAGACCCGCTCGCCGGAGACCTCGAGCACCGTCACCGTGCCGCCATCCGCGAGCGCGGTGGCCTTCGCCGCAAGCTCGCTCGACACCCGGCGGAGCCCACCGGACGCGGCGCGTTCCGCGATCACCCAGATCTCCATTCCGTTCTTGGGTCCGGCCTCGGGCGTCTCGGACGCACTCATAGGACCTTCGCCTCGTCGCGCAGCAGCGCGACCAGCTCGGTCGCGAGCGCCGCCGGATCGCCGTCTTTCAGGATCTTCCCGGCCCCGCGCTGCGGTGGCGGCTCGAGCTTGCGGATCTCGACCCGCGGGCCGTCCCCGGCGACGAAGGCCCGCTCGGGGATCTCCTTCTTCTTGGCCTTCATGATCCCGGGAAGCGAGGGGTACCGCGGCTCCTTCGCGCTCTTTTGCACCGTGAGCACGACCGGGCCGGTGGCCTTCCAGACCTCATGTCCGCCCTCGACCTCCTTCCAGATCTCGACCCCACCCGCGGAAGCGACGAACTTCGTCACCAATGCGACGTGCGGCCAGCCGAGGCGCTCGGCCAGGGCCGGACCGACCAGACCCTGATCGTCGTCGGCGGCCTGCTTGCCGCAGACCACCAGATCCGGAGCCAGGTCCGCGGTCGCCCCCGCCAGCGCCGCAGCGATGTCGTCCGCCGTCGCCTGCTCGACCCCGTCGCCGGTCACGAGCGTCGCGTCGTCGCAGCCCATCGCGAGCGCCGCGCGGAGCGCGTCCTTCGCCCGCGCGGGGCCGACGCTCACCGCGCTCACCGTCGTCGCCGGATCGCCGTCCTTGTGCTCGAGCGCGAGCTCGACGGCGTACTCGTCGTAGGGGGAGATCGACCAGGTGATCCCGTCGGTCACGACCGAGCGCGCGTCCGCGCCCACCTTCATCTTCGTGGTGGAGTCGGGGACCTGCTTCACGCAGGCGACGATCTTCATCGGGTCCTCATCCGATCTTCACCCGCGAGGCCCTCCTTCAGCGGCTGCGGCGTCCGTGCCGGCCGGCGCCAGGCGTGCGGCGACAAGCTCGAGGACATCGACCGGCTTCAGCGAATCGGCGATGCCCTTCGCGCCGACGCCCTCGTCGAGCATGATGAGACAGAACGGGCAGCCCGACGCGACGGTCGCCGGCGGCGCGCCCTGGGCCTGGCCGGCGGCGACGATCTGGTCGACCCGCCGATGATTGATGCGCTCGCCGACCTTCTCCTCCATCCACATCCGGCCGCCGCCCGCGCCGCAGCAGAAGCCGCGCTCGCGGTGGTGGGGCTCGACCTCGATCCGCCGGACCCCGGGCATCGCATCGAGGACCTCGCGCGGCTGGTCGTAGATGCCGTTGTGCCGGCCGAGGTAGCAGGGGTCGTGATACGCGACGGTCTCGGCCGCGCCGGCGGCGAGCGCGATCCGGCCCTGGGCGATGAGCCTCTCGACGAGCTGGAGCGCATGGACGACCTCGTACCGTCCGCCGAGCTGCGGATATTCGTTGGCGATCGTGTTGAAGCAATGCGGGCAGGACGCGATGACCTTGCGCACCTGGTAGCGGTCGAAGGTCTCGATGTTCTGCTTCGCCTGCACCTGCCAGAGATACTCGTTGCCGATCCGCCGGGCCGGATCGCCGTTGCAGGTCTCCTCCTTCGCGAGGATCGCGAACGAGACACCCGCGGCCTGCAGAATGCGCGCGAGGGCCTTCGCCACGCGCTGATTCCGCCGGTCGAACGAGGCGGCACAGCCGACGAAGTACAGGTATTCGGCATCCGGCGCCTCGGCGAAGGTCGGGACGCCCAGGCCGTCGGCCCACGCGCCGCGCGACTCCGCGGCCTCGCCCCACGGGTTGCCGGCCCGCTCGATGTTCGTCATCGCACGCTGCGCCTCCGGAGGCGCGGCGGATTCCATCATCGTCAGCGCCCGCCGCAGATCGATGATCTTGTCGATGTGCTCGATCGTCACCGGGCAGGCCTCGACGCAGGCGGCGCAGGTGGTGCAGCCCCAGAGCTCCTCCGGCTTCGTCGCCGACTGGTGGGCCGGCGCGGTCCCGGTCGCCGCGGGGTCTCGCAACAGGGTGTCGCCCTCGGCGAGGAGGAGATCCCGCAGGTCGAGGACGATCTTCTGCGGATCGAGCGGCTTCCCGGTCGCCGCGGCCGGGCAGCTGTCGGAGCAGCGGCCGCACTCGGTGCAGGTGTAGCCGTCCAAATGCTGCTTCCACGAAAGATCGCGCAGAGACGTCGCCCCGAACGATTCGCGCTCCTCAATGTCGGGGATGAGCGCAAGCGCGCCGCGCGGCCGCTGCGAGCGGAAGAACACGTTCGGGAGGGTCGTGACGATGTGGAGGTGCTTCGACTGCGGCAGGTACGCGGCGAAGCCGAGGACGGTGACCACGTGCACCCACCAGGCTCCGGCGAACAGCGGGCCGGACAGCGGTCCGCGGAGGATCGGAGCGAACAGGCCGGCGAGCGGCGGGGCGGCCTGGCCGCGCGCGAGAAGGTCGCCGGCGATCCCGGCCGACTCGAAGACGACGAGCGACAGCATGAGCGTCGCAATGAGCCCGAGGATGATGTAGCCGTCCGCGGCGATGTGCATCCGCGGCGGCTTGAAGAACAGGCGCCGCGCCGCGGCCAGGGCGATGGAGCCGAGCACGAGGAACGCGAAGATGTCGACCAGCCAGGCGAACGCGCCGCTCTCGGTGCCCGGCACCCGCCGGCCGACGATCCCGCTCAGCAGGAGGTCGGCGGTGCCCAGGGTGATGACGATGAAGCCCCAGAAGATGAACGCGTGGGCGAGGCCGCGGACGAGATACGGCCGCTTGAACAGCTTTCCCTGGAGCAGGTAGATCACGAGCTCGTCGCGCAGCCGCCGCCGGGGCTGGTCGGTGCGATCCTCGTTGCGGCCGAGACGGAGGTAGCGGTACAGCTTCCCGGTCCGGTAGGCGAACGCGCCGAATCCGGCCAGGGCGAGGGCGAGCAGCACCAGGGCGCCGGCGCCGCCGGTCGGCGGGGTCATCCGAGCGTGTCCGCGGCGATGACGAGCTTCATGATCTCGCTCGTGCCCTCGTAGATCTCGGTGATCTTCGCGTCGCGGTAGTGGCGCTCCGCCGGGAAGTCGGTGAGATAGCCATACCCGCCGAAGATCTGGATGCAGTCGCGGCTCGCCTTCATCGCGACGTCCGAAGCGAAGAGCTTGGCCATCGCCGCCTCCGCGGTGAACGGCTCGCTGCGCTCTTTCAGCGCCGCCGCCCGCCAGGTGAGCAGGCGCGCCGCATCGGTCTCGGTCGCCATGTCCGCGAGCATCCACTGGATCGCCTGAAGATCGGCGATCGGCTTGCCGAACGCCGTTCTCTCCTTCGCGTAGGCGAGGGCATCCTCGAGACAGGCGCGAGCGATGCCAACCGCCTGGGCGGCGATCGAGATCCGGCCGCCGTCCAGGGTGGCGAGCGCGATCTTGAACCCGTCGCCCACCGCGCCGAGGAGCCGATCGGCGCCCACCCGGCACTCCTCGAAGACGAGCTGCGCGGTGTCCGATCCGCGGATCCCGAGCTTGTGCTCGATCTTCCCCACGCTCAGGCCCGCGGTCGCCTTGTCGACGATGAACGCCGCGATCCCGTGATGCGCCTTGGTCGGGTCGGTCTGAGCGAAGACGAGCACGGTGTCGGCGGAAGCACCGTTGGTGATGAAGTTCTTCGTGCCGTTCAGGACCCAGCCCTGCCCATCGGGGCCCGCGGGGCGGGCGCTCGTGCGCATCGACTTGGCGTCGGAGCCCGAGGCCGGCTCGGACAGCGCGAAGCATCCGAGCGCGTCGCCGGCCGCGAGCGGACGCAGCCAGCGCTCCTGCTGCGCAGGCGTGCCGAAGCGCAGCAGCGGATCGCAGACGAGAGAGTTGTTCACGCTCATGATCACCCCGGTCGAGGCGCAGGCGCGATTGATCTCCTCGAGCGCAAGCACGTAGGAGACCGCGTCGAGCCCCGCGCCGCCGAGCTCCGTCGGGACGCAGACGCCCATGAAGCCGAGCGCCGCGAGCTCGGCGAGGATCGCCTTCGGGACCGCCGCCTCCCGGTCGATGTCCGCGGCGATCGGGAGGAGCTTCTCGGTCGCGAAGTCTCGCGCGGTCCGCTGGACGAGCTCCTGCTCGGCCGTGAGGGCCAGGTCAAAGCCGCCATCCGCCGTGTCGGCCGGCGCGATCGTGGTCACCGTTCTCCCCTCTTCGTCTCGCTCTTTGTCTCGCTCTTTGTCTGGGGCAGAGCGGAATAGGGGTGGAAGCCCCGGCCGCTCTTGCGCCCGAGCCAGCCGGCCGCGACGTACTGGCGCAGCAGCGGCGCCGGCCGATACTTCGGATCGCCCAGGTCGCGCTGCAGGACCTCGAGGATCGCCAGGCAGACGTCGAGCCCGATGAGATCGGCCAGGGCGAGGGGGCCCATCGGGAAGTTCAGCCCCCGCATCATCGTGTCGATCGCGTCGGCGGTGCCCACGCCTTCGGCGAGCGCGAAGACCGCCTCGTTGATCATCGGCATGAGGATCCGGTTCGCGATGAAGCCGGGCGCGTCGCGCGACTCGACCGCGGTCTTGCCGAGCTTCTCCGCGAGGGCGCTGGTCGTGGCCATCGTCGCGTCGGTCGTCTGCAGCCCGCGGATGAGCTCGACGTAGCCCATGACCGGGACCGGGTTCATGAAGTGCATTCCGACCACCTGGCCCGGCCGTTTCGTCGCCGCGGCGAGGCGGGTGATCGAGATCGACGAGGTGTTCGAGGCGAGGATCGCGTGCGGTCCGCAGCTCGCGTCGAGCTTGCGGAGGAGCTCGGTCTTCACCCCGACATCCTCATACACCGCCTCGATGACGAACCCGACCCGCTCCAGATCGCCCAGGCTGGTCGAGGTGCGGATCCGCCCGCCGATCTCGGCCGCCGGCCGCGGGAGCTTCTTCTTCCGCTCGAGCGTCGCGAGCGATGCACCGATGGTCTCCTGGCCGCGCTTCAGCTGGTCGAGGCCGATGTCGACGAGCAGCACCTGCAGCCCCGCGGTCGCGCAGACCTGCGCGATCCCGGCTCCCATCGTCCCCGCGCCGACGACGCCGACCTCGTTGGTCTCGGTGATCTGGGTGATCTGGGTGATCTGGGTCATGTCGCCTCCACCGCGAGGGCGACCGCCTCGCCGCCGCCGAGGCAGAGCGAGACGATCCCACGGCGCTTCCCCCGAGCCCGCAGCGCGTAGAGGAGCGTCACCAGGAGCCGCGCGCCCGAGGCACCGATCGGATGGCCGAGCGCGACCGCGCCACCGTTGACGTTGAAGCGGTCCTCCGGGATGCCGAGCTCGCGGCGGACCGCCTCGATGCCGGAGAATGCCTCGTTCACCTCGAACAGGTCGACGTCCCGGGTCGCCCAGCCGGCCCGCTCCACGCAGCGCGCGATCGCGCCGGCGGGGGCGAGGAGGAAGAGCTCCGGCTCGTGCGCGAACTGGGCCTGCGCGACGATGCGGGCGAGCGGCTGCAGGCCGAGCGCGACGGCACGCTCCTCCGAGGCCACGACCACCGCGGCCGCGCCGTCGTTCAGCTTGGACGCGTTCCCCGCGGTCACCGTGCCGTCCGGGCGGAACACCGGCCGGAGCGCACTGAGCGCCGCGAGCGAGGTCTCGCGCGGGGTCTCGTCCCGTTCGACCCGGGTCACCGCGCCCTTGCGGCCCTTTCCTCCAGGCACCTCCACCGGCACGATCTCGGCGTCGAACGCGCCGCCGCGCTGCGCGGCGAGCGCCTTCTCGTACGACCCGAGCGCGAAGCGATCCTGATCTTCACGGGAGAGGTGCGTCTTCGCCGCGGCGGCCTCGCCACCAAGACCCATGTGTCCGCCGCCGTAGGCGTCGACGAGCCCGTCGACGAGGTTCGCGTCCTCCATCGCGTGCTCCCCCAGGCTGAGCCCGGTCCGGAGGCCGCGGAGGAGGAAGGGCGCGTTCGACATGCTCTCCATGCCACCGGCCACGATGACCCGGCCCTCGCCGGCGGCGATCTGCGACGCCGCGAGCATCACCGCCTTCAGGCCCGAGCCGCAGACCTTGTTGATCGTCGTGCAGGGGATGCTCCGGGAGAGGCCCGCCCCGAGCGAGGCCTGGCGGGCCGGCGCCTGACCGACGCCAGCCTGGACCACGCTCCCCATGAAGACCTCGTCGATCGCCTCTGCCGAGATGCCGCTGCGCTCCACCGCGGCGCGGATCGCGATCGCACCGAGCTTCGGCGCGGACAGCGGCGCGAGCGCGCCGAGGAACGCGCCGATCGGCGTCCGCGCCGCTCCCACGATGACGGAGGTCATCGCTCCGCCAGCAGGCGCTGCGCGACGTGCTCGCGGTAGCCGCGGATCTCGTCGCGGAGCATCCCGAGCTCGATCATCCGCGCGTCGACGGTGGCGAGGTGCGCGTCGAGCAGCTCGACCAGGCGCGGTAGCACCGCGGCGTTGCTGCGCTGCCGGGTGTACATGCCCTCGAGCTCGCCCATCTCCTGGAGCGACAGGCCGAGGAGCTTCAGCTTGCGGATGAATCGCAGGCGCCGCACATCATCCCCGGTGTAGACCCGCGTGCCCCCCTCGAGGCGCTTCACCGAGTCGAGCAGACCGAGCTCCTCGTAATAGCGGATCGTCCGCTCGGTCAGGCCGACCTTGGCGGCCAGCTCGCCGATGCGGTACGTCGCCGGTCCGATCGCGCCGATCGTCGCTCGCGCCACGCTTGTCTGCCTCCCCGGTCCGCCAGCTCACGTGAACTGGCACGAAGATAACGCCGTCGTCCAAACCCTGCTCACTTCGCTGCCGCTGCGCGGCTGCTTCGCTCGCTCACGGCCCTGCGGCTCGGTCGGGCGAAGCCCTCCCTCGCCTGATTACGCCCCCGCGAGCTCCGCGATGGCCAGGGCCAGGGCTTGGGCCCCGAGAGCCGCATCGGCACCCGCGGCGAGCTCGTTCGGGTTGTGGCTGCCGCCGGTGGACCGGACGAAGAGCATCCCGGTCGGCACGCCGGCGAGCTGAGCGTTCTCGGCGTCATGTCCGGCACCCGAGAAGAGCTCGGGCGCGGCGACGCCGACCGCCGTGGCAGCGCGCAGGAACAGATCGCGCAGCGCCGGATCGAGCGGGACCGCGGGGACCCGCGAGAGGACGTCGATCGCCGAGGTCACTCCGCGCGCGTCGCCGATCCGGCGGATCGCCGCCCGCGCCTCCCGACCGAGGGCCTCCACCGTCTCCTCGCGGCGCGCCCGCAGGTCGAGCGAGAACACGCACTCGCCGGGAACGACGTTCTTTGCGTTGGGGCGGACCGCGATCTCGCCGACCGTTCCGACAGCGTCAGCGAGGCCGCCGGCGATCGATTCGATCGCCACGATCATCTCCGCCGCGGCGGCGAGGGCGTCGGCCCGCGCGGTCATGATCGTTGCCCCGGCGTGGTCCTGGCGCCCACGCACGGTCACCCGGGCGTGAAGGATCCCAACGATGTCGCTCACCACGCCGAGCGCGATCCCCCGTTCGGCCAGGCGCGGGCCCTGCTCGATGTGCAGCTCGAGGTACGCGGCGATATCGGCTGCGGCGCGCCGCGCGACCGTCGGATCGCCGGATTCCCCCAGCGCCTGCAGCGCCGCGGCGATCGTGATGCCATCGCGGTCGGCGCGCTTGGCCGCGCCGTCCGGGAGCCGGCCGAACGCCGCGCACGACCCGAACAGGCCGATCCCGAAGCGCGCGCCCTCCTCGTCGCACCAGCCGACGATCTCCACCGGGCGGCGGAACGCGCGGCCGGCGTCGAGGAGCGCGTCGACCGCCTCGACCGCGCAGAGCACCCCCAGCGCGCCGTCGAAGCGTCCGCCGCTGGGCACCGAGTCCAGATGCGAGCCGACGACGATCGCCGGCCCTTCGCCGCCGAACCGGGCCCAGAGGTTCGCCGCCGCGTCACGCCGGATCGTCGCGCCGCGGGCGGCGAGCCAGCCACCGACCTGGTCCCGCGCCCGCTGCTCCTCGCTGCCGAGCCCGAGGCGGGTCACCGC
>DATCNH010000020.1:0-12841 GCA_036565345.1 Candidatus Limnocylindria bacterium | reverse complement strand
GCGCCGGATCGCGGGCCGAACCGACGTCAGCGGATGCGACGGTCCGACAGCCGCTTTCGACCGACCGCTTCCTTCGCGCTCGCGCGGTCCAGGGCGGCGTCGCCGAATCGCTCGCGTACGACATCGAGCGCCGCGTTCAGGCGCGCGGTGCGGGCGCCCCCGAAGAGGCCGAGCTGCTCGCCGGCGACGAGGCCGCTGGCGCTGATCCCGATCAGTCGGACCAGGGCGCTGTGCCCGGCGTCCCGATCGGTGGCGAGCGCGGTGCGGAGGAGCGTACGCGCGGTGTCGTACAGACGCAGATCGTCGTCGGTCGGCTCCGCCAACGTGCGTTGCCGGCTGCGGGTCTCGAACGGGGCGACCCGCACCTTCAGGGTGATCGTCCGTGCACGGGTGTTGCCGACCCGGAGCCGCCGTCCCACCCCTTCGGCGAGGCGAAGCAGCGTCGCCTCGATCTGCGCCGGGTCGCGGGTATCGCGCTCGAAGGTGTACTCGTGGCCGACCGACTTCGCCTCGACCTCGGGCTCCACGGTCGACTCGTCGATCCCCCGCGCCCGCTCCCAGATCGAGCGGCCGTGCTCGCCGAAGCGTGCCTCCAGCAGCTCCAGCCCAGCCGCGGCGAGGTCGCCGATCGTGCGCATTCCGAGGCCCTCCAAGACCGCCCGGGTCTTCGGGCCGACCCCCCAGAGGCGTCCCAGCGGGAGCGGGGCGAGGAACGCCGTTTCGGTCCCGGGCGGCACGATGACCAGGCCATCGGGCTTGCGCAGATCCGATCCGATCTTCGCGCACAGCTTGTTCGTGGCGATACCGACCGACAGCACCAGGCCGAGCTGGTCCCGCACCGCCCGCTTGAGCTCACGGGCGATCGCCTCGGCACCGCCGAAGAGCTGCAGCGTCGCAGTGATGTCGAGGAACGCCTCATCGAGCGAGATCGGCTGGACCAACGGCGTCTGTTCGGAGAACAGGGCCATGACCGCGTCGGAGGCCACCGCGTAGGCGGCGTGGTCGCCCGGGACGAAGATCCCCTCGGGGCAGAGGGCGCTCGCGGTCCGCAGCGGCATCGCCGAACGAACCCCGAACGCGCGGGCCTCGTAGGAGGCCGCGCTCACCACGCCGCGCTCGTGCGGTCCGCCGCCGACGATGACCGGCCGCCCCCGGTACTCCGGATGGTCGCGCTGCTCGACCGAGGCATAGAACGCGTCGAGGTCCCCGTGGAGGATCGTGCGGGCCGCGGTCGCGGCGGGGACGGTCACACTGCCACGCCGTGCCGCTTCGCTTCCGGCTCGATGAAGCGAATGAGGCGCTCGCCCTCCCCGATGAGGTCCGTTCGCTCGGCCCGGGCGAGCCTGCCGAACGGCGCGATCGCCAGGATCGCCTCACCGCGGGTCACCGCGGTCGACCAGGTGCCGGCGACGATCCCATCGACCAGGATCGTCTGCAGCACGTCGCCGTTCTTCAGGATCACCGCCTTGCGATACGGCTCGGGGAGGATCCGGACCCGCTCCGGGGCGGCGTACGCGAGGAGGGTGCTGTCCCATTTGGGGAGGAAGCGCACCGGGGCGGGGGTCTCGGGATCGGGACGGGGCGAGCGCCCAAGGTCGAACAGCTCCCGCCGGCGCAGGTCCTGGAACCGAACGATCCCGGTCAACCGTGCGAGCGATTCGCGGATGAGTGGCGTGCGGATGGAGCTCCAGGAGCCGATGTCGTCGACCGTCGCCGGCCCGAACGCGCCCAGGTGCCGGCGCACGACGTGATCGGTCGCGTCCCCTACCGAAGGCTCCCGCCAGCCGGCGACCCAGCTGCGGCCGGCGACGTAGCCGCCGGTCCGGTAGTGGCGCCAGGTGCCGCTCGGCGGCGTGTGGACCATGGCGCCGCGATTGAAGACCAGGCGGCGGATGAGATAGCGCTGCCGGTCCCGATCGCCGGGCGCGGCATGATCGATCAGCGCGGCGAGCTCGTCGAAGGTCCGCGGCGTCGTCGCGGTGTAGCGCACCAGGCGGCCCTCGAGCCCATCCATGTCGATACCGTCCTCGAGCTTGGGATTCCGCCACAGATCGCCTCGGGCCGCGGCCGTCGCGGTCGCGTAGAACGGGAATTCACGGGCGGCGAGGAGGTGGAGCGTCCCGCGCATCACCGTCGCCTTGACCACGGTGTGATCGGCGAGAGCCCGCTCCAGATCCTCGATCGCGAACCGGGCCAGGCGGGCCCAGAGGCCGATGTACGGGGCGGGGGACCACTGGGCCTGGAGGCCCGCCAGCCGCTCGATGGCCGCGACCGGGCCCAGCGACGCACGCTCGAGCAGCAGCTGCCGGGCGAGGAGCGCGCGGTCGAGCGCGCGGTCGGTGAGGACCGCGACGGACGCCGACCGGTCAGCGAGGCGGGGCACCAGATGCTCCTATGTCAAAAGCTAGGACAGCCGGCGGATGACCCCGATGACCTTGCCCTGGATCTTCACCTCGCGGGCGTAGATCGGCTGCATTCCGCTGTTCGCCGGCTGCAGCCGGACCCGGTCCCGCTCCTTGTAGAAGCGCTTCAGGGTGGCGCTGTTGTCCTCGAGGATGGCGACCACGATCTCGCCGTCGCGTGCGGTGTCCTGGGGCTGCACCACGACGTAGTCGCCGTTGTCGATGTGATCCTCGATCATCGACTTCCCCCGCACCCGGAGGACGAAGGTGTCGTGGCCGGCGGCGAGCTCGCTCGGGAGCGCCATCGTCTCGTGTTCTTCGTTCACGTAGATCGGCTGGCCCGCGGCGATTTCTCCGACGATCCGCGCGGTCACGAACTGGGCGGCGGCCGCCCGGGCGGCGGCGCTGCCGGGGAGCGAAAGGGCCCGGGAACGGGTGGCGACCTTTTCCAGCCTGCCGTCCTTTTCGAGCTTGGTGAGGTGGTGGTGGACCGCCGAGGTGGAGGCCAGGCCGACCGCCTCAGCGATCTCCCGCACGCTCGGCGGATAGCCGCGCTCGGCGACGGTCTCGCCGATGAACTCGAGAATGCGCTCGGCCCGCTGCTGGTCCTGCTTGGTCATGTCCCGACGGTAACCGAACGGATGTTCAGTTGTCAAGAGGGGTCCGCCGCGACAAGGAGCCAGACATTCCGCCGTCGGGTCCGGGCTGGGGAAGCGCGGCGAGGTTCGCCCGTAGCATCCACGCGGTGACCCCCGAGATCGCCGCGCTGCGCGACACCTTGGTCGACTACACCCTGCGGACCCTCTGGGCCGCGGTCGTGGTGGTCGTGACGCTCGTCCTCTCCCGCGGGGTGCGGGCGGCCACGATGCGGTCGCTCACCCGCCACCGGGCCCATGCGAACGCGACGGTCCTGCTCGGCAACCTGTCGCAGCTGGCGGTCATCGTCCTGGGGACCCTCGTCGTGCTCGCGATCTACACCCAGGGTGCGTTCGGCTGGATCCTCACCTCGTTCAGCGTCATCGGGATCGTCATCGGCCTCTCGCTCCAGGACATCCTGCGGAACTTCTTCGCGGGTGTCTGGGTGCTCGTCGAGCGGCCGTTCCGGATCGGGGACACGATCGAAGTCTCCGGCTATACCGGAGTGGTCGAGGAGATCTCATTCCGGACGACCCAGCTGCGGACCCCCGACGGTCGGGAGGTCATCATCCCGAATGGCGATTTCATGACCAAGCCGGTGGTGAATCTCTCGCGGTTCCCGCTCCGCCGGGCCCAGATCTGGCTCACCGTCGGCACCGACAGCGATGCGGTGAGCACCGAGTCGGTCCGCGCAGCGCTCGCCGACGCGAGTCCCGTGGCCGTGGATCCCGCGCCGGACGTCGAGCTCCGGGGAGTGAGCGACGGCAAGGTGCGGTATCAGGTGACCTTCTGGGCGCCCGATCGCGAGGCCGGGATCGCCGCCGCGATCCGCGCCGTGCGGGCACACTTCCCGCAGAGCGACGTGCATGGCGCCTAGTGGGGCGTCGGGTAATCTGGAGTCGGTGTCACGCGACCGTTAAGGGGGGCGAGCTGATGAGCGATCGTGACAGTGGCGGGATGTTCGGTGTGGTCGAGGCGATCCTCGCGGTCATCGGCGCGATGACGGTGATGGGGATCCTCGCCGTCGCGGCCTCGGTCCTGGCCTGGGAGATGGAGCTGCGCAAGAGCGAGCAGGACGGCTCACTTCCCGAGCCCGTCCCGACCGCGTAGCCAAGCGGCCCCATGCGCGTCGTCCTGAAGCAGGAGGTCCGCGGACTCGGCCGCCCCGGTGAGGTGAAGGATGTCGCCGACGGCTATGCCCAGAACTTCCTGCTCCCGCGTGGTCTCGCGATCGTCGCAAGCACGAGCGAGCTCAAGCGCGTCGCGCAACAGCGCGACAGCGCGGCGCACAGAGTCGAGCGCGCGCACGCCCAGGCGGAAGCGCTTGCGAAGAAGCTGGATGCGGTGACGCTCGTATTCAAGCTCAAGGCCGGCGATCAGGGCAAGGCGTTCGGCTCGGTCACGACGAAAGATGTGAGCGACGCGCTCGCGCGGGACGCGGGCATCACCGTGGATAGGATGAAGATCCACGCCGATCCGCTGCGCAGCCTCGGTGTCCATCGGGTCGAGATCCGGCTCCTCACCGACGTGCGCGCGCACATCACGGTCGCGATCGAGGCGGCCTGACCGGCGCCGTGGTCGCCTAGCCCGCGGCGCGGGTCTCCCCGAGATCGCGGAACCGCGTGAGCTCGGCCTCGAAGTGAAGGTCGATGTCCGCGGTGGGCCCGTTCCGATGCTTCGCCAGCTTCAGGCGGACCAGACCGTCCTTCCGGTCCTGCTGATCCTTCTGCCAGAGGAAGAGCACCAGATCGGCGTCCTGTTCGATCGAACCTGATTCCCGCAGATCGGAGAGCATCGGCTCGGTGCCTCGGGTCTCGATCTGCCGCGACAGCTGCGACAGCGCGATTACCGGCACCTGAAGCTCACGGGCGATCGCCTTCAGCGATCGCGTGATCTTTGCGACCTCCTGGACCCGGTTCTCGTCGCCGCCGACGCCCTCGATGAGCTGCAGGTAGTCGATGACGACCAGGTCGAGGCCGCCATGCTCGGCCTGGAGCCGGCGTGACTTCGCGAGGATGTCGGTGACGGTGAGGCGGCTCGACTCCTCGACGTAGATCGCCGATTGCTGCAGCCGGCTGGAGGCGTCGGAGATCGCGCCGAGCTCGTCGATCGAGAGGCGGCCACGGCGCATCCGATTCCCGTCGATCTCGGCGGTCATCGAGATGAGGCGTTGGACGAGCTGCATCTCGCTCATCTCGAGCGAGAACACCGCGCAGGTCTTTCCCAGGATGATCGCGGCGTGCTCGACGAAGTTGAGGGCCAGGCTCGTCTTTCCGAGTCCCGGCCGCCCGGCGACGATGATCAGGTCGGACTGCTGCAGCCCACCGGTCTTGGCATCCAGGGTCTTGAAGCCGGTGAAGATGCCGGTGGCCTGGCCCTCGATGCGGGAGGCGATCTGCTCGGCGTAGCGGTGCAGCGCCGTCTCCAGCGGAATGATGTCGCGCTGGAGCGACGACTCGCTGACCGCGAACAACAGGTTCTGGGCCTCGTCGACCGCCCCCCGCGCATCCTCACGGACCAGGGCGAGGCGGGCGATCTCGTTCGCCGCGCCGATGAGCTTGCGGAGGAGCGCGGTCCGCTCGACGATCGCGGCGTAGGTCTCGGCATGCGCCACCGTGGGGACGAACTGCATGAGGCCTACCAGGAACTGCGATCCACCGACCGCATCGACCTCCGATGCCGCGGCCAGCTCGGCAAGGACGCTCTGGAACCCGATGGCGTCGCCCTTCTCGCCGACCCGCTCGATGGCCCGGAGCACCGCCCGATGGTTCGCGCGCGACAGATCGTCCGGCTTGATGCGGTTGCGGACGACATCGGTGTAGACGAGCGAGTCGATGAGCATCGCACCCAGGAGCGATGCCTCGGCCTCCGGGTTCTCCGGCGGCGGCTTGGGAAGGCGGCGGTCGCCGACCTCGATCGTCATACCGGCATCCCGTCCTCGGCCGCGCGGCTGAAGAAGCGGGCCTGCTCGCTTTCGAAGAAGAGCTCGAAGAGTCCGGTGGGACCGTTGCGGTTCTTCGCGACGCTGCCGTGGATCAGCTTGGGCGCACCGGCCGGCTGATCCTCCTTGTCGCGCCAGAGCATCAGGACGATGTCGGCGTCCTGCTCGATCGCGCCGGATTCGCGCAGGGTCGAGAGCTTCGGCTCGCTTCCCGAGTCGCCGGCGGCGCGCGAGAGCTGCGACAGGGCAATGACCACGACCCCGAGCTCGCGGGCGAGCGATTTCAGGTTCCGGGTGATCGTCGCGATCTCCTGGACCCGGTTCTCCTCGTGCTCGCCGGTGCGCATGAGCTGGAGGTAGTCGACGACGATGACCCCAAGGTCGCCCTGCGTCTGCGCGAGCGCGCGGCGCGCCTTCGTCCGCAGCTCCATGATCGACAGGCCCGGCGTGTCGTCGAGGAGGATGGGCAGCCCGATGAGCGCGGTCGCAGCCTCGGTATCGATGATGCTCCCGGTGCGCATGGCGAGGAGGTCGACCCGGCTGTTCAGGCCGAGGAACCGCGCGACGATCTGCTTGCTGTCCATCTCGAGCGAGAACACGAGCGCCGAGGTGCCCCGCTTGGCGATGTTGTAGGCGATCCCGAGGCCGAGGCTGGTCTTCCCGACCGAGGGCCGGGCGGCGACGATGACCAGGTCCCCCGGGTTGAAGCCCTGGGTGTAGCCATCGATCTCGCGAAAGCCGGTGGCGATGCCGCTCACCTCGTACGGGTGCTCCATCCGCTCGGTAAGGTGCTCGTAGTTCTGGCGCAGCGCGTTCCTGATGTGATTCAGCTGCGCGTTCGCGGCTTCGTCGCGAAGCGCGAAGATCCGCTGCTCCGACCGGTCCAGCACGAGCGCCACGTCGGTCGGCTCGTCGTAGGCATCGGCCGCGATCGCCGTGGCCGCTCCGAGGAGGCGCCGGAGGAGCGAACGGTCGCGGACGATCTTCGCGAAGCGCTCCACCTCGACCGCGGTCGGCACGCTCTCGACAAGCTCGCGCAGGTAGGCGGCCCCGCCGACGCGGTCCAGCTCCTCGCGCCGGGCGAGCTCGACCTGGACGGTGAGGGGGTCGATCCGCTCGCGCCGCTCGAGCAGGTCCAGCGCGGCCTGGAAGACGCGCTGATGTCGCGCGACGTAGAAGTCCGCCGGCCGCAGGAGGTCGGCGACGCGGAAGATCGCATCGCGGTCGATGAGCAGCGAGCCGAGGACGCGCTGCTCGGAGGCGGCATCGTGGGGGGCGGCCCGCTCGGCCGCGGTCTCGAGCGTCACAGCCCAAAGTATAGAACGCATGTTCTGGACATCGGCATCCCCTTGTCGGCGCGCGCGGTGCTCCGCGAAGCAGCGGCTTCGTGAAGACCCTAGGGTCGGGGATGGCCGAGCGAACGGATTTCGTGCACAGCCTCATCCACAAAGTCGTCCACAGTCATTCGCACCGCCGACGCGGAGAAGGGAGTGGGTCGATGTCGCGCCGGGTCCTCGTCACCGGTGGCGCCGGGTTCGTGGGGAGCACGATCGCCGACGCCCTTGCGGCGCGTGGCGACCTGGTCGTGGTCGTCGATGACCTTGCGACCGGAGACCGCACGAACGTTTCGGCCGGCGTCGAGCTGGTCGTCGCCGACATCGCGGACCAGGACGCGCTGTTCGCCGCCCTCGGCGGCCGCCGGTTCGATGCGGTCGTGCACTGCGCCTCAAAGACGAAGGTCGTCGAGTCGATGGCCAATCCCGACCTCTATCGCCGCGTGATCGTGCAGGGGACGGCCATCGTTCTCGGACTGGCCGCCGCGACCGGTGCAAGGCGCTTCGTGAACTTCTCGAGCGGTGGCGTCGCGTACGGGGAGACCTCGGCCTGCGCGACCGAGGAAACGCCGGTCGCCCCGATCTCCCCCTATGGGATCCACAAGATCGCCGCCGAAGCGCTCGTCGCGGCCGCGGCGACTCCTGCGGTCACCCTCCGTCCGGCGAACATCTACGGACCGCGCCAGCGCGCCGACCTCGAGGGCGGCGTGATCGCGATCTTCGCCGGGCGCTGGCGTACCGGCCAGCCGCTCGTCGTTCGCGGCCCCGGCACCGCCGAGCGGGACTACGTCTACGTCGGCGATGTCGCCGACGCGGTCCGGGCCGCGCTCGAGCACGACGTCACCGGCGTATACAACATCGGGACCGGCATCGCGACCTCGGTGAACGCGATCGTCTCCGCCCTGACCGAGATCCTCGGTCCGCCCGCCGGCATCGTTCACGAGCCCCTTCCCGCGGTCGAGCTCGAGCGCTCCTGCGTGGATCCGGGCAAGGCCTGGCGCGAATTCGGCTGGCGCGCGCAGACGAGCCTGGCGGAGGGGTTGCGGCGGACATGCGGCGTTTCCTGAGGGGGTGCATCGTTGCGATCGCGGTCGTCCTCGGCGGCCTCGTCCTCATCGGGCATCTGCTCGATGTCGAGGATCCGCTCGCGAAGGCCGATGCGATCGTCGCGCTGTCCGGCGACGACGGTCCGCGTACTGCCACGGCGGTGGACCTCTGGAAGCGTGGCTACGCGTCGACGATCATCTTCGCCGGATCGGCCCTCGACCCCGAATCCATCTCCAGTGCCGAGATCATGAAGCGCGAGGCGGTGGCCGCGGGCGTTCCGGCCCCGGCGATCCTGGTCGAGACTTCATCCTCCACCACCGAGGAGAATGCCGAGCGGGTCCTTGCGCTCATGGGCGCCAACAAGCTCCGGTCGGCGATCCTCGTCACCAGTCCGTACCACCAGCGGCGAGCCGCGATCCTGTTCGCGCGCGTGGCCGCGCCGGCCGAGATCACCCTGCGCAACTACCCGGCACGCGACCCGCAGTGGGATCCGAACACCTGGTGGCTGACCGAGCCGGCACGGACGCTCACCTTCGTCGAGCTGGCAAAGCTTTCGGTGGAGGTCGCGGCGGCCACGTTCCGCCGCGGGTCCTGACCGTCTAGCATTCGAACACGTGCCAGTGACCGCCATCGTCGGCGCGCAATGGGGCGACGAGGGTAAAGGCAAGATCACCGACCTCCTCGCGCAGGAGGCGGATCTGGTCATCCGCTACCAGGGCGGGAACAACGCCGGGCACACCGTCGTCAACGAGCACGGGACCTTCAAGCTTCACCTCGTTCCTTCGGGGATCTTCAACCCGAGCGCGACCTGCGTCCTCGGGCCGGGCACGGTCGTCGACCTGGCGGCGCTCTGCGGGGAGCTCGCGACGCTCGAGGCGGCGGGCATCCCCACCGCGAACCTCCGGGTCGCCGACCGCGCGCATCTCCTGATGCCCTGGCACATCGCGTTCGACCGCCTCGACGAGCGCGAGCGCGGCCGGAAGAAGCTGGGGACGACCGGACGGGGTGTCGGGCCGGCGTATGCGGACAAGGTCGCCCGCCACGGGATCCAGGCCTACGAGGTGAGGGACGAGCGGCGCTTTCGCGCCCGAGTCGCGCACGAGCTGACCCTCAAGAACGCGATCCTCGAGCGCCTCGGCGACGCACCCCTTGACCCGGTCACCGTCGCCGACGGGGTGCTCGCCGCCGCCGCGACGCTCGGCGGCCGCATCGTCGACACCCTTCCGGTCATCGAACGCGCGCTCGCCGGGAACGCGCGGATCCTGGTCGAGGGCCAGCTCGGCGCGATGCGCGATCTCGACTGGGGGATCTACCCGTATGTGACCTCGTCGAACCCGCTCGCCGGCTTCGCCTCGATCGGGGCGGGGATCCCTCCGCGGTACATCACCCGAGTGATCGGAGTGGTGAAGGCCTACAGCACGGCCGTCGGAGAGGGGCCGTTCACCACCGAGCTGCAGGGCGCCGACGGTGACCGCCTGCGGGAGAAGGGGGCAGAGTACGGCGCGACGACCGGCCGGCCGCGCCGGGTCGGATGGTTCGACGCGGTCGCGGCGCGGCACGCCCAGCGGCTGAACGCGTTCACCGAGATCGCGGTCACCAAGCTCGACGTCCTTGGCGGCTACGCGGAGATCCCGTTCTGCACGGCCTACGAGCTGGACGGCGCGATGACCACTGATATGCCGCCGACGCTGATCCTCGAGCGCGCGGTACCGCGCTACGAGCGGCTCCCCGGCTGGACCGAGGATCTCGCCGGCTGCCGTGATCGCGCGGCGCTGCCGGCGAACGCGCGAGCGTACCTACGCCGGATCGAGCAGACGGTCGGGGCGCCGATCGGCATGGTCGGGGTCGGTCCGGAGCGGGAAGCGACCCTCCTCTAGCGGCGGTCGGGGTCAGCGGGGGGCCATTGCCGCGGTCCGCGCCTCGGCCCACCATTCCAGCCAGCCGCCGTCCAGCGCGATGGCGTCGAAGCCGCGGCGGTGCAGGATCTCGAGCGCACGGTCGGCGAACCGGCAGTACGCGCCGCGGCAGTACACGACGAGCGGCTTCCGCTTTGGCAGCCCGCCGGCCCTTTTCGCGAGCGCGTCGACCGGGATGTTGATCGCGCCGGGCAGATGACCGTGCGCGTATTCGATCTCCGGGCGGACATCGAGCACGACATAGCGACCGGTCTCCAGCCGCCGCGCAAGCTCCGCCCGATCCAGCCGCGGTCCGGCGGTGGCGCCGCCGCGCTCGCGGACGATGGCGGCCACCTCAGCGAGCCGGCTCTCGGCGGCCGCCCGAAGCGCGAGCCAGAGGCGTAGGACGCTCTCGTCGGCCAGGCGGTAGACGATCCGGGTGCCCTGCCGCTCCGCCTCGACGAGCCGTGCGGCATGCAGCGCTCGCAGGTGCTGCGAGGTGTTCGCGATGGGGAGGTCCATCTCGGTGGCCAGTGCCTCAACATGCCGAGGCGCTTGGGCGAGGAGATCGATGAGCTCGAGTCGCCGTTCGCTGGCGAGGGCCCCGCCGACGCGCGCGAACTGCGCGTAGAGGCGCTCCTTGAACGCGCGGTCGGTCACGCGGGCACCGTAGCCCAGAACCCCCGGATCATCAATACCTCAATTGCGAGATTGACAAGTTGAGCATGGCTCGATACGGTGAAGCGATGAGTTCATCGCCCAAGGTCATTGCGTTCGACCACACCGGACTGGGGGACCGCTCGTACCTGCTCCTCGACGAGCCCGCGGGCCTCGGTGCGGTCATCGATCCACAACGCGACATCGAGCCGTACCAGCGGACCGCCGCGGCGCATGGCTGCCGCATCGTGCTCGCGCTCGAGACCCACTTGCACAACGACTTCGTCTCAGGAGCGCGCCGCCTCGCGGCGGCCGGTGCGACGGTGGTCGCCGGCCGCGAGGGCGATCTCGCCTATCCGCATCGTGCCGTGCACGACGGCGATGTCGTCGAGCTGGGCGCGATCCGCATCGACGTGCGCGCGACCCCGGGCCATACGCCCGAGCACGTGAGCTTTCTCGTACGCGGTGAGCCGCCGCTCCTCTTCTCGGGCGGGGCGCTCTCGCCCGGCGGAGCGGCACGCATCGACCTCTTCGGTCCGGACGAGGCGCGCCGGCTCGCGGCGTTGGCCCACGCGACGGTGCGTGGCCTGCTCGGCCTCGAGGGCCGGACCGAGGTCCTGGCGACGCACGTCGGCGGATCGTTCTGCTCCAGCGGTGCGCACGGCCCGGCCGACACGACGATCGCCGCCGAGCGCGAGCAGAATCGCTTTGCCGCGGTCTCCGATGCCGCGGCGTTCCTCATCGTCGCCACGACCGACATTCCCCCGGCACCGACCTACTACCCCGCGGTCCGCGCGCGGAATCGGAGCGGCGATCTCTCCGATCCGCCACGGCCGCTCGCGATCACGCACGAGCGCCTGGCCGCGCTCGCGCGCGATGGCGTGACGATCGTCGACACCCGTCCGTCACTGGACTACGACACCCGGCACCTGCGCGGCTCGCTCGCCATCGGGCTGGACGGACCGTTCGGGCCATGGACCGCCTGGATCTCGCCGCCGGACCGCCCGATCGCCCTGGTCGTCGCCGACCCCGCCGGAGGCGCGGACGCCACCACCGCCCTCGCCGCGGTCGGCCGCGATGACCTGAAGGGCTTCGCCGTCGGTATCGACGGCGCAGTCCTGGAGACCGCGGCGATTGCCCGCGTTCCGGCACGTTCGCTCCTGGCCGCGGGCCGCCCGCCGGTGCTCGATGTCCGGTGGGCGCACGAGTGGCGCGACGGCCACATTCCCGGAGCGACGCACCAGCCCCTGGACCGCCTTGCCCAGGGCGGCGGCGGGCCCCCGGTGCCCAGTCCACGGGTGGCGATCCACTGCGCCGAGGACTATCGATCGACGATCGGCGCCTCCCTGCTTGAGCGGGCCGGCACGACCGAGATCGTTCACATCGCGGACGGCTTCTCCGGCTGGGTCGCGGCAGGAGGCCCGATCGCCACCGAGCGGTGAGGCGCGGCCTCCCGATCGGACCCTTCGCGCTCGCTGCCGCGATCACCGCCTGCGTCGGCGCGACGGTCGGCGCGGAGCGCAGCGCGCTGCCGCTGGCCGCCGGGCTCGGTTCCGCGGCCTGGGGTGGAGCGGCCTTCGTCGCGGCGTTCGGGATCTCGAAGGCGGTCGCGAATCTTGCGGCCGGTCCCGGGGCGGTGCGGTTCGGGCGGCGGCGCACCCTCCTCGCGGGCTGGCTCGTCGCCGTGCCGGTGCCCTTCGCGCTCGCCTTCACCACGGGTGGCTGGCCGATCGTCGTGGCCAACGTCCTGCTCGGGGTGAGCCAGGGGCTCTGCTGGACGACGGCGCTCGTCATGCAGGTCGATCTCGCCGGCCCGCGCCGGCGCGGCTTCGCCGCGGGGGTCAATGAATTCGCCGGATACGCCGCCGTCGGCGCCGCCGCCTACGCCGCAGCGATCGCGGCGGGTCTGCTCGATGCGCGGCGTGGTCC